>JBDNHJ010000194.1:0-34029 GCA_041688835.1 Fuerstiella sp.
TGATCCACTCGTTGCGATGTTTTCGTGCCGGCCAATTCAGCGACAGCAACTCGGCGAAAATAAGTAAAGCGGCAAGTTGACGACGTCTCCTGAATCTGACCGACGATCTTCTTCTGTTGGAGTGTGTCGAACAGAGTAAAGACGTGATTAGCAAACTCGCCGCACGCTCGTTTGAGATTTTGGTGTGCCTGTGTCCACGCTTCGGCTGGGGGAAGATTAGCAAACTTATAGTCAACGAAAGAACGCGGGGGTAAGGGAAACCGAATCTGTACCAGCATCTGCTGTTCCACGTCCGCAGCCAGCTCGGTTCGCATCGCGTCTGGCAACGCATCGCCCCGGAGTTCTGTTGCGGCTCGCGCGATGGCAGTGACGAATTCACTCAGTTCCCCATACCACGTCTGCACCTGAGAAGTACTCGCCGTAACGCTCAGGATGGTATGCTCAATCCCTCGGTCGCCAGATTCCTCCGCAAATCGCGAGATCGGCAGTCGGGACCAAAGTTCATTGGCCAATTCCTTCGCAAGAAGTTGCTTTGCAAGCTCATCGGGCGATTTCAGGAGGTCATCGAAATGGGAGCGGACGCGGTTTCGTTTCCCAACGACCTGGGCAACCCGATTGACCGTCGTTGAAGATTGGTTGTCAGCGAGTTCGACCATGTGTCAGTCTCCACGTGCAGGAAAGTGTGAAAATCACAGAATTCAGAGTATCGATTCAATTCAGTATTTACCACCGATTTTAAAGTGAATTGATTCGAAGAACAGCTGCCGTATTCACATTCGAGGCTCTGCGACTCACTGTGATTTCCCGCTATTGGTGCGGATGCCTCAACATCACCTGTGGTGACCAATCCACACCATCTTTGGCTCTAGCCAGCGAAAGGCATGGCGACGGGAGTACATAAACCAACCATTCGGAACTGCTTACTGGAGCGCGGATACCTCGACATACACAATGTCACAATCCACAGCAGAACATTAACAACGGCCGCATAAGACCATGCGCCCATTTATCGCGGACGGCGATTTAGCGAATCGACACTCCTATTTGATGCCACTGACAGCTCTCTCAGTTTTTTTGAGCCGAGCATACTGAATGTATGCTTCTATTCTCAGGGCCGGCCTGCACGCGAATGAAATATATGATCGCTCACCAGATTGGAATTTAGACCGTCTAGGTTTCTACGTAGCGATCTTACAGGGTCTGATTCTGACGAATTGTGATAGCCAGTTTTATCGTCAACCGCCAAGAATGATTCGCTGGCTCCAAGTGTCTGCCAAGGATAATCTCTTTTGTCGACGACGAAACGTTGCGGCCCATAGTTGCAATTTTGTGAGGGAGTTCTGGGCATGGACTGTTGAAACCGATAACTCGCGGAGTGTCGACGAGCCCCTGCCATCAATGTGAGGCGCAAATGGTCGTTGACGTCGGAGCCATCGCTAGACTATCAATCGTTGTCAATGATTTCCGCACCGCCTCGGCCGTCGAAAATCAGGGCGTTCAGGGGATTGAGCAGGTCGATGAAGAACTGCTCAAGGGATTCATCGGACAAGTCGTCGGTGATTGGGACGAAAACGGTTTTCTGAGTTTCTCCTAGTTGAAACGTGATGCTCCCGGTTCTTCGAGTGTAGTCGTTGTCGCTGTTCTCGTCTTTTGCACTGTCGTCAACGGTTGTGTAATCAACGGTCACAATCTGCTGACTCGCGGCACTCAGGGTAATGACGAAAGCCGCGTTGGTTTGATCTCGTGAACTGAATAGCGTTGTGACTGAATTACCGACGAAGTTGGCGGTGGCCAGATCGAGTGCTCCATCGTTGTTCAGGTCGTCGGCCACAATTCCAAACGGAGCTGCTCCCACGTCGAAACTGGCGGCGAATGTGAAATTGCCATCGTTGGTTCCGGTCAGCACCACGACGTTATCCCGATCGGCATCGACGACTGCGATATCCGAGATTGTGTCGTTGTTGAAGTCGCCACTGACCACCGATCGGGCGTCAGGGATGACGGAAAGATCCAGAGGCGTGGTCATGGCCGAACCGAACGTGGCTGAGCCGTCGTTAACGAATGCGTGAGCCGCCGTTGCACCCGAGGTGATCAGAATCAAATCCGGAACGCTGTCCGAATTCACATCCGCAACCGTTCCCGACACGGGATTTCCGGTCGCTGTCAATGTTGCCGTTGCTGTGAAAACGTCACTTCCATTGTTCGACAGGATCGTCATGCCACTGGAATCATTCACGGACACCAGTTCGTCTTTACCACCGCCGTTTAGATCCGCAGCCAACAGCAGAAACGGATCAAAGCCACCTTGGAACGTCAGGGCAGTGCCAAACGTGCCGTCCCCATTGCCGGGCAGAATTCGCACGGATGCGGGTTGTCCGGCAGTTGTGCTTTGCACGGCGATCGCGAGATCCAGAGAAGAATCTCCGACGAAATCTCCGGCAACGACAGACAATGGGACACCGGGAAGTGCGATCGTGCTGGCCGTAAACGTTCCATCACTATTCAGGAAGATCGAAAGACTTGAGTCTCCACGATTCGCGGTGACAAGCGCACCCAGCCCATCACCGGTTAGATCAACAGCCACAATCGAAGTGGGTTGGTCGCCAGTGGCAAGCGATACAGCCGTTTGAAATGTGCCATCACCGTTCGACATCATCACGGAAACCGTGTCGGCACTTGTGTTCGCCACTGCCACATCTCGAAAAGTATCTTCGTTAAGCCTGCCAGTCACGATCGATTCTGTGCCCTGACCAGCCGCCAGAGTTCCAACGGAAAATGCAACCGGTCCTGTAGTTGAACTGCCTTCTGTAACCGCGGCATCAGAAATCGAAATCGTTACCGTTGGAGCGTCGTCGTCTTCAATTGTGCCGATCCCCTGAGCGTCCGCAATCGTGGCATTGGAAGCATTGGTCAGATTTGCGAACAACGTTTCGTCCGGCTCGTCGTCAGAATCGTCTGTGATTGCGACGTCGATCGTTTTCTGAGTCTCACCGGCAGCGAAGGTCAGTGTTTCTGTTGTTGCGGTGTAATCGCTGCCTGCGGTCGCCGATCCATCCGCTGTTGCGAAGGTGACCGTGATTTCCTGTTGAGCGGCAGCGGACAATGTCACTGGAAAACTGAGAACGCCAGCGGATTCTGATGCAGTCACATCACCAATCGCGATCGTCGGCAGGGCATCATCGTTAAGAATCGTGCCCACACCAGTATCATCAGACAATGTTGCATTCACAGCGTTTGATAGAATCAGGCTGAGTGTTTCGTCAGCTTCCGCCACTGTGTCGCTTAGCACCTGAACGATAATTGTTTGCTGAGTTGCACCGACGGCAATGGTGGTTGTGCCGGATGACGCGGTATAGTCCGAAGCAGATTCGGCTGTGCCGTCCGCCGTCGAAAAGTCAAAGGTCACTACCTGCCCGGAAACGGCATTCAATGTGGTAGTGAACACCAGCACGGTCATTCCCGTATCACCTTCAAATACAGACACATCGTTGATGCTGAGCGACGGTGGGGCATCGTCATCTTCGATTGTCACGATTGCCTGAGCGTCATCAATGTTCAGACCAGCGGCACCGCTGAGAGTCACCATGATCGTTTCGTCAGCTTCGTCGAGCAGATCCTGCAGGATTGGAATCTGAAACGTCTGCTGCGTCTCACCAGCGATGAACGTCACTGTGGTGGTTGTCTCTGTGTAGTCGGCTCCAGCAGTGGCAGTGCCGGCTGAGGTCGTTACCTGGACGGAAGTTGTTGCAGCAACTGTTGCGGAAAGTGACAGCGTCACCGTGGCCGTTCCGTCCGCTTCATTGACGGTCACATCTGCCGCACTGACGGCTGCAATGGTATCGTCGTTGACAATCGTGCCCAGCCCTGTCGCATCGCCAATAGTAGCGTTCACTGCAGACGACAGATTGACGGTGAATGTTTCATCGGCTTCCAGTCCCGTGTCGCCATTCACGGCAACAACGATGGTCTGAGATGTTTCGCCAGGAGCGAATGTCAGTGTCCCAGTCACGGCCTGATAGTCGCTGGAACCTGCCGTCCCGTCAGCGGTCGCAAAGTCTGTCGTGACCTGTTGACCGGACGCTGCTGAAAGGGAAACCGTAAACGTGTAGGCCGTCGTTCCGGAATCGCCTTCGTTTTGCGACACATCGTTGATAGTGAGTGTCGGTGTCGGATCGTCGTCGACAATTGTGACGACGGCTGTCCCGTCACTCACGGTCAGCCCACTGACATTACTCACGTTCACGCTGAAAGTTTCTGCAGGTTCATCCAGTAGATCCTGCAGAATGGGGACGTTGACGGTCTTCTGAGTCTCGCCGGCGGCAAACGAAACCAGCGTTGTCGTTTCCGTATAGTCTGCTCCCGACAATGCCGTTCCCGCAGAAGTCGCCACATTCACGGATGTGGCAGTTCCAGCCGCTGCGGAAAGCGTCAGTGTTAACGTCGCAGTGCCATCGCCTTCGTTGACCGACACATCACCGATACTGACCGTCGGAATCGACGATGTGTTTGTGACTGCAACTGTGATGGTTTCGGAATCTGACAGCGTTGGAGTACCGTTGTCGGTCACCTGAACAGTGACACTGACATTAGCAGTCGACGCATTCGCGGGGACATTCCACGAAAACGCTCCGGTGTTCGGATCAATGGTGGCTCCACTGGGAGCTCCCGTGGCAAGGCTGTAGGTCAATGTGTTTGCCGGTGAATCTGCATCCGTCGCTGAGGCCGTGAACGTGACCGTTGAACCTGAGTTGACGCTGCGATCACCAATCGACGCGAGGACGGGGGCCTGATTGACTTCGCCAACCGCGACCTGAACGGTTTCCTGATCTGTACGCCCCGTGCTGTCCGTGACAATCACCGTCACATTGGTCACGCTCGGACCGTCTGCTTCCTCGGTTGTCCACGCGAATACGCCGCTGCTGGCATTGATCGCGGCACCTGCCGGAGCACCACTTCCCAGCGAAAACGTCAGCGTGTCATTGGGTGAATTGGCGTCAGTCGCCTGAGCCGTAAACGTGACGGTGTTACCTTCGTCAACCGTCTGATCGCCAATCGCTGCAAGAACCGGAGCGACCGCAGCACTCGCGACCGAAATGATGAAGGTTTCGGAATCTGTCAATGCGGGATTGCCGTCGTCCGCGACCAGAACCGTAACACTGACATCGCCAACCCCGTTATCAGCGGGAACGCTCCAGGAAAATGCTCCCGTTGCTGGATCGATGGTGGCTCCACTTGGTGCTCCGGCTGCCAGACTGAACGTCAGAGTATTGGTTGGTACATCGGTGTCGGAAGCCGTCGCGGTCAGGGAAACCGTCTCTCCCAGGACGGCTGCACGATTCCCGATCGATGCCAGAACCGGAGCCTGATTGACTTCACTGACGGTCACCTGAAATGCTTCGTCGTCGGTAGTGGCGCTGGAGGTGGCTCGGACAGTGAAATCGAACGTGCCGGGTCCGTCAGCTTCGGTTGGCCTCCATGTGATTTCGCCGGTGGCAGAATCAATCGCTGCTCCCGTTGGTGCGTCGCCGACAAAGGAGAACACCGTCCCGGCCGCGGCTGTCTGCAGCGCAGTGTTCACCGTGAGTGTTTGGAGTTCCGGTATCGTCTGATCTGTGATCGGCAACAAGTTGATGGACGTTACCGGCGTTTCTTCATACAGGCTGGCGAAGACTCCACGACGATCACCGGCTCCTCGGCCTGTCCACGTGACCACGAAGCCGCTTGTGGTGCGGGCGATTCCGGAACGAGCCTGCCAGCCCTTGGTGGTCGTGTTGACCAGTCGCTCGTTGCCTTCCGGCGTTGCGTCTGCGTTGTACTCACGCAGAAAAATGCCCCACCGGTCTCCCGAGCCACGCCCCGTCCAGGTCACCGCAAAACCACCATCGGACGTGAACGCCACGGCAGGGCGAAACTGCAATCGGCGAGTTGTCTGGTTCACCTGAAACGGAGTGCCGATCGTTGTTCCATCGTTGTTGTAGAGTCGAGCAAACACGCCCAGACCGCTGCCATCCTGTCGACGACTTTGCCAAGCAACCAGAATTCGTCCGTCATCTGACGCAGCGATGGTGGGACGCGATTGAGCTCGCTTGGTCACGTTGTTGACCAGAAACTCATTCGCCAGCGGAGTTCCCGCCGCATCAAATCGCCGAGCAAAAACGCCATTGCGATCTCCTGCTCCTCGACCATGCCACGTAACCCAAAACCCACCATCCGAATCCGCAGCGACGGCAGGATCGTGTTGAATACCTTTTGTGAACTGATTGACCTGAACTTCACTCGTGACGGCCGTACCATCAGCAGCAAAGACACGAGCAACGGCACCATGTCTGTCCGCTCCGGAGCGACCACTCCAGGTAAAGACGATATTGCCATCATTCAGGAAGGTGGCGTCGGCATTATTCTGCACACCTCGAGTTGTCTGATTCACAACAAACTCACTGCTCGACGGGGAACCATCCGCGGCGAACACGCGAGCGACGATGCCAATGGAACTACCGTCCTGTCGGAAACTTTGCCAAGTCACCACAAACCGACCATCGTCGGCCGCAGCAACCGATGCTCCTCGCTGATTAAACCGAGTCGTCTGATTGGCCTGAAATTCCGTCCCGACTTTGACGCCAGCCGCATCAAATCGCTGCCCAAAGATTCCCCAACCGGAACCATCCTGCCGTCCACTTTGCCAGACCGAAACGAATCCACCGTCCGGCAATCCGGCAACCGTTTGATTCACGTGATGATCAAACGCCTGAGCCTTGGCCGTCTGAGTATTCAGCAGCAATTCCGTTGCGATCGCCGATGCATCGAGCATAGCGCGTTGCTCAAGGCGCTCGATGCCGATCTGCTGACTATGTTTCCGGGCTGAAGATCGACGTGTCGACTGCGAATTAAGATTCAATGAACGAGTAAGGAGCATGGACCCCAGCTTCCAAAAAAGAGACCAACCGTTGGCGGACGGTATGACCTCGTAACAGGAGAATGAAATGACGTAAAGATCCTATTCTTCCCAGTCGGCCGTCAGCTTTCAACAAGTAAAGGTTTTTGCGGCCCAAATATGACGTGTTTTTTCGCAGCAGCGGGCGTCACCGACATTGCACAATGTCTGACAGCGTTAGCGGATCAGACACCGATTTTTGACGACGCTCAAAGGAGGCTCACTCGGCTTGCCAAAAGATGGGACCACTGAGGTCCAACGAGCCGCAACAGATTACGGACGCCAGAGCTGAAGGATGCCAAATTCAGAGAGAAGTTGCTGCCAGTATCCGTACCTCTGCATGTTGCTTCCCTCGAACTGCCCGCTATGTGCTTCTCCGAATTCGTCGAAGCTGACAACGTTGTCGAATCCAGCGACAGCTGTGTCCGTCGCTCCGAGCGATGCAGATCTGGCTTCAGCAATAAAGGCGAAGATCTCATATCGATTCACGTCGAAGTCGGACTGATCTGAATTTGTAATCGGTGGCGCCAATATGCGAACCGGGTTGTTGGAAACCCATCCGTCAACGGGATCATAGTGGTAATCCTGAATCGTCCGCTCATTGTCGTCGAGTGAAGCAAGCGATAAACCGATTGTTTGAGGCTTTGACCATTGGTTGAGATTCCACGCATATGTGGTGGCGTTGTCATTCACGTTGGAGAAATTCACGAGACGCCGCGTTGCGAGATGTATGTCTGCAAAATATGGCTGTTTGGTGAGTGGGTATTCTGCGTAGACTTCCGGAGTCTGGTAAGCAATTTCTTTAAGCGTCGGAATCCGGTCGAACTGGCTGGCATCGTAGGCATGTGCTGCTACTGCTGCTTGGGAAGCCACGTATGTATCAATCAGATTCCTAACTCCGGAATTCGCCGCAAGTCGTAATGCCTCACTTACGACGATGTTTCCCATGCTATGCGCAAAAACGTTGATCGTCCCGATCCGATCCGTCGCTGATGATCGTTGCGCATTCAGATCAACAAACAGACTAAAAAGTCCTTGGGCCGATAGATATGCCCGATACTCACTTTGGTTGTAGTTGTCCGCATCTTCTGGAACTTCGAGCCAGTTGTCGCGCGGTGTCCAAAGCGTGGGCCACGAATAAGCACCGAACCTTCCATTGAATCCCTGCCAGTACATGCGTTTCAAGGATGTAGCAGCATAGTGTTCACGTTCGTCCGGAAGCATCCGCCACCCGTGAACAAACAACACGTAATCCACTTCCGGCGGAGGAGACATTTCGCCAACTGCGGTCCCACGCCAGCCTTGCTGATAGAGCGGCGTATAGGTGGTAAGTGGGCCAAGTGTTGTGCCTCTCCTCCGCGGTTCCGGACGAGTGGGAATCTGAGTATCGGCCGTGCTGTTATCATGACCGACAGTGTAGAGATCGTAAAAATCTGTCGTCCCGCCCAACTCAACAAAGGTCGCGTCAGACAGAACAAGGTTTCCATCCGCGTCTCGCAGTTCTGCAATTAGCCTACCACTACCGACGTGCGTCGCCTCAAACAGGAACTGTCCAATTTCATTCCCGCTTTTATGGGCTTCAAAGCCGGACGTCCCAACGACATTGGCGGACGTTTTAATCACTCGCCGACGGTCCGAACGATCGTTGGCAAAGTCGACAGTCTGCTCCGCGACGCTTTGATCGAAGAGATACTGATTTCCGAGGGTGTTGGATTCGTAAACTGTTATCCTCGGTGCTCCATTTTCTGGCTCAAACCTGAGCGTCAGAGAAACCTCGTCCCCGAATTGTTCGAGAACCGACGTTGTAATCTGGAAAGAAGCGAAGTCTTCCAGGTCGCGTGTTCCGACAATTCCGCGAGTCAGGTAGTCGGGAGTAAATCGCTCACAATCGTCGATGCCTCCCGGATTGCAGTCGTGCGATTCAAGTCCTTGGTCTGTATCGGAGTCATCGTTGAGCCAGAACCGAAACGGAGAGGATGAGGTTGTCGTGTCCACGTAAATCTCGTTACCCGAACGATCATCGAAGGCCAGAGAGAAATCCACAGCCGTGACGCGCACGGCATCTCCATCCGCAATTGGCAAGTCGCCATCGCCATCCGGATCGAATGCAACTGCGATACGGGTTGCATCGTCTCCAATGCCGTCGCTTGGCCGGACTGCCTCGACATAGAGCGTAGCAGTCTGAACTCCGTCCCCGTCGGGATCACCGAACTTGAGATCAGCTGCGGAGTACTGTACACCAGATGACAGGAAATGTCCGCCATCGAGTACGTCGCGCGCGTCGCGACTATCGCCACCCGGAACGCTCCAAATTCTAAGGTGACCACTTTGCGGTGAAACACGGTATACCCACGGGGATTCGTATGTTCCTTCACCGCGCTTCTGTACATCAGACACTGGAGATTCGCTGTACGTGAACTCAAATGTCGCGGTGTCAACATCTGCGTCGGACGGTAGGCGCACGATGATCGGTACAAACTGTTCGTTCAACACGTGCTCTTTAGGATTGTTGCCTTCGAAAGAAGTGCTCCAACCATCTGCAAAATCCGGTATGCCGTCTCCGTCTGTGTCGTCGTTGTTAACTTTGATAATCTTGCCCGGAATCGGCTTTTTCGAGTCACCGACGGCATCTTCGATCAATTCCTCTTCAAGCGATCCGTCCGGCAATTCGAATCCGTTGTTGTTGTCTGAGTCGATGTCCAGCAGATCTTCTCCGATCGTCACACGCACCGCATCCTGAGCGTCTTCACCGACAATCTCTACGACAATGCGTTCACTACCGCCGAGAATGTCCGGAGAAACACCCTCTATGTAGAAGGTCGTTTCTCGCTTTGCCGATGTAATGCCCAACTGTTCCGCGGAGTAGGAAACTCCCGGAGCCAAAAAGTCTCCGCCACCGCTGAGCGACGCCACGTTACGGACTTCGCCACCATCCTTCGCCCAAATTCTGAGAGCACCTTCTCCGGCCTTCCATTGTTGTTCTGTCGTATCGAACGTCACCTGCTCAGGTCGCGAAGCACTATACGTAAACCGAATTTCCGCGGTTGAAAGATCGATTCCTGCGGACGCCGGGATTGAGAATCGCAGTTCCTTAAAGATAGCTCCTGCGTTGCTGTCGTCTCGGACGTCGCCAGTAGCGTTAAAGCCGTCAGCAAAGTTCGGGACACCGTCTCCGTCTGCGTCTCCGCGGCCTGAGCTTATGAAGATTCCCGAGTGGCCTTCGATATCTTCGATCGGATCGTCGGATCCAGAGTTAACTCGATCGATGCTTCCGTCATTGTTCGAATCGACATCAAGATCGAGCGACGAAAGTTTCGTCACAACAATGGCTTCCAGAGAACCTTTACCTTCCACATCCGCAGTGACCCAGAACGCCAATTGACCATCCGTGCTGATGGAATCGTAGAGTCCGATTTCGGTTACGGTTCCGACGCTCGCCACGATCTCGCCGATGTTAGCAACTCGCTGATGACCAATGAGCGCTTCGCTTTCGACAGGGAATTCGAGCTCACTGGACTCTTCCGTTTCGATGAAATCGCCGTTCGGCTTAATAGTGATCGTGTGAAGCCCCGTTCTCGCGTTCTGTCCACTTCCAGTCTCCGCCATGAACGCGATCTGGTAAGTCGCATCTCCTAACTCAGTGTTTATGCCTGAGACTTTCTGGATTGACAGGTGGTGATCAACGCCTGTTTCATCAAGAAAGATGTTCGAGAATGGACCAAAGTCCTCCCCTGCATCGAATTCGCCGTTGTCGTTGGCGTCAACATGAATCTCCCCGGGATCCAAGAGCGGACGTTCAGAATTGTCAGGAATTGAGTCACCAGAGACACCCGCAACCTTAGACCATTGTCCGGTCTTCGGATTGGCGACGAACAACCCTCTGCCGAGTTGTTCATGCTCCGCAGAAAACACCATTAGCGATCCATCATCACTGATCGACGGATAGGGGCCAATATTGATGAACTCATCCTGTGCCGGCTGCGCTATTATCTTCCAATCACTGGGGTTGAGGCTATACGGCAGACTGTAAAGATTGCGTATCGTTTCGCCGCCGACTTCAGTTGGTGCCGCAAGCACAACCCGACCGTCGTCTGCGATATCTGGCGCGGCAATGAAACCTGGTGTTCCAGCTCCAACGCGTTCGAACTGGCCCGCGTGCGGTGAGGTGACGAGAAACATTTCCTGATTTTCACCGACACCGTGCTGTGCAGGAAACGCTGTCAAAGATCGGTTATTGATCGCCGGGTTCCCGTAGACGATCGAGAAGTCACCGGACTCATCGAATTTGGACGGCCATGTTTGGCCCCAAACGGGATTTAGGAACCACATCCGAATTCCCACTGGGGCACCAAAGCCCCCGCCAAATGCTGGCGATGCAAGACTGGCAAGTGCCGAGCGTTGCATGTCGCGGAAGAATGGATCCCCCAATTGAATTCCCCGGGCGATCGTCGTCGCATCGCCCATCGCAATTGGCTCGGGAAGTGATGTCGTCCCGGCATTCCACCGTTCGAGATAGGAAAGCGGTATCGTGTGGATATCCCCTATTGGAAGAAAGCCGAAGATTGCACCGATGTAAACGACGGCGTTAGTGTTGCGCCATGCGAGAACCTGATTTTGATCGTTAATGTCGACGTAGTCGCCGAACTGTTGCGTAGGTGGATTATCGAGTGGAAACCCGTCCACACGTGGCAACGCGAGAATCTCGTGCATTAACGGAGTTGTTGCGGGTGCGCCAGATGCGTTGGTCCAAGAATACAGATTGTCGTATTCTCGTTCCGGGTGGTATGGATGGCTCGACGAAGTGGTGTTTGTTCCGCGATATGCAACAGTGCCATCATTGTTGATTGAAGGCCCGCGACCCAGGTCGGTAATGCCGTCCTCTCCTTCTCGAGCCACTACGATGAACTCGTACTGTGCTGGCGCTGTCTTCAGCACGACAGAAACAGTAGTCATGGCGGTTTCGCCATGTGGGTCGACGATCGAATAGGAGAACGTGTCGACGAAGTCCACGCCGTTTGCTGCCATTGCTTGTAGAGCCGAAGATTGACTCGGATCGTAAACGAAGCTTCCATCTTCATTCAGCACAACAGCGGCGCCGTTGTCCGAGACAGTTGATCCGACTGTCGTAACCTTAAGTTGAGCCGTCTCACCTTCATCTGGATCTGTATCGTTTGCCAGCACGCCCCGTGCTGCGGAAATTGAAATAGGCAGGCTATATGTTGTCGCATAGCCACGAGTAACATCGTCGACTTCTGCCGTTGGAGCATCATTTTTCCCTTCCACGGTGATCGTAACTAAGCTAAAGGCCGTGCCGCCATTTCCGTCACCAACTGCATAGCGGAATGTGTCTTCGCGGGTTTTGTCCTTTGGGATGTTATTCAGAACTTCGCGAGGGTCATAATTGAAGCTGCCGTCAGGAAATAGATTGAGGGGCACCCCAAGTTGAGTCTTCACATCGCTACTCTGAATATCGACGATGAGCTCGTCAATTTCATCAAGGTCGAAGTCATTCGCAAGCAGACCATTCGAATTGCTGACGTGCAACTGCTGATCCTCATCAGCGTCATAGATGTCAGGTAGAGCAACCGGCGGATCGTTTACGCCGATGATCACGATTGTGACTGAAGCCGTGGCAATTGCGCCATCGACGTCGGTAATGGAGTAGGAAAACTGGTCAGTCGCTGTCTGACCACCGGCAAGTGTCTGGAACTCACTTATTCCGAAAGCTTCATAGACGAACGAACCATCAAAGAAGACGCTCACACTGCCAGCAGTATTCGATGTGTCAGCACCGATTGCCAGAAGACCTTGTTCCGCTGCCAGTCCATCTGGATCAAAGTCGTTGGAAAGAAGGCCTGATGCTGGACCGATGTAGATGGATTCACCCTCGGTTACGGAATACGTGTCGCTTATCGCCACTGGACCGTCATTGTGTAGACTCAGAACGGTAATCGTGACGACTCCCGAGGTTTCTACGCCATGTTCGTCCTGAATCTGATATTCGAACGTGTCATGAAGTCGTCCGCCCGCAGGAAGTGCCAGCAGGGCCGGAACGCCAGTTGGGTCATAGAGGACCCCCTGGTCGGTGAGTTCGATACGGGCACCGCCCTCACTCAAGATATTGACGCTCTTGAATGATGGTGGGCTGTCGTTCACATCGACATCTTCGTCGTTACTCAACAATAGTTCGACAGGCACGATCGTGGTCGATGTGGCGCGTGTGACAAACTCTGGGCGAACGCCGTCACCAGCATCTGGAAAGTCCGGATTAGCAATCGGGGCATCATTGGAACCAGCGACAACGATGCGGACGAGGCCCGTGCCCTGCTGACTGCCGTTGACGGTGTATTCAAAGAAGTCGGAAACTCTTTCTCCTTCAGCCAGCCGCTGCAGGTTTTCATGTGATGCGTCATACGTGAAGCTGCCATCGGTGTTCAGCGCGACTGGTACGCCCCAAAAACTGGTGACGGTACTGGCGGTCACCTGTGGGTTGCTGTCGTCTTCGAATAGATCATTGGCGAGCAGGCCGTTTGCCGCATTCACTACCAAAACTTCGTCTTCGGTGCCGTTGTAGCCCAGGTCATCAATCGCCGGGCCGTTGCCGCTGACCGGGCCGCCAATAAATGACGAATGCTGAATGCTCGCTGACGTGGCCTGACCATCTGCAGTGAACGAGAATTGTGACTGACCGGGGACTGCATCGGCTACGAAGCCGAAAGTTGTGGAATCTCCGGGTTTTAGGCTGCTATCAGAGGATGACGTTGCCCAGGAAATTTGGTCATCACCGGCCATCCATGTGGCTGTCCAGCCGGATGGCGACACGATTGACGTGAGCGTGACAGTGTCCGGAACCGGGATCACGAAGGATGTGATATTCCAGCGTTCCGGATCAGCCATCAGTGCTGCAAATCCAAAAGCAACAGGAGCCGCAGCCTGCGGCGTTTCTACGGTCGGATTTGTAACGTCGAAGCTGTAGCGATAATCGTTTGATTCCTCCTGTCGATCGACGTCTGTCGAGACGTCGGGGATGGGAGGTGTGTCGTAGTTAAAGCTGAAGGTCACTATCCCGGACGACAGTCCGTCGAGTCCAGTAGCAACCAAATGCAGTTCATGCGAACCGGTTGACAGCGGAGCTCCGTTGATACGACTGATGTCGTCGCTGTTGAAGGCGAAATCGAAACCTGTGATCTGATTGGTCACATCGACAAACTGATCCGTTTGAGTGTCATCGAAGCCGGCTTTTAGTGAAGTAATCACCGTGTCAAGTCGCAGCGTACCATGTACCGAGGCGTCTCGAGTGAGTTTGTCGTCGGGATTGTCCGTATCGTTGGTGAGCTGAACCGAAACTTCACGTTCGACTCGCGTGATGGTGCGCGTGAACGGGTTGCTGTTGCCGGCGGCGTCGGTCGCCACAATCGTGAATTCGTTGTGTCCGAGAACCAATTTAGTGGCTTCGACGGAAAAGTTGCCGTCTAGGTCGGCGGTTGTTTTCGTGCCTGTGCCCAGCAGTTCAATACGGGCATTCGGTTCGGTTGTGCCTGCCAGAGTGATCGTGGAAGAAACCGTTTGCCCCAGAGAACCGCCGGTCTGGTCGAACACCGGTTGTAGTGGCCTGTCAGTATCGATGGTGACGGACAGAGCAGGAGTCGGACTGCTGATGTTGGCTGCCGCGTCTTTGACAATCGCCGTGATGTCGTACGTGCCGCTGGCAAGTTCATGAGACGTAATGTCGACGACTCCACTGCCCATTGTGCGCGCGATTTCAACGTCGTCGGCAAACAGCGTGACGGTTGCGTTCTGTTCGCCGGGGATGAAAATACGGAAGGTTGGCGTACTGTCGCTGGTAAGATTGTCAACAATGCTGATGCCGGTATCACTGCCTCGCAACAGATCGACGGGACTGTCGGTTGCGGGTCGCGTGCCATCGTAACGGAATTCGACCTGTGCTGTTTCCGAAACCAGGCCGTTATTGTCCACAGCAACCAGCCGCACGGTGTGAACGTCATCGGACAGACTGCCACCCGCCAGCCGATTCAGATCCGCATGACCAATATGCAGCACATCATTGGTGAGCAGTTGCCGAATGTCTGCGAACGGACGTCCATCCAGCGACGCTGTCAGGCTGGTGATCCCCGACGCGTCGAAGACCGTGCCGCTGATGGTGGGGTCGAGCGTCAGTCCATCGGTGCTGCTGTTGCCGGTGTCATTGAACAGCTTTGCCGCAATGACGGGAGCCGTTCCGTCCTGCGACGTGATCCTGATGGTGGACGAAGCGGTGTTGCCGGCGATGTCCGTCGCCGTCACTTCGATGTCGTTGATGCCGACGGTCAGTTGTACATTGGTAAACCGGAATCCACCACTGCCGTTGGCTCGAACGGTCTGTCCGCTACCTGCGATTCGCAGATCGACATTCGGATCGGCCGTGCCGGTGATGGTGACGAACTGATTGGTGGTCTGATTCGGTCCCAGACTGGCTGCCTGGAAACTCGGATCCAGTTTCAAGGTCGGAACGGCGATAGTCGTGTCGACTGTGATTCGCAATAGCGGTGTGAACGGACTGGCATTGCCGCCGATTCCTTCGGCCGTTGTGGTAATGATGTGCAGGCCATCGATGAGTGCCGCTGTGGTGAACGTGACCGGACTGTTCGCGATGGCTTGATCCACTTCCACGCCGTCGACGTACAGTCGAACCAGCGACCCGGATTCCGCATCGGCGGTGATGGTCACGACGTTGCTGCTGGTGATGTTATCGAATGCGTCGCTGCCCACGTCGCTGGCGTCCGCCAGATCAAGCTGAATTGGCGGCAGCGGACGGTGCGTTTCCAGATGGAAGTTGATGGCAAAACTGGCGGACAGCTGACCGTGTTCGTCTTCCGCTTCCAGATTCAGTGAATGAATTCCGTCCGGCAATCCGTCATTGGCGATCAATCGCAGATGTTCGAGCGTCAGTTGGAAACCACCGTCGATGAGTGTCCCGTGAATGTCCACATTTGCCGGCGCGTCAATGCCAGCTCGGAAAGCCACAATGCGGCTGGCATCATTCACCATGCCCACGACGATCGGTTGAGCTGATATGCCGTCCGTGGTGTCGTGGCCGATGTCATTTGTGACGGCGGCGGTAATGACAGGCCCCGTTGTATCAGGAACATTGCTGACAATATTCAGCGTTGTTTCCGTCGCGTTGCCTGCTGCGTCGGATGCGACCGCTTTCAGAGTGTTCGAGCCGTCTCGAAGCATGACGTCCGCGAATACAAAATCACCGCTGGCATCACTGGTAGTGCTGACGATCAGTACGTTCGACGAATCCAGCACGCGGTACAACGTGACGACGGTATCGGCCGATGTGCGTCCCTGCAGACGGACGGATTCCAGTCCCGTTTCGCCGTCGCCGACAGGAGCGGTATCGGATTCTGCCGCGAGGTTCAAAGTGGGCGTGTCGGGAGCGATCGTGTCGATGTGAATGGTCAGCGCTGGAGTGGCCGGACTGACATTTCCGGCCACGTCGATGGCGATGGCCGAGATCGGATAGCTGCCGTCATTCAGACCGGCCGTGACAATCTGAATGTTGCCGCCGGACAATTCTTCGTGAATTGTCTGGCCATTGGCATTTAGCTGTAGCAGGGCATTCGGTTCTGTGCGAGTTTCCAGCGTCAGGCTGCCGGACCTGCTAGAGATGTTGCCGTCGGTGTTTGGTGGCAGGTCCGTTTTCAGATTGTCCGGAGCTGCCGGTGCAACCGAATCCAGCACAAAGAAGGTGGATGTGAGTGCCGAGATATTCAGGTATTCATCTTCGGCCAGCAGATTGATGGTGTGCAGTCCCTGCGGCAACGTGCCACCGGCCAGCTGGTCCAGACGCTGTGGTGTCAGCGTGAACTGCCCGGCGCTGTACGTATCAAAGATGTCAAAGAATGCGCTGCCGTCCAGACTGGCTCGCAGTCGCGTGATATTGCTGGCATCAGCCACTGTGCCCGCGATCGTGGCATCGAAGGTGATGGAATCGCTGGTGCTGCGTCCGGTATCGTTGACCAGTGCTGCGGTAATGACCGGCGCGTCGGCTTCGAGTCCGTGCCGTGTGACGAAGAACGTTCGCTGAGCCTGATTACCGGCGACATCGACGCTTTGCACGACAAGTTCGTTGACGCCAACCGTGAGGCTGACGTTCGGAATCGAGAAACTACCGGATTCATCCACGACGACTGATTGATTCCTCAGCGTGACCGTCGCACCGGCTTCGGAACGGCCGGTCAGCGTGGTGACGGATTCGGTTGTCTCCAAAGCCAGACCGCCGCTGACGGGAACTCCCAGTGATGTGACGTCCGGACGACGTGTATCCAGTGTGAACGTCAGCGTTGATGAACGTTCGCTGCGATTTCCCGTGGCATCTTCCGCGATGGCATAGGCGGAGTGGACGCCATCGGAGAGCAGTTGCAGATTCGGAACAAAGGTGACGTTGCCGTCGGTGGTCAGTGCCTGAGACACTTCGCGACCGTCCACGTAGAGTCGGACCAGAGAACCGGCTTCTGCGGTGACCATGATCTGCGGACGGACAACATTGGTGATGCCGTCTGTCGCGGAACTGCCGCTGTCACTGCCAGCCGCTAGTTGCGGAGTGCCTGGACGATTCGGGGCCACGGTGTCGATCAGCAATGTCAGTGCAAACGGAGTGGCAACATTGCCAAAGGAATCGGTGGCCGTCAGCGTGATGTCGTGTGAACCTTCCGTGAGCGTTGATCCCAAGACAGATTCCAGGTGACTGCGAGTCAGGAACATGGCTCCACCGTTTAGTTCCGCAGTCAGATTGCCCGATTCGTTGCCGTTTATGGTAAACGTGAACGACGCGATTTCGCTGGTATCCACCACTGCAACAGAAACGAGTGCATCAGCCGCGATGATCTGTTGCAGCGTTCCACCAGTGGCCGTGCCGTCGACCTGATTGATCTGTTCGATGGCGATCGGCTGAATCTGAGCGGCTCCGATGGTCGGGCCGTGTTGGTCTGTTGTCTGTCCCTGCTGACGTCGCCAGATGGCGAAGTCGAAGCGGTCTGTGGAGCCGCTGTTGTCCAGGTCGTAAGCGTCGTCGAACTGCGAATCCGTATTCGACGTTCGGTACTGGTTCATGAACAGGTCGAGGTCGGCATGGTCGACAATGTCGGTGCCGTCGAAGTCAGCCAACAGACGATGGAAGCCAAGTGCGACCTGATCAGAGCCCGGGATGGCCGATCCCAGTCGCACGTTTCGAGCTGTGGCACTGCGAATGCCCAGTGTGTTAAACACGAGCTGATACTGCAGATCTTCAACCGCGAGACCTCGCATGTCGATCGTCAGCGTTCGTGAGCTGCGATTGTAGTCATAGCGTGAATTCGGAACGTCAATGCGAGAACCTTCTGATCCTGACGGTGCTCCCAGAACGCGGCTTTCCAGGCCGACGTCAGTCGCAAAGTCACCAATCCAGACATCTTGGTTGAAGGTGACCGACAGGCTTTCAATGAGCGATCGCTGATTGTCGCCCAGGTTGACAACAAAGGCCGTGATCTGCACGGGAGTACCGATCGACGCCTGAATGGTGACGGGCAGTTCTTTTGTCAGCGAGGCAGATTCACCAGTGGCTGTTTCTGTGGTGACAGCCGTGACCTGCAACCGAAAGTTGTCCGCCATGCCGGGCGTTGGAATCAGAGCGAGGTTGTTAAGATCTTGGGGTTGAAGGCGATAAATCCCCGGAGCCGTTTCGATACCGGCGGTCAGAGTTGCACCCGCCGGCAGGCCGACGATGTCGACGTGCAGGACTTCAGAACCGTCAAAGTCTTCCAGCGCCGCGAAAATGTCGAGTGCGACCGGGCTGTCCTGGAGTCCTTCGGCGGCCGATACGGAAAGAGTCGGCTGGTCTGCGACCGGATCAACGGTCACATCAACAGTGACTTCATTGGACGGCATGTTGACCACGTCGGCCACGGTATATGTGAAGCTGTCAGTACCGGAATAATCCGGGTCCGGTGTGTAGATAATTTCGCCCGTCAAGCGATCCACAAGCACGGTGCCGTGCTGCGGCGGCGTGCCGACCGTGACACTGGTGGGATTGACAATGAAGTCTGTGCGCGTGTCGTTGTCCAGCACGGGAATACGAATGTGCTGGTCTTCTGGTGTGGAAATTGCGTCGCCCAGAGCCACCGGTGGCGTCACGTTCAGAGCCGTCATCAGCACGTCGTCAATCAGCACGACGGCATCGTCTGCTCCGAAACCAACCAGAACGAAGGACAGTGTTGCCAGAGAATCCACAGCCAGACCTGTCAGGTCAATTTCGAAGGTGTGCGGTTGTGTTAAATCGATCTGCGACGTGCTGCCAATAAGTGTTTCGTCGATCGAGAACAGTCCGCTGGAATATGTTCCGCCGTCCGCCTGCACGCTGAGAGCCGTATCGGTTTGACCGGGCACTGACACGACACCAATCAACGATGAACCGGTGACGGGATCCAGCAAACGCACTTCGAAAGCGTCGCCGGGCAACGAATCTGACTGATTGAGTCCCACGAATGCCGTGAACCGCAGCGTGTCGGCCCAGCCAGGAATGAGGAAGGTCTGAGACAGCGTTGAATAGCGACTGCCGGATTCCGTCAGGCGAGCCACTTCGCCGTCGATCGACAGTTGTCCGGTCGACGTCCATTGGAATTCGCCGCTGTCCAGCGTGGAATCAAAGCTACCGTTGGGGATGGGCTGCCATGCGACGGCGTCGCCGCCGGAGGTCGTTAACGGCCCGCTGATCGAAGGAATCACGGTGGAAGAAACAGTTGTGTTGTTCGCGTCCGGATCCTCCGTTGTGGGCTGTGGCGGTTCAGGTTGCGTGCCAAACTGAACGGCTGGAATCTCGGTGGGCAGCGTGGGTCCGACGAAGGTTGTTGCACCGGAGGTCGTTCCGGTCGACGGAGATGCCATGAAACCGTAGTTAGCCGCCAGTAGGAATGTGTCTCGCCGATCAATTCGTCCGTCACCGTTGGCGTCGTGACTGACATCGTAGCGCACGTCGCCGCGAACTGTTCCCTGACGCGGTTCAAGTGACTCGCTGTCCACACCATCCGCCTTTCCATCAGCATTCGCATCGCCCGCGACATTGATGGCGACCGTGAACGGCCCGGAATCTGCCGACGTCAGTCCCGCAACTTCCAGCAGATACAACCCCGGTTCCGTCACCGTGAAGACTGCAGCAAGCCCTGCTGCGGATTCGCTGATCTGCAGCGGGCTTTGACCGTTCAGTTGAGGTTGGCCGAAGGCAATTTCTGCGGTGGTGTTTTGCAGTTGAACGGTCAGGAACAGCCGACCGGAAGATGTGGAATCGATTTCCGCCTGCGACACAGCCACAACGTAGCGACGAGTCGATCCGGACGTCAGCGTGGCGTCGAATGGCTGTTGGTGCGTGTCCTGCAGTGAGCCAAAGTTGGCGTCGATTGGCATCGCCTGCGGGATGTCGCCGGAATTGTCGACCGCATATCCGCTTCCGTCATTCGTGACCGCGACGTGCAGCAGTCCCACGGCGTCCGTGTGATAAGCGTAAGAACGAACAAGCTGATCAGACGATCGTTCCATTCGCACAAGTTCACCCAGACGATTGTAGCCATACGTCAGTGATTCTCCCGCTGGTGTGACGATGGATGTCAGGCGGCCATTGCGATCGTGAAGGAACTGAATGCGTTCTCCGGAATCGGCCACAATGCCGCTGTCGCTGATGATGAGTGTTCGGCCATCGGGATTGATGCGTCGCGTGACGCCGGAATCCGGATCAAGCTGAAACTGCGTTCCGTCCGGAGCGGTCAGGGTATAGTCGAATCCTGTGAAGAACGAACTGGCGGGGTTGTAGGGCAGGCCGCGTTCCAGTTCGTAGTAACGTCGTCCGGCTCGCTGCAGCAGCACGTCCACAGATTGCAGTTCGTACTGAACGCCCGCATCGGCCACCCAGCGCGGTCGATAATACGTCAGCGACGGCGATTCAATTTTTTCAGGAACAAAGGTGAACGCCACTCGCCGCTGATCCGGCAGGGTGAGAAACAGCCGAGTACCGTCGCTTAGCGGATTGAAGACACCAAAGTGTTCTCGACCTGTGGGTTCGACGTTCAGTCGGATGTCTGCATCGCGTGCCGCAAGCTGCCAGCCGAGACCGAACGACTGGTTCAGATTTCGCGAAGCAGAATCATACGTCCGCACAATTTCGACCGGAATACCACTCAGGGTTGTTGCCAGATCAAGTTCACCGACGGCGTAGGCCGTAGAGCGATCCTGAGCATTCAATTCGATGTGAGTGGTCGTGATTGCCAGGCGACCGGTGATATCGCGAGCACTGAGCCTGACGGTATAAAACCCGTTGCGATAATCGGCCGGCGTGATAGTGCTGAGAACTCGATCGACCGAGTTTTCACCGTCAGCGATGGTGGTGAACAGCGTCGACCCAAAGTTGGCAATCTGCAGCGTCCAGGAATCCAGATTGACGTCACTGACGGTGGCCGTGATGTCGAAGGCTGCGGTCGCGACGGCGCTTAGAACATCACTGTCAAACTGCACGACAGGCGCATCAGCATCGTTGGCGTCTCGAACTTTAATTTCCGTCGTTGTCGTTCCTGTCAGCCCATCGACATCGGTGGCAGATGCGACGATCTGCAGCTTTCCAACGCCTGCTGCAGTGATAACCGCGCGACCGTTCTCGTCAAGTTGCAGCGGTACGCCATCAAGTGTGGCGGATATTTTCGCGATCGGAGCAAGACTGCCAGCCAGCACGGTCACCGTAATCGGCGTGCCGGGCGGAGACGGGATACTTGGCGTGAGTTCAATCGTGACGCCCGGCAGTTGCGGTTCGATGGCTGCTCGAATCAGCACGTTCTGAGTTGTCGTTGCTTCTCCGTCAGTCGCGGAAACGCTGAAGACGTGGTCGCCTTCCTGTCCCGGTTGAGACGTCCAGCGGATTTCTCCGGTTGTGGAATTCAGTACGGCTCCTGTCGGCAGCCCTTCGGCACTGTACGTTAGCGTTGTGTTCAGGTCATTGTCTGTAGCGATGATCGGAAACCGAAGCAGTTGTCCGGTTGTTGCCGAATGATTGTAAGTCGCCAGGATCGGTCGCTGATTGACGTTGTCGATGCGAACGTACACTTCTCGACTGGCGGTTTCTCCGAACGGATCTTCCACCATGAAAGTGAACGTGTATTCACCCGCCTGTTCGTAAGTTGGCTTCCAGCGGATAACACCGTCGTCGGCATCAAATCGCACGTTCTCCGGCAGACCTGAAGCTGTCAGCACGACGTCGTCGCCATCCGGATCGGCACCGACAACAACAAACTGCAGCAGTCTGTTTTCGCGGCCGTACTGTGGATGCAGTGGTATGATTACCGGAGCCTGGTTGGTGTTGGTAACTTCCACATGGAATGTTTTCTGATCTGTCGCGCTACCGTCACCGGCCGTTAAAGTGACGTCGTAGTTGCCGGCGCGTTTGAGTCCTGGAGTCCAGGTAATTGTTCCGGTCGTCGGGTCAAAACTGTCAAACGGCAACAGCGTTTGGATACTCCACGTCAGATCGTCACCATCAGGGTCGACACTGACCGGTGCCAGAATCCACGCTTCACCTTCGGCAATCGTGACGTCCGTGATGGCATCCAGCGATGGTGCCTGATTGGCGTTACGAGCTGTGATCTCGAAAGTTGCTGTATTCGAAAGCACTGAAGAGGGAATGCCGTTGCCATCATCCGTGACGGTGGATGACACGGTAAAGCTGCCGGTCGCGGCCGGAGTCCACGACACCACAACGGTGCCGTACACCAGGCCGTTTTGCCAGGTGGCATCGGCGGGCAGACCGGACAAGTCGTACGACAGAACTTCTTCGTCCAGATCGCGAGCTCGCAGCGTAAGTTCAAACGGCTGACCAACCACGGCGACTTTGTTGCCAACGTAATCCCACGCTGGCTTTTCGTTTTCGGATTCCACGGACACGACAAAGGAGAATTCAGACGTCAGTTCGGGAGCGAAAACCAGGCTTCGCGGATCGCCGTCACCATCGTCTGTGGCCTTCAGCAAAATCGGATGATTGCCACGGTGACCGAAGTTTGGTTGCACGCGCAGAATGGCCGTGCCATCGCCGTTGTCCAGAATCGTCATGAAGTCAGGCAGCGGGAATCCGAGGAATGCACTCTCACCGTTCACCGCAACCGCATTGCCATCGGGGTCGGGTGCAGAAATGGGAATGTCCAGCGTTTCGCCGCGACGCACCGTCACGTTTTCGATGAATTCGAACACCGGCGGACGGTTGAAATTACGAACGCGAATCGGCACCGTGACGGTTGCTGACAGCGAACGACCGGTGCCGTCTCCATCGTCCGTCGCTGTGAAGACCACGTCGTATTCGCCAACGTCGTTGAAATCCGGCGTCCAGTCGAAGATGGCGGTTTCCGCATCGAATGTACTTCCCGCAGGCAAACCGGTTGCCGTCCAAACCACAGATGCGGGCGGTCCTTCCAGTGGAGTCAGAGTACCGTCGGCGCGTCTGTTTTGTGGAACATAATGCGGGTTGTCGGGATCTGTCGCAAAGGCACGGAAGCGAATCTGTTCACCTTCGAAGACAATCCAGCCATCCAGCGGATCGAAGAACGGAGCGCCGTTTCCATTCAGCACGTCGAACTGCGCTTCGACAGTCACATCCAGTTCACCGGACGTCACCGTGATTGGCACGGTGTGCTGTCCTTCCTGATCAAACGGAATGTGCCATTCGAACAGGCCGGTAATCGCGTCCAGAGTGGCTCCCGGTGGAAGCCCGTTGCTGGTGAATGTGAGGTCGTCGCCGTCGGGATCGGAAGCCGTTACAAAGAAACGATAAACATCGCCTTCCCGCAGCGTTTGCGGCAGCGGAGTCTGGGCAACGGGGCCGCGATCCGTTTGAGCGACCAGCAGGGTCGTACTCGCAACCGTCGTCCGTAGTCCATCCCATGCAAGGATCGATACGTTTTGATAGATGCCCGCAGACTCGAAATCGGGAGTCCAGATGATTTCGTTGGTTGCGGAATCGAAGGTGGCTCCGCCGGGAAGCCCATCGGCCCAGATCACCAGACTGTCGTTGTCGTCATCCGTGACCTGTACGGCCACTCGGAATTCGTCGCCTTCGGCAATCAACACTTCGTCAACCACTCCGGTAATGACAGGTGCATGATTGCCGCCGTTGACAACAACTTCAAAGGTTTGCGTGCCTTTGCCGCCACGCGAATCATAGGCGTGCAGGACGACTCGCACTGTGTCGTTCGTTCCTGCAGTCGGAGTCCATGTGACCTGTCCGGAATCGGCATCGACGGCCATTCCCGTTGGTCCTTCCGCAAGGAAGTAGATGACTGTGATGCCATCCGGATCTGCTGCCACAGCGTCGTAACTGTAAGGCACGTCAATCGTCGCAGCGGCATTCTCGGTTGATGTGAATTCCGGAGCCTGGTTGATTGTCGGCAGAGTCCAGAAGCCGGCTTGGAACGGCATCCGCCGCAGATCGCGATTCTGGACGGTAATGGTCTGAGTGATCGTCGCTTCGTCGGGTTCGAGTACGCCATCGTCGACCGCTGGCTGCAGATCAAGCAACCAACGTCCTGTGTCCTGCACTTCGATGGTGGAATCAACGGCCGGACGACCGGTGAAGAACGGATCGACGTCGAGAACCAGCGTCATTGGCAGTTGTAGGTTGTAGTCAACGCGATTGGTAATGGTGACGTCGAACGACGTGGTTCCGTTCAGTGCATCGGTGCGCGTGTCGGAAAAATCGATGTCAACGAACGCAGAAAAGTCGCTCATCGCCATGAATTCGGTCACGTACGATTCCAGCATCGCCGTTTCTCGCACGCTTTCGACCGTCGAATTCACCGTCAGCGTGTACGTGTCCGGTGTGAGCGAACCGATCGTAAGGAACGCCGTGCGATTTTCTTCGTCGTAACGAACATCAAGAATATGATTGCCTTCGCCGTTGGTACCAAGCAGAGCGTAGTTAACGGGATTTACAACGGAACGAGGATCATCGATCGCACCGACGAACATGTCCTGATCGAAGATGACCGTGATGGATGGCAGTGGCAGAGCAACGAGTCCCTGATGCGGCGGATTCGTGGCCAGCACGATCGGGTCCAGAGCCGGATCGATGGCGTCCACCTGGTTGGACTGACTCAGCAAAATTCGTCCTCGCGCCGTCGTTCGAATCATATCACCGCGTGTGCCGCCGTCGGCGATTGCAATGCGACGAAGCGTGACGGGATCTATCATCGTTAACTGACTGCCATCTCGACCAACCGACCCGGTGCGATCCAGTCGCCCGGTGTTGTGAGAAACGAACAGCAGCCCTTCCAGCTTGGTTCCCGGAACGCCGAACGCCAGCGAATCGATCTGCGAATCGAATACAAACATCGTTTCGGCGCGGCGACGTTCTGTGAAACGAACCACCTGATTACGATCAGGCCAGGTGGTCGCCCACAGATCACCGGCTGCATCGAACGCCAGACTGCCGACTCGCAGGTCCAGATCGCGACTGAAGTGCGTAAATTGCTCGGTGGCCGGATCAAACGTTTCGACGCCGCGACCGGTGGAGACAAAGATGCGGCCTGTGACTGGTTCGATGGCCACGGACATCGTGATGCCGTCGCCGTATTCGTTCAGGATCTGTCCGGTTGTCGGATCGAGTTCAATCAACGGACCGCCGCCAGTGGCAGCCCACAGCCGGCCGTCCAAATCGTATTCGAGATCAAAGATGGGATGCGCGAGTTCGACCCACGGCGTCACGGCTTCGCCTCCGCGCTGACTGAAGCGGAAGATCTGATTGCGAGCCGGGCCGCCGCTGATCAACACTTCGCCAGACGGTGTTTCTACAATCGCCAGTGGGCCGATCCCTGCATGACTTTCGACAAACCCGGTGGCGAAGGCTTCGGCCGTGAACGGGCTGATGACTTCCTGGAATTCCGACGGTCGCCGCACTGGCAGCGTATTGGGAACGTCTGTTTCTGCTTCGGTGAACGTCGGGTTGGTAGACGGTTGTTCGGTTGGCTGCGGCGGAATGCCAAAGTTTGGCGGCGTGGTTTCTTCAACCACCGGTGTGGACCCAATGCTGACCTGGCTTCCGTCGTCATCGGCTCCGGAACCAAACGGCGGTTCCTCACGATTCCCCGCCATGTCCGTCGCCAGCGCGAGGAATTCGTAGGTGTGCCCCGGCAGTCCTTCAAAAATTTCCTCGCCCGACGCATCTGCGAGTTGTCTTTGCCAGATTTTGAAGTCGCCGCCGTCGGTCGCAGCGTACAGCGTGACATGACGGAATCCGCTGCCGTTTTGGTCATCGGTGACGTTCCACGCAACGCGATGGTCTGTGCCATTGGCAAGTGGTGCGGTTGTGAGTTCCGTCGTCGGTGCCGCTCCATCCAAGGCATACTTCAGAGTAAACGTGTCTTCCGGCGGAGCGTTGTCAAAGATGACTCGGGCCTGAGCGTCAATTTGGGTGCCGGTGTCACGATCGTTCCACGGCTTCACCGTCCAGGAAACAAATCCGGCACCATCGCCCAGCGCGTTGTTGGGAGGTAGAAGCCCACGATGCGGGTCGCGCATGACATCGCCGGTGAGTGGATCGATGGCCTGAATCAGCCAGGTCGCTTCCCCGTGAACCAAGTCGACTCCCGCACTGACTCGAATGTCAAATCCATGCGATTCGCGGAAATCGAAGTCTCCGAGGAACACGCCGCGGTCATCGGGAATGTCGATTTCCACGTCGCCAACGCGGATGTCGCCCAGACGGAAGGTTCGAGGATCAACGTCGTCGTCCAGCAGTGTGACGACACGGAGTTCAGAGACCGTTGTGCCGGCCTGCGGATCGTTCTGGAATTCTACGGCAAATGGCAGCGTTCCATCGGCGGGCAGGAAACCATTCGTCTGGTCCACGACCGGACCGGAGATGGCAGCGGTGCCGGTGGTGACTCCGTATTCGTCGTAGTAAGACGACAATTCCAGAGACTGAAAGGTGTCTGTGGTTGTGACTTCAAAGCCATCCGGATTTCCTAGTTGGAAATCTTCAGGTACTCCGAGCCCGCGGCGACCAAAATCGACCCACGGGACGTACACGCGGAACGTTTCGGCGTGGGTTTTTCGAGTTAGGCCGAGATCGAAATCGTCGTAGGTGGGCAGGACGGGGACGGGATTTTTGTTGGTCAGTTCTGTCCGGCCGAACAGCATGTACGTCACACCGCCGAATTCCAAAAACGTTTCCGGAGCTGGATCGATGGGGGCGGTTGTGTCTGGATTGTTGCCGTACCACCGCCGTACATTTTCGAAGAACGCAGACAGATCATCTTCCGCAAAGACCTCGCCAGCGGGCCCGGCCAGAATTCCGGCGGACAGTGTTGTCATCACACTGACGATGTGCTGGCGCTCTCGAATCGGCGGAATGTCGGCTTCGGGACGCAGTAGTTCGGCTTCCTCCAGCGATGCCAGAAACAGTTCGGCCCACAGTTGTGGATCAGCGGCCATCGCCAGCAATGGTGCGGGCGCATCGTCGTCGTTGATCACGGACCGTCGCAGAGTTTCCGCGTCCTCAAGATTTTTCACAATGTACTCATCGCGCGTCAGCGATGTCGCGGCGACGGAAACGTGAAACTGGAACGGAGCGTGCAAAACCCACGTCAACAGATCGAACGCCTGGAACAGCGTTTCAAACGTAAAGTTCGCGGGATCTCCTTTCAGAATGTTGTTGCGTGCTTCATCCGGCAACGCCAGATCGACGGCATCCTTGAAGCCTTCCAGGTCGGCTCCGAAGATGTAACGCAGCCCCGGATAGGTGGCCACGTTAAAGGTGACGCCACCGAAGCCGTCCGCGGCATGATCAAACAGATAGCCGTCGGCGATGTTGTGGCCAAAGTCGGTCGTGTTGGTGAAGGTTTCCAGAGTTTCCCACGGAATGTCGTTCAACGATTCCGCTTCGGGAGCTCCGCGAACATTGCTGAACGCCCACAGGTAGGGCAGGTCGAAGATGTGGGAATTCTGGCCGAGTTCCGGGATGGCGATCTGGAAGTAGGTGTAGGGCGCATCAATGTTGCCGAGATTCTGGAAGCCCACGCTGTAGGTTTCTGAATCGCCTCCCAGAATAAACCGTGGCCCGCCGAGGCTGATGGTGACATCCGGTTCGATAACGCGTTCCACCAGAAAGCGGTAGGGAATAGTGGCGGACGTGCCGTCCGGATTCGTCACGCGCAGGTCGTACAGACCATGTGGAGCACCAGTCAGATCAAACGTGGCCTTGATGCGCGTGGCATCCAGCACGCGGTAAGTCACCGGTTCGAATTCGGCAATTCCCGGTCGAACCAGTTTGAGGATCGCGTCCGGATGGAACTGAGCTCCTTCAATCAGCGTTGTGACAAACCGACCATCACCGCCGACATCCGTGTGAATGTTGGTGACGCTCAGAGGCAGCATTTCGGCCAGAATAGAAACTGGCGTGTCGTCTTCCGGTTCGAAGTGACCTCGGACCAGTACATAATACGTGCCCGGTTTCGTCGACGGAATAATGGCCGTTTGAGTGGCCGACAGAGCGCCTTTGTATGCCGCGTCATACACTGTAGACGTCGGCGCTTCTCCGTGACGAATGAAGATTTCGTTGGCTGCGTCGAAAACAGACGTGGACAGAACAATTCGTAGCGTCCCATCGATCGGAGCGTTCAATGTGTAAAGACGTTCCTGTCCCGTACTGAGCGTTGTTTCTGTGGGCACACCGAGTGTCAGTGACGGTACACGAATGTCGATGACGTCTTCGTCCAGAGTCGTGTTGTTCTTGTCACCGACGTCTTCATACAACTGGTTGAAGATGTCGGTGCGCACGATGACTCGATAAGCACCGGGGCTGAGCGAAGGAATCGTCAGATTAAGAGTTGACGTATAATCTTCGCCCGGTTTCAGCTTGCCGGTGAATTCGATTCGGCCGATAAATTTGTCACTGCTGTCCCAGCGAGTATCGGCCGACAGATACACGGCGTCGGACCAGGTACCTTCCGCGTCTTCGTTGCTGATGTTGGAAACCGTCCACGAGATTGTCGCCATATCGCCGACGTTGGCTTCTCGCGGAATATCGATATTGACCACGTCGATATCCGTTGGCGGCGGATATTCCACGATGGTCGGAGTTTCACCGGTGCGGGAATTGTCGTTTTCAGCATCCAGTTCAAAGACCTGACCGCGCGGCGTACGGCGAGCCGGATCGGTGATCACAAACAGATACCACGGCCCCAGCACATCTTCGGGCAGCGTGATGCTGAACGTTTCGGAATAGCTGCCGTCCGCCAGAAGCCCGTTCTTGTGAGAAATCTGCCCCAGGTAACGATCTCCGTTCATGTCGAGGAACGTGTCGCGCGACAGGTAGAGCTGATCTGACCACGCTTCCTGCCCGGGACGAGTGTCTCCGCCCACATTCGTGACCGTCCACGACACATCAAACGGTCGCCCGAAAATCACGTGGTCGGGATAGGCGATATCGCTGACCTGCAGATTGGGTGGTTCGATCAGTTCGACGGCCAATGACTGAGCCGTGACGTTGTCGCCTTCGTCCTGATATTCGAACACTTTTCCACTGGCAATATTTCGAGCCGTCGCGGATGCGAGGTCCGGATACTCAAGGGGAGCGTTCGATTCGAAACCGACTCCGGGCAGCAGATGGCCGATGCTGCTGCGGCCACTAACGCCGCTGTTGGAATCCGTGTACACCAGAATGTAAAAGTCGCCGCCGATGCTTTCCGGGAGTCGTACTGTGGCGGTCTGATCGTAGTGCTCACCAATTGCCAGCGCACCGGAATGTCGATTCGTACCCAGCAGCAGGTCGCGACTGTCCAGAGACGGGTCGCGTGACAGGAAGACATGGTCCGTCCAGTCTGTCACTCGAGTATCTCGCGTGCCTTCGTTGATGACGCGATACTGCAGGTCGATTTGCCGGCCCGACTGTCCATCTCCGGAAAGTGTGAGTTCAGAAACTCGGAGGTCGGCTTCGCGATATTGGATCTCCATTTCTGCCGATGACAGGTTGTCACGCGGATCTTCGTATACCCAGCGACTGAAGTAGTCGACCAAGAATGCGTTTGTTCCTCCGGCCACTGGCCACCACTCGACGTTTAGCTCTTTACGCTTGGAACTGTGAGCGTCGTTGTGGATATGAATGAAATAGTCGCCGACGGTACCGGCTGGCAATACGGCATCAAACACGACTTCTCGACTCTCTCCTGAACCCAGAAGGTCCGGACGGTCGTGAATATATTCGCCAAGATAGGTGGCACGCTCTCCGTTGAAGACCGGATCAGGGGAGACCCAGATGTAATCTTTCCAGTAGTTCGTCCCTTCCCAAATGTCAGCGCCAGTATTGGTCACTGTATAACGAATGGTCGTGGCTTCACCGGAAATGTTGACCGGCTGCAACACAATGCTTTCCGGTGGCACCACCAGGTTTGCAGGTGCAGGAGTCACGGTGACATCGTGAGCTCGTCGGTTATTGTCTTCGTAAACTTCTCGGACGCGGCTGGTTGGATAGTCGGTGATGACAACCAGATATTTGCCTTCCGCGGAAGGACTCAGAACCATGTCGGTAAACGATTCCGTGTAGGATTCGTCCTGCGCGAGCACTCCGTCATGTTGCACTTCCGCCAGCTTGAGCGCTTTTGATCCCGCCGCAAACGGATGGGGCGTGTTGGAGAGATAGACATAGTCTGTCCACGCTGCGGGAGTTTCTGTGGTGGCTTTGTTCTGCACCGTGTACGAAAAGCTAATCGTGCCGCCCGCTTGGTACACCGTGGCGTCGGTCGTGATCTGAACGACTTCCAGATCCGGCAGTCTGGTAATCAGATCAAAGCGCCGAGCCTTATAATTGTTGTTGTCGACTTCATTGGGGTCGTCCGGATTGATGTGAATTGCCAGCGTGTCTTCCAGCACGGATTCGTACGTGTCCACCCAGGGAGTAATATAGTACTGGCCGGAATCGATTCCCTTCGGCAGCGTGACGGTCGTGATCACGTCGTAACTGGCGTCGCGACCAAGGACGCGCTTCGATTCGTCTTCGTTGGTGGTCAGGTCCGTGGTAAACGTCTTCAGCAGAATGTCGCCGTTCCCGGATCTCGGACCGGGGTGAGGCCGACGTTTGTCTCGTGTCAGCCAAATCGTTTCTGTCCAGCGACCAACGTCTGTGGGTCCGCTGCCCAGATTGGAAACGGTGTAGCGAACTTCAATCTCTGACCCGTCGACTCCCTGAGTCGGCACGACCACGTTGCTGACGATCAGATCGGCCAATGGCAGCGGATTGACGAAAACGGGGTACCAGGAAATGTTGTTTCCGTCGTTGGGATATTCGTTGACTAGCCCAGTCACGTCCGTCACCACCAGCACGTACGCTTCGCCGCGGAACCGTTTTGGCACCGTGAGCGTCGGCGTCATGGACGAATATTCGGCCCCCGGTTCCAGCGCCGACTGATTGCGAACTTCACCGACAAAAATGTCGTCCACGGTGAATTTGGTGTCGAGCGAAAAGTAGACGCGATCAAACCATTCCGGGGTGGTCGTGGGCTTCGTGCCCTGATTGATGATCGTGAAATCGACGCTGAACGTTCCGCCAGCATCGACGACGTCCGGTGCCGTGATACTTTTCACCTGCAGGTCCGGACGCGGCTTCAGTTGCACCAGCAGGTCGTCGGAGACGCTGGTGTTATTCTGAGTTTCATCACCTTCGTAAAGAGTGGGGCCGCCGCCGAAGTGTTCGATAAAGGTCAGTGACTCATTACTGACTGCCAATGCGTTGGTGATGACGACCACTTCGAACAGATCGTTCGTTCCCACAGGAATGCGAACGGTTTCCTGACGCGAATACGACTTGCCGCTTTCGACGGTTGCCGGATAAGTGAAGTCGCCCAGTTTAATGATCCCCGCTTCCGGACGACCGGGCCGCCGCAGGTAGACACGATCTACCCACGGACCGTGAGCGTTTTCGGAACCGATGTTTTCCACCGTCCAGAAGACATCAATCGTATCACCTTCTGATGCCAGTCCCGGAGCCGTGACGTCGCCGATTTTTAAGTCCGGCGTCGGTGTTCTGGTTACCTGTAACGGCACCGTCAGTGCGTTGTTGTCGTTATAGATAAATTCGAACGGCGGTGGCTGATTGGGACCCAGTGACTGCCCGGTCAGCACAGAAATCGAATAGTCTCCGCTTTGATACTGAGGCGGAATTGTGACAGTGACTTCTCGTGTGTAGGTGCCGTCGACTGACAGTTGCCCGAAGTGATCGAACTCACCCAGGTCTTCCGAGACCAGTCCTGCGTTGAAGTAGACTTCATCAATCCACTGGCTGTGATTAGTAATTCCGATGCCGCGATTGGCCACAGTCCACGAAATCGTGAATGTGCGTGCCGTCGCCACGATGTCTGGCACAACAATGTCTTCCACTCGCAAATCGGCGTAAGGAATGGCCATCACGTCCAGAGTGTTGTCGGCCATTCGCGAGTTGTTGTCTTCAATGCCGTCTTCGTACATCACGTTGTCAACATCTGTCGTGACGAACACATGGAAGCGACCCGTCAGTGCCGGTGGCAGACGGAATTCTTCGCTGCGTGAATAGCTGTTCCCAGCCGTCAGTACGTCCGATTTACTAACGCGTCCAATCACCCAATCATCGTCGTCGCCGAGGATGGCGTTCTCTGACAGGATGATTACGTCGGTCCATTCCACGGCAAAACCGGCTGCCGCCCCTTGATTTTCGACCGTCCATTCAACAACAACTTTCGCCGGATCACCAATCACCTGAGCTGGCACAGAAACGCTGGTGACGGCAAAGTCCGGCAACGGAGTTTTCGTAACGTTGAATTGCGCAGAAGCGGTTTCGTTATCTGCCTCGCCCGCGACTTCGTGAATTTCATTTCCCGAATCACTCACCACTAGAATCTGGTGATCGCCCGGCAGATCGATTGGCAGCAAAAACGCCTTCGATGCCGGTGAAGCTGCTCCAGCGTTTACGGGAGCTGAATGAACATAGTCCGCCAGTTTGCGATCGTTCTCATCGAAGACACCATCCGTCGACAGGTACAACGAATCCGTCCAACCGCTCGACGTGTCGCCGGTTCCCGTGTTAGCGGTTGCCCATTCGACGGTAACGACTTGGCCGGTGGCTCCGGATGTCGGAGCCGAAATGATTGTTGGCTGCAGATTCGGGTGAGTCACCGTCAACAGTGGAGACGCGACTCGAAGATTTGCAGCACCGGATAGATCTTCAAAAACGGCGTCGTCGGCATCAACGACAACGTAGATTTCGTAGTCACCGTCCGCAACGTCCGGCAGAACCGCCGTCGCCTGCTGGTCATACGATTCACCGATTTGTAGGCCGCTCACCCACGTTCTCATTCCAAGTTCAACGGCGGCCGATCGATTGCCCAGTGGAGCCAGATAGATTCGGTCAGTCCACGTTCCGACAGCGGCGTACTGCCCCGAATTAGTCACCGACCAAGTGACAGAAATCGTGTCTCCCGGCTGCCCCGCGACCGGAGCCGTGATGGCCGTGGCTGCCAGGTCGGGAAGTGGCGGATACTGGATGTTCAACGGTGCGGTTATGGCGACGACGTTATTCGTTTCGTCACGTTCAGCAATGTCCGTATCGCCATCGGTGAGCAGCAGCACGAACCAGTTACCGGATAGCAAATCTGCTCGCTGAGGTAATTCGACCGAGACGATTCGATCGTAGGTCTGCTGCGGATCGAGATCATTCGCTGCGAATTCACCGAGCGCGATATCCGCCGCGTCCCACTGATCATCCAGCGACAACCAAAGCTGATCCTGCCATTGCCCAGCGGCCGCAACGACACCCTGATTGGCCACGTTCCAACGTACCGTCAAGTCCGATCCAAAGATCGCGTCGACTCCAGCAGGAAGTCCATCCGCAGACGCCGCTTGTGCCGTCAACGATAGCGGCACAAGATCGGCGAGTCCCAGCGTAAACGACGTCACAAAGACATCATCGACTGCTTCTCCGGTGACGCCGTCCTGATCCTGGTCCATTGCGTTCCCGGCGGCATCGAAGACATCAGGACCGATTCGTAAAGTGTAAACGCCATCATCCA
>JBDNHJ010000195.1:0-16310 GCA_041688835.1 Fuerstiella sp.
AGGGTTTCAGAATGAAGTTCATGGATCACCAGATGCTGAAGTGGGACGTTCAGACCAGCATCCCGGCCTTTTGATGTGAAATCAAGCGCCCCAATCGGAAGAATTGATGGTGACGTAACTTACCTGCCCCGTGCGAGTTAACCTCCGGACGAATATTTTGACCACACGACCACCGATTTTCGCTAAAACGGGATTCTGGTCACGGGTTTGGAAATCATTCTTGGGATCAAACAAACTTGGAATGAATCTTCCTGACGTCAATTCTTGGTTGGCGTTCGCGTTTGAATTGCACGTCCGTCCCGGATTCGCTCAGCCCGCCGGCTTGCCAAATGCGATTGTTGTTTTTGGGAAAACCTGCGGCTCGAAATCAACGTCTAGATCTTGTGTGAGTGGTGATGTCGAACGGCTGAGAATCTCAAGTCGTTACAGCGTGCTTTCGCGAGCCTTCAACATCGAACGGATCGCCGAAACAAACTTTTCGTATGCCTCAAGCGTCCTCTGCAAATCTCGCATCTTCGATGCCGAATTTGAGTTTCCATTCCATGGCCCAGCAGTAGAGCACCGGGACAACGAACATGGTCATGATTTCGATTGTCATGCCGCCAAAGCTGGGGATGGCCATCGGGACCATGATGTCGCTGCCGCGTCCGGTGGAAGTTAGGACGGGAATCAAAGCCAGCAGAGTTGTGGCCGTCGTCATCAGACAGGGACGCACTCGTCGCATTCCGGCAGTGACTGTTGCTTCGCGGGCGTGTTTCGCATTCGTGATGCGGTCCTTGCGAAAACTTTCGTCAAGGTAGGAAGCGATGACAACTCCGTCGTCGCTGGCGATGCCAAACAAAGCGAGAAAGCCAACCCAGACTGCGACGCTTAAGTTGATGGTGTGAACCTGAAACAACTCTCGCATGTCGGTGCCGAACACCTCAAAGTTCAGGAACCAATCAGTGCCGTACAGCCAGAGCATGATAAAGCCGCCGGACCAGGCGATCATGATGCCGCTGAATACCAGCGATGTTGTAATGACCGATTTGAACTGGAAGTAAAGAATCAGGAAGATGATCCCAAGCGCCAATGGTAGCACCACTATCAACGTCTTCTGGGACCGCAACTGATTTTCGTAGTTTCCGGCGAAGGAATAGCTGACACCGGCAGGCACAACGAGTTCGCCGCTTTCGATCTTCTCCTGCAAGAACGCTTGGGCATCTTCAACAACGTCAACTTCAGCGTTTCCCGGCTTCATGTCGAACAGAACGTAGCCCAACAGGGATGTGTCTTCGCTCTTGATGACTTGAGGGCCACGTAGATAACGAATGTCGGCCAACTGTTCCAGTGGAATGTGTTGCCCCATCGGAGTCGGCACAAGGATACGTTCTAGGGACTCCGCATCGTCTCGCAGCTCGCGGGCGTAACGCACTCGCACAGGGTAACGCTCGCGGCCTTCAACGGTTGTCGTGATTCGACGTCCGCCAATGGCGACTTCAATCACATCTTGGACATTGCGAACGTGCAGTCCATATCGCTTGATGGCGTCGCGATCGATGTCAATTTCCAAGTAGGGTTTGCCGACGATCCGATCTGCGATAACGGCGGACGCTTGAACGCTCGGAACCTGCTTGAGCAAGCCTTCGATCTGCAGAGCAACTCCTTCTATCGTTTCGAGGTCAGCACCTTTGATCTTCATGCCCATCGGAGCACGCATGCCGCTTTGCAACATGACGATGCGAGCGGCGATCGGTTGCAGCTTCGGAGCCGACGTCGTGCCGGGAATGTCGGCGGCTTCAGTGATCTTGGCCCAGATGTCGTTCGGTGATTTGATTTCGTCCCGCCACTGACGGAACGGTCGGCCATCCGACTCTTCGATCAATTCGCCCTGTTCATCGCGAGCATACTCACCGACTTCTTCGTCGTAGCGGAATTCCAGCCGATTACCGTTCACGTCCGCCTTGTACTCGGACTTGTAGGAAATGAACGTCTCGATCATCGAGATGGGGGCCGGGTCCAATGGACTGTCGGCGCGTCCGATTTTTCCAACCACCGATTCCACTTCGGGAATCGAAATCAGCATCTTGTTTTGCAGTTGCAGGACATCCAACGATGCGCCGATCGACGCATGAGGCATCGTGGTCGGCATGTAGAGGAATGAGCCTTCGTCAAGCGGTGGCATGAACTCCTTACCGAGTCCGGGGAAGGCGACGCTGGCCGCTTGCCAGGGTCGTGACTCGCGAATCGTCGATTCCGAGACGCCGACTATCGAGATCGTCTTTGGCACGAACGAGAAGACCTTATCAAAGCCCTGCCATGAACATGCGCCGAGTAGAAGGATCAACGCCGGTAGCGACAGGAACAGCAGCTTGTGATCCAAGCACCACCTCAACAACGGTTCGTAAAGATATCGCTGAAAGATCGTGAAAAACCCAAGCAGGCCGCCAATCAGCAGTCCAACGAACAGGAAGTTACGAAGCAGGCCTTTTTCAGGGCCAAGCGGTAACCAGTGGTCGCTCAACAACACACCAACGATCAGCACGGCCACGGCGCTCGCTGCATACGGGCCATATTTCCGGTAGTCGGTTGGAATGCGCTCTTCCAAAAGCTTGTATGCACCCAAACCGGCAACGATGGCACCGACCCACCAGGAAACGAAAAACATTGACAATCCACCAGCGACGATCAACGCGACCATTAAGGATCGACGAAGTGTGTTCGACTTCATCCGGCTGCCCATCAGAACGTGCGCCGCCGGGGGAATGATTGTGAGTGCAACGATAACGGCTGCGACCAACGCGAAGGTCTTGGTGAAAGCAAGCGGGCGGAAGAGTTTGCCTTCCGCCGCGATCATCGTGAACACCGGCAGGAAGCTGACTACCGTTGTCGAGACCGCTGTCAGCACCGCACCGGCGACTTCATGCGATGCCCGGAAGATGACATCACGCGTGTCGAGAGTTGAGAGTTGAGGGTTGAGAGCCGGATCGCCACTCCTCACACTTAACTCTGAACTCTCGACCCTCAACCTTTCTTCAGCTTCGTCCAAGTGTTTGAGAATGTTCTCGCACACGATGATGCCCATGTCGACCATCGTGCCGATGGCAATCGCGATGCCTGAAAGTGCGACAATGTTTGCGTCGACACCCATCGTCTTCATCGCGATAAAGCACATCAACACGGCCAGCGGCAGCAGCGAGCTGATGAGAATCGAGCTGCGGAGGTGCAATACCATCACCAGGATGACGATGATGGTGACGAGAATCTCTTCGGTCAACGCCGTCTTCAACGTGCCAAGTGTTTCGTAAATGATGCCAGTTCGGTCATAGAACGGAACGACTCGAACCTGGCTGGTCGTAATCCAGTTCGGCCACTGCTCTTGGGGAGTACCTCGCAGATGCTTGACCCACGGGTCATGCTGCGGCGTCGTCGCGGTGATCGGTGGCAGCTCGTTGGCGATAGCGTAGGCGTCGACTTGTGCGGTCGTCGTTTGTGTGTAGTCGATGACGACTTTGCTGGGCAAACCGGGCGATACTTCTTCAATCTTCTCCTTGACGTTCTTGATTGCTTCGAGCGGATTGAAACCATAGCGGACGACAGTGACGCCGCCGACGGCCTCGGCTCCCGCTTTATCCAATGCACCACGACGCAACGCCGGACCGAGCCTGACGCTGGCGACATCCTTAATTGTGATGGGGACGTTGTCAGTGACTTTGACGACGGCCTTTTCGATATCTTCGATCTGCTCAATGAAGCCGAGACCGCGAATAACGTATTCTGCCTTGTTGAGTTCGATGGTTCTCGCACCAACATCCACGTTCGACATGCGAACCGATTGAAACACGTCGGTGAGCGACACTTTAGCCGCTCGCATCGCGTCGGGATCGACGTCAATTTGGTATTCCTGAACGAATCCGCCGATCGACGCAACTTCGCTGACACCTTCCGCCGACGAGATTGCGTAGCGGACGTACCAATCCTGAATCGTCCGCAATTCGTGCAAGTCCCAACCGCCAGTTGGGTTTCCGTCAGGGTCTTGCCCTTCCAGCGTGTACCAGAGAATCTGACCGAGTGCCGTGGCGTCCGGGCCGAGTGTTGGTTGCACGCCTTCAGGCAGCGTTCCGGCTGGCAGGCTGTTTAGCTTCTCAAGGACGCGGGAACGCGACCAATAGAACTCAGCGTTCTCGTTGAAGATCACATAGATCGTCGAGAAGCCAAACATCGAGTAGCTGCGAATCGTCTTGACCTCAGGGATGCCCAGCAGGGCCACGGTCATCGGGTAGCCGATTTGATCCTCGACATCCTGCGGGCTGCGTCCCATCCACTGGGTAAAGACGATTTGCTGGTTCTCACCGATGTCGGGAATCGCGTCCACTGGTACGGGATCGCGCGGCAGACTGCCGACCTGCCAGTCGAATGGGGAGACCATGACACCCCAGCCGATGATGGCCAGGACGAGCAACAACATGACCAGCTTGTTGTTCAGGCAGAACCAAATGATACCGCCGGGAATCGTTTTGCGATCGGTTTGGAGATCTGGCGCGATTGTATTTTCAGTGGTTTCAGTCATTGCGTTCTGGTTGTTTCGAGTGTTCTTCAGTATGGTACTAAGCGTTTCGTGATTGGTATGGTCCGAATATCGAGGCGAGTTCCGCTACTGGATGCGACGTTTTTCGTGCGGTAGAATTGAGGACAACCAAAGGAGAGTTCCGTTGCAACGATCAATCGACCAAGTATTGAACCTGAAGAGCCTTGACCTTCCACCGCTCCCTGAAGTCGAGGAGATTCAGTGGTATCCCTTCATCGATTCGAATGGTTTTCCGGCCTACCGCGTCACGGTGTTGCTTCGCGACGACACTTCCGAAGCGCATCGAGCGCGAGTGTTGACACGCGAGATTGAGAAACGCATCGAAGAGGCATTGCTGAGCGCGAACATTGAAGAATTTCCTTACATCCGTACGCTGACGCGAGCTGACCTTCAGGAAGCGGAGGAGAATCGGTGAGTTTGCATGAGGATTTACAAATTCAGGCCCTGCATTTGGCTGAACTGGAGCAACGACGTCCGCGTCAGGCAAGTTTGCGTCGAGCTGTCTCTGCGGCCTACTATTCTCTTTTTCATCTACTCGTCGATGAATCCACAAAAATGATGTTCGGCCAATCTGCGAATCGTCGTGCGTTTCGGGACGTTCTAGCGAGAGGCTTTGCACACGCAACGATGGCAGAGGCTTGTCGGTCGTTCCGTGGCGGTAGCCTGCCCGCGCAAATCGACATCGTTGTTCGCCCTTTAACGATCCCCACCGATTTACGAACGGTTGCATCAACTTTCGTTCGGCTCCAGGAGGAACGTCATCGTGCCGATTACAATCGAGCGTTGCCCTTCTCGAAAGCGGAAGTCCAGAATCTCTTGCAAGAAGCAACGGACGCAGCGATGGCGTGGCAACAAGTTCGTGACGACGAGGTTGCAAAGTTTTTCTTAATTGCCTTGCCATTGTGGAGCAACATTCGGCGTTGAGTCTCATCCCACTCTCCCCTAAAGCTTCTCGACCTTATCCGCACATTTCAGCATCGACGCTCCGTAGTATGGATTGCGAACGGTGTCGTCGGCCTGAATCCAGCTGGCTCCACGACCGTCAAATGCCATCGGGCAATGAAGCTCGAACAGTTGATCGCTGTTGGGTAGACCGAAAGTTCGCTGCAAGGCCAGCAACTCGTCTGAAAGCAAAGCGAAAGCTGAGCGTAGGGTGTCGAGGTCATCGGCTTTCGATAGTCGGGCGGTGATTGTCGATAGGCTGTTGAGTTCAGACTTCCATCGCTCCGCAGCCTTACCCTTTAGAGATTGAGCATCGACGGTACCGACAGATTGATGCAGTTTTGAAACCGCGTCGTTTGCCGACTTGGCATCGTCTGCCGCCAAAGCCTGCGATATCGCGAGGTAGGGATTGACAAGTTGGCTAAGTTGATTGCGGAACTCAGCCGGAACATCGAGGCTTTGTTCGGCCACCTGGTGCCCGCCGCTAGTCAAACCGAACATCTGCTGGAGTCGCTCGGCGTGGCGTTTTGTCAACAAGAAGACTCGATCTGCTTCTTGCAGCGTCTTGATATCCTTGCCTTCGACTGCGTCGTTTCGCAACAGCATCGAAAATTCTTCAAGTTGTGCCCGCATGTCACCTGATATCAGGTCAGTCTTCAATGACGCGACTGCCGTGCCAAGCTGTGAATATGCCTTGCGAATTGCATTCAGGTCGGCCTCTGTGATTACATCGCCGAGTGATCCAACCGATCCAACAACTTCGTGCATTTGCTTTTTCAATTCTGGCGGCAGCGTCATATCCGAGTCACCTGCCATCTGCATCGGCTTACCGTCGGCAGCAGGCTTGGATTTGCCACCGTGATTGTGGCCACCACCTCCGCCGCCGCCTTCGGGAGTCATCATCGACGGCTTGGCCGAAATTTGCAGTGCGCTATCGAGCTGGAAGTTGCCATTGGTCACAACCAATTCACCTTCCTTGAGTCCGGCTTTGACGAGGTAGTAGTCGCCCGCGCGTGGACCAAGCACGATTTCGCGACCTTCATAGGTTGGCTCTTCCGCATCAGGAACCTGCACATAAACAATGGCCCGCGTTCCGGTCAGCAGTGCCGCTGAAACGGGAATCACCAGCGGTTTGGCAACATCGCTGGGTTCAGCCGTCACGTAGCCAAGCGTTTCGGCTCGAACCAAGGGCATTCCGCAAATGTCACAATTGCCCGGCTCGTCCTTGACGATCTCGGGGTGCATGGGACTGATCCACTTCCCGGCCAGCGAAGGATCAAGGACTCGACCGCCAGCCGCGATTTTGGATCGCACAATGGCACTCACGAACATTTCCGGTTTCAAACGTCCGTCTTCATTCGAGACGTTCACGCGCACCTTCACGGTTCGAGTCGCTTCATTCAGAACCGGATCGATGAACGCAATACGACCGTGGAAGACTTCACCCGGATACGCTTCGGTTGTGAACTCGACGTCCTGCCCGTAGCGCAGCCATGCGAGATCAGACTCGTAAGCATCCATCTGTACCCACAAGAGACTCAGGTCGGCGACCGTGTAGATGCGGTCTCCGGTGCGAACTCGGTCACCTTCCTGTTTCAGCTTTTGAATCACAATACCACCAGCAGGTGAGTAAATCGTGAGATGCTCTTGCGGCGTGCCTCGTTGTTCGATCTCCTGAATCTGCTTGTCTGTGATTCCCAGCAGACGAAGCTTTTCGCGTGCGGATTCCGCGAGGTCAATGGGTTCAATGAACCGCGAGGTAGAACGCTCGACATTGGACTGTGTTGCCGAAATTAGCTCGACCTGTGCCGTATAAAGCCCTTCACTGTAGATCGAGACCATGTGGTCGCCCTTTTTGACTTCCACACCGGTGTAGTCAACGAACAGCCGATCCAATCGACCTGATACCCACGCGGTAATATGGGCTAAACGAGTCTCGTCGTAATCGACTTTACCAACCATCCGCACGTCGGCAGTCACATATCGATGGGCAACGGGCACGGTCTGTACGTTCATCAGTTTCTTGACATCAGAACTGATGGAAATAGTGCGCACTCCGCCAGCAGATTTTTTGACCGGAACCAAGTCCATCCCGCAGAGCGGACAGCTACCCGGTCCGTCACGACGAATCTGCGGATGCATCGCGCATGTCCATAGTTGTGCGTCACCTTCGCCTACGGATGCATCAGTGTGGCCCGAATGGTCTTCCTGAGAAGATGTGCCGTGAGCCATCGACCCAGCGCCGCGCATCGACATGCCGACCAGTAAACCAATCCCCAACAGCATGACTGCTTGAGCGATCCACAGCTTGCTGCGATGTTGTTCGTAAAACTGGTTGAGTCGATTCATGGCGGTTGCATTATCCAGTTATTAGTAGTCGCTTCTCAAAGAGCTGATCCGACTTTCGTATCCAGCCAACCCACCAGTGTGTTCACTTCATCAACATCATACACACCAATCGGTCTGCTCGTCGTCATGCTCAAACAAAACGAGTGTTGAACCAGCCTGCCGCTACGTTTCACCTCACTCATTTGATTTACTAAGCAATCGAAGTGCCAATCGGCTATGACTTGCGCAAGCATCAATGCTCATCTGGTACATCAGGAAGTAAGAGCTGGATATCGAATCGAGATTTGTTGTTCATTTTGACTGAGATCCCAATTCTACGTTTCGCAGCCGCAAGGCGTTGCTGATGACTGATACAGAACTTAGGCTCATCGCGGCAGCGGCAATCATGGGGCTAAGCAGAATGCCGAAGAACGGGTACAGCAGGCCCGCCGCCACTGGAATCCCCAAGGCGTTGTAGATGAAGGCAAAGAACAGGTTCTGCCGAATGTTGCTCATTGTCTTGCGGCTCAGACTGCTTGCAGCCGCGACACCGCGCAAATCGCCGCCCACCAAGGTGACTCCCGCAGATTCAATCGCGACGCCGGTACCCGTTCCCATTGCGATGCCAACATCAGCTTCTGCCAATGCGGGAGCGTCGTTGATACCGTCGCCTGCCATCGCCACAACCTGACCATTCTTGCGTAGCTTTGACACAAAATCATGTTTCTCTGTGGGCGAAACGCCAGCATGGAATTCATCAATGCCAAGCTCTTCGGCAACTGCTTTGGCCGTCGCTTCTGCGTCGCCGGTCAGCATGATGACCTTCAAGCCAAGTTCGTGGAGCGTGCGGAGGGCTGACGGAGTGCTGTCTTTGATAGGATCGGCGATAGCGATCACAGCAGCAGGCTGGCCGTCAATCGCAACAAAGATCGCCGTACTGCCAGACTGCTGATGACTGACAGCCACTTCGCGGGCGTCATCCAGTGCGTCGACTCCGCTCTCCGCCAGAAAGTCCGCCTTGCCGATCAGTATTTTACGACCGCCAACGGTCGCCTTCACTCCACCACCCGTCACGCTGTCAAAACTCTCGGCACTCGCAATCTCAAGCTGATCCGATTTCGCGCGCCGCATAATGGCTTGAGCAAGCGGATGCTCACTCTGACTTTCGACAGCGGCTGCCAGTTTCAACACTTCGGATTGCTCGAAATCTCCGAATGTCTCGACTGCGGTCACTTCCGGTCTGCCCATCGTGAGTGTCCCTGTTTTATCGACGACAACAACGTCAACCTTCTCCATCATTTCCAGCACTTCGGCGTTCTTGATCAGAACGCCTTCTTTGGCTCCACGACCGACGCCCACCATCACGGACATCGGCGTGGCCAGTCCCAAGGCACAAGGACAGGCGACAATAAGAACCGCGACCGACGCAACGAATGCATGTGCCATTCGCGGCTCCGGGCCAAACACCATCCATCCAATGAATGTCAAAATTGAACATGCGATGACGACCGGTACAAAATACCTAGCGACCGTATCGACGAGCTTTTGAATGGGGGCACGACTTCGCTGCGCGTCAGCAACCATCTGCACGATCCGGCTCAACACCGTATCTTCACCAACGCCAGTCGCTTCTATGACCAACGCTCCGGTTTGGTTCAACGTGCCGCCGGTCACTTCGTCTCCCTCGTCTTTCTTTACCGGTACAGGCTCGCCGGTAAGCATGGATTCATCCACGCGGCTTGATCCATCGACTACGCGACCGTCGACCGGCACTTTCTCTCCGGGACGAATTCGCAACCGGTCCTGCTGACGAATCTCCTTCAGCGAAACATCTTCTTCACCATCATCAGTGATTCGGTGTGCTGTTTCAGGAGCGAGCTTCAACAACGCGCGGATCGCTCCGCCCGTTCGTTTGCGGGCACGCAACTCAAGCACCTGTCCCAGCAGAACCAGTGTGATGATGACCGCCGCCGCCTCGAAGTACAGCGGCGGATGACCGTCTTCCAGAAACGCCGCAGGTACTAGATGTGGAAACAGGACGACGAAGACGCTGAACAGAAACGCAGCCAGCGAGCCAACCGCAATCAGCGAGAACATATTCAAGTTCATTGTGCGAAATGACTTCACACCACGAACGAGCAATGGCCACCCACACCAGAACACAACTGGTGCCGCCAATGCCAACTGTAACCAACCAAAGACACTGTTCGACATCCAGTCGTGGACAGCCAATCCAACCATCGGTCCCATTGCCGCGATCAGCAACGGAACGGACAAAGCCACACCAACCCAGAACCGTCGAGTCATATCGCTGAGTTGTTCGTCATCCCCATCGTCCGCGAGGTCGGTCACCTTCGGCTCAAGGTCCATCCCGCAGATTGGACAATCGCCCGGACCGACCTGCTCGATCTCCGGGTGCATGGGACAGGTGTAAACCGCGTCAGGTCGAGTTTGGGTCTGCTCGCTCGAAGGTGATTTGCCGTCATGTGAACAGCAACTGTGCGGCCGTGGCATCGATTCCGTCGACTCGGCCTGCCCGCGAGCGGCTTCGCTGGGAAATGCTTCGCTGACAAACGCTTCGGGGTCGTTGTCGAACTTCTGCTGGCAAGATTCGCTACAGAAATAGTAGCTCGTGCCGTGGTAGCCGGACGATCGCGCTGACTCCGAATCGACCGTCATTCCGCACACCGGGTCGATCATTTTTTTGGTGACCGTGTTTTCCATTTTGTCCTCACTGATGTGGCTCATGGCCATGTTGTTGACCTTATGCAGTTGGCTCATTGTTCCGAGTGACAATCGTGAGCAGAAACGAAGAATCTCTGACTGCTTCGAGGCCATGCGGTTCTCCGACTGCCAGAAACAGCATGTCGCCTGTCCGAAGCGTTTTTGATTCACCCATCGTTGTGAACGTGATGTCTCCTTCCAGACATTGCACAGTGATCTCGCCGGGAGCCTTGTGTTCGGACAGGACTTTGCCTGCCGGAAGGACCATGCGGATCACTTCGACATGTGGCGTCTTGATGAGTGTTGTGGTCTTGGACGTCGCCGACGTGTCCGCTAACGGGCGCACGTCAATCACTTCGCCGGGCTGTGCATGGGCAATCGCCATCGTTAATTCTCCTGATTCATGTTTGTGTTGATGAACAAATTTGCTATGACTGTTTCTCGGTCTTGAATGAGTAACCGACGTGCAACTCGGCCACGAACGCCATCCATAATCGTTTCATACTTCTCTGCCTAACGTTGCTGTTGAGTTGGCGTTGAGGATAAGGTTGAACGTGTTGGCCGAATCGCATTTGATTTCAGTTGTCGGTGTCCCGCCGCAGCGAAGTCCTTCTCTGCGGCTTGGATGGCTACAAACTCGCCAACGTTGTCCATCGTGACTAGGCCTACGAGTTCCCCGCGGCGCACCACGGGGAACGTGTGGCATTGACAACTTTGCAGACGCCGAAAAGCAGTTTCCAGCATTTCCGACGCATCGACGGTTTCGAACTCGCGCTGCATGCTGTCGCCAACCAGCGCGTCATGGCCGTGTTGGGTCAATCCGACGAGCAAATCGTGCCGTGTCAGGATGCCCACGACCTGTCCGTCGTCCACCACAGGAAAATCCTGTTGTGAGCCGGCCAGAATCTGTTCCGTGGCGCGGGTCAGCGGATCGTGCGGACTCAGCGTTTGAAAGTCGGTGATCATCGCACGCATCACCGGGATCCCGGCGAGTGCGGATTTCATCTGTACCATGCTCGCCTCTTGGGCCGCTCCGATCCAGACGAAAAACGCGATGAGCATCAAGAAGGGGTTGTAGAAAAATCCGATCAATCCAAACGCCACGGCCATTACCTGCCCAATGTTGGCAGCGATATGCGTGGCCCGCGTGTACTCAAGTCTTGTCGCCAGCAGTGCTCGCAGCACGCGTCCGCCATCCATGGGAAAGGCTGGCAGCATATTGAAGACGACTAGGATGACGTTCACGACCATCAGCCGTTGGAGAAATGGGCCGCTTGCCACATTGAGCTGTTCCAGCGGTGCCCATACGGCTGTGAACTGAAGCCATAGAAACAGCGCTGCTGCGATGACCACGTTGACGGCTGGTCCGCCCAGTGCCACCCACAATTCCTGTAGCGGTACTTCCGGCATCCGTTCCAGTCGCGCCACGCCGCCAATCGGCAACAGAGTAATGTCTCGCGTCTTAATGCCATATCGCGCCGCCATCAGCGCATGCCCAAATTCGTGCAGCACAACACATCCAAACAGCGCAAGAATGAAGCCAACGCCTTCCAGCGTCTTCCCAACACCAGCGCCCGCCGATAGGTGACTGACCGCGATGAAGCCGATGAGGATCAGAAACGTGGCGTGCATATAAACGCCTATGCCGCGAAACTCACCGATTTTCCATGACCATTTCATCGATTAACCTGCTCTTCCGATTCCGTTGTTTTCGCCGCTCCATCGCGTTCGCGTGTGAATTCGTTGGGCGGGACCACGTATTGGTCCGGAATGACCTTCGAAGACATCACGCCGATGGAGAAATAGATTTTCGTAAGGTCGTCGACCTTCGTTTCGACTTGTTGGACGGAGTCTGCCGCGTCGAGGCTGTGTAATGTGTGGCTCTTGAGAGTTGAGGCTTTGTTCAGCATGATGGCATCCCTCTCCTTCCAGTTTATGGCACCGTTGTGGGCAACATCAGGACGGACTGATCCTGTGCCGGGGTTGGTGGTCTCGCGCTTTTGATATAGTGATAGAAATCGCCTTTTGTGGTGAGAAGCATTACAGAATTCGGATTTGCGCTCTCTATCAAATCGCCGTGACTACACCCCCTCTGTGGGGCGAAGCAATTGATCGATTTGCGAGCATGTCGGTTGCTGTTAAGCCAGCGCTAACTGCAATGAGATGAACCGAAGCTTCGGTCATCGAGTTCACAAGTAACGCTGGAAATGTTGGCAGCCAAGACGCATAGTCGCACGGAACAAACGTACAAAAGTTTTTACGGGCTTTATTACCGTGGTACAAACACCCTAGATGCTCCATGCGGTGGATGGAAACGGACGTTGAGCAAGTTGTGGGGATGACGGGCACCTGCCTCAATCGCCAAGTCCATGACCAATTGCCATTGACGCCACGTTGCTACTTCGCCACGCAAGATCACTGTGCCGTTTTCCACCGTCACGTTGATTTTGTTGCTTTTGTCGAACAATGCATACTTGAGCTTTCGTTGCAAGCCTGACTTGATCGCCGCGTCACTCTTCTCTTTCCACTCGGGTTCGATTGCCAGCGAGTTATTGACGTGGACAACTCCCGTTACGCCGTCGGCAATCCACTGGGCGACACGTTTTTCTAGTTCACTGTCGACAATCCCATACAGGCTGACATGCGCCCGTTGGCAGTGGACACGGATGTCGTGTCGGTCCAAAAGTGCGTTGCGGCGGATCGCCCCCTGTGTATCATGGATAATATCCATGTCACTGACGTCTTTGTCGACATATTCAACTTTGATTTCGTTGACGACTCGCTGGACTCCCACAATATCCGATGCCAAACGCTCGGCGCGGCTCTTAGTTCGCAGACGATTCACTCTGCCCGTCAGTGTCACGGTGCCGCCATTCACACTGGATTCAATCGAATCGACCCGGCTGAAAATAATTGGATCGGCACGAAAGGATCGATCCAATGCTTTTTCGATTTTCTCGTCAGTCACGTCTGCATACCGTTGACGGCGCTGCGATTCGTCCAATCGGTCAGGGTCGACATCTACTCCGCTGACATCGACCGCGGAAATGCCCCAAATTTCCGCAACCTGTTCGGCTCGGTCTTTGGCTTCAGCCGACGGGACCGTGCCAGAAAGTTTCGCCACGTGGCCTTTTACATTAACTTGCAAGGAAGCATCATCCAGGTACACCGAATGAACGATTAGGCCGCGAATCTCTTCCGCGATTTCTTCATCGGTACGATCACTGGCGAGGCGGACAGTGATTTGATTAGTAACCGCAATGACTCCAGTCACTCCGCTCGCCGCAAGCTCGGCGATACGCTTCTCCGCCAACGAATCAACTTTTCCCGTCATCGAAACTTCACCTCGGCTAACGTCGACAGCGATCCGAGGCTCATCCACGCTATCGTTGATCCGCAAGACCTTATCGACATCGCCGCGAATGTCATCATCCCTACGATCTGAGACGACGACGATCAATTGGTTGAGTACGGCTTCAACGCCGCGTGTTCGTTTGGCAATCGCCGCCGCCATCTGTTTGTCGAGCAAACTGGTGGCCGTTCCGGAGAGAGTGACCAGTCCTGCTTTGCTGCTCACCTCAATTTCGCCACCAGCGATTCGCGAAGCGTCTTGGATATCCGCCTGAATTGCTGCAGAAATGTCGCTATCCGACAGTTTGCTTGGAACGGATGAATCTTGTCCGTGGATCGGTGGCGGAGTGAACAGGGACAGTGCTACCAGCATTGGCAGCATCGATTTGAAACGTATATTCATGGTGCTTTCTCCATAAGGGATGCGGGCGAGTCGATGTGCCATTCCACGTCAAACTCTAGCAATGAGAAAGCGTCGCATGGCACAAACAGAACTTCATGCATGTGCAAACGCTGTTCCATGGTGTTTTGTTTGCAAAACTCGCCGACGGTTTCGACCAAGATGGCGATTCCCGTACGCCTTTACTTGCACTCATCACATGCCTTTTTGAGAAACTCGTCCACCAACTTTGCAGTCTCAATTCGGTTCTCTCGCACCATCTCATAGAGTTCGGCGAACATGGCATCATCATCACGGGATTGGGCCAACGCATCGGTTCCCATCGAAATGACACTCAAGCAATTCTGAATCTCGTGATGCAGATAGCGGAGTTTCTCGTTGCGTTCGGTTTCGACACGTTCTGTCATGGGAATTGCCATCGGCCATATTTCACAGGCCGTGTTTAGGTTTTAGGGGGATGGAAGTCGGCCAGAAGTGTTTTCAGTTTGGCTGACTCGACGGGTTTGACCATGTGAAGATCGAACCCGGCCTCTTTCGAGCGTTGCCGGTCGGAGTCTTGTCCATAGCCGGTGACGGCCACCAACATCACGCCTTTCAGATGCGGGTCCTGGCGGATGTGTCGGGCGACTTCGTAGCCGTCCATGTTGGGTAATCCGATGTCGCAGAGAATGACGTGCGGGTCAAAGCCGGTCGCGCGTTGCAGGGCGTCGGGGCCGTTGTGGGCCGTGCGTGTTTCGTGACCCCACGCCCTGAGCAGCATCGAACACATCTTGGCGGCATCCACGTTATCATCCACTACCAAGACACGCAGGGAGTCCTTCGCTGTTGACGTTGAATGCTTCGCAGGCAAATCGTGTCGGACTTGTGCATTGGTTGAAATAGGCAATCGCACGGTGAATTCGCTGCCCTTGCCGATGCCTTCGCTATGGACCGTGACCGTTCCCCGGTGCAGTTCGACAAGGCTCTTGACCAAAGCCAAGCCGATGCCCAAACCGCCTTCGCTGCGATCCAGCGATTTGTCCGCCTGCGTGAACAGGTCGAAGATGTCCGGCAGCAATTCGGGAGCCATGCCGATGCCATCGTCCCGCACTCGAATGATTGCGTGATGGTCTTCTGACGCCACCGTCAGCCAGATGCGGCCGCCGGGGCTGTTGTACTTGGAAGCGTTGTTCAGCAGGTTGCCGATGACCTGCTCCAAGCGGCTGGCGTCGGCATCCAACCAGATCACGCCCTCGGCCAACGTGACGGTAAGTTCCTGCTGGCGGCGGTCGATGTTCGGTTGCAATCGTTCCACGGCCCCATTGACGATGCCGCTCACGTCCACCCGTTCGATGTGCAGGCCGATTCTGCCAGTGGTAATGCGGGAGACTTCCAACAGGTCGTCGGTCAGTCTCGACAGATGCCGCACCTGCCGCTCGATGACGCCACGGGCTTCCCGTTGAAGTTCGTTTTCGTGCCCAGCCTGCCCGATCAGTTGCAGGGCGTTGACCATCGGGGCCATCGGGTTTCGCAGTTCGTGCGAGAGCATCGCCAGGAACTCGTCCTTGCGGCGGCTGGTGGTGGCCAGTTCCTTCGCTTGCTCTTGTATCCGCCGCTCCATCTGTTTTCGAGCGGTGATGTCCCGAATGTTGCATTGGGCAACCCGGCGGCCGCCTTCCTGATAGATGTTGCAGATGAATTCGACTTCGTTCACTTTTCCCCGTTCGCTTTCCAGCGGCAGGTCTTCGTAGCGGACGTAGCCCGTCTCCTTCAACTTTCGCACGGCCTCTTCACTCTCGGATTTGTCTTGGAACAAGCCGATCTCCCATAACTCCTTGCCAACGAACTGGTCGTGGGAGTAGCCCAAGAGTTCTTCCATGAACGGGTTGGCATCGACGATTCGCATGGTGTCGGCGTCGAGAATCAGGATGCCGTCCCGTGCCGACTCGAACAAGCGGCGGTAGCGGACTTCGGAGGTTTCGACGAGGCGTTCGGCCTGCCGGATGGGAGTGGAGTCGA
>JBDNHJ010000196.1:0-21609 GCA_041688835.1 Fuerstiella sp.
AGATGGGAAATTCATTCGCCTGTACCCGGTTAATTTTCGTGACCAAGCTTACAGCAAGCAATATCGAAAATACCAGTGGATTGAAGTCGAGGCAGCGCATCACACGGGACGCGACTTTCGTAAGGAAAGCTATCGTCCTGATAGCGACACGCTCACAATGCTTGGTGAGAAGATTGCCACCAACGGCAATTGGCTCGAACGTAGCAAGTACGTCTTACCGCTGCGCAGTGCGTCGATGGAGTCATTGAAAGAACAGCAGAAAATCGATGAGACGTCACTCGGTCTTATCAGGCCGAAGTTGATCAAAGATATGATCGTCGGACCGGCAGATCGCGATTGGAAGCCGTCATTCTATCAGGAACTTCGTCAGGCACGACTTTGGGAAGACCGGACCGCCAGTCGAGAACCTCCGCGAAAGGTTCCGTTTACGTTCAAATACCTATTCGAGTGCGACGACCCGCGATGCAAGGGACACCGTATGATGAACGAGGATTGGGAAGTTGGGGCGCTGTATTGGAAACTCATTGATGGTGGGGCGACGGAAGAAGTAGCCTGCCAGAAAGTGAAGCAGAAATTCTTCGACGAGCTCTGTGGTCCAAAGAAAGACACGCACTTTTTCGTGGGGACTGTTCTGGCACATCCCAAAAGTTGGGTCGTGATCGGCGTGTACTATCCGACAATATCCAAGCCGCCGACAGGCCCGATTCAACCGACTCTCTTTGACGGCTGACGGAACAGCGTAGGGCCGGTTCCCACGTTCCCACCGACCGAAAATGTCATGTTCTCGGCCGGTAGGAACCGGCCCCACCAAAAATCTCATTCCTCACAGCGACCAACGGGAGCGGCTCGGCGGTGACGACTTGCCACCTCAACCGACTCACCACGCCATCGCCCGCCGAGGCGTCTCGGCTCAAACAGCCGGAATAGTGGCGCTGGCGACTTGGCTCCAAGGGCCGGGTTCGCCTTTTGTGTTGACCCAGCGGAGGAGGATGTTGGCGGTGTTGCCTCCGTCTTCGCTCTTGAACTTGATGAGTTCTGGCGTTCGCGTGCTGAAGGCGACGAAACGATAGTCTTCGGGGTTCGATGGTGGGTTGTCGGCGACGGCACAGAACACTTCACAGCCTCGAACGCCGTGCGGGCGAGCCTTTCGCGTTGGCGTGGCGACGTCGGAATACATGACTGTGAGTTCCAGTCGGTCGGTGCCGATGATCGTGGCCGTGGGGAACGTGTGCGGTACCGCAACCGGCGTGCGAGTCGTCTTGTGAACCGGCAGTCCGGCGGCATTGCGGGCGGCGTCGGAAATTTCGTCGTTGGCCTGAATCAGTTTAGCGGCGGACCGAATGGTATCTTCCAGTGTGTCGTGAGCTTCGTCTTTACTGACGGTGGCGGCTTTGGCAGCGTCGCGAGCTTTGACGGCTGCGGCGTACTTCTTCTCCCAATCGGCCAGTTGAATTTTCAGTGCCTTCACCCGATCCGCGGTGATTTCGTACAAAGCGGGGTCTTCAGCGATCTCCGAAACAAACTGACGAGCGAACGCGTCGAACTCACCTTCGGAACCGGGGATGTAAGATTTCTTTTTGAGTGTGGCGGCCATGGGAACGATTCCTCAAGAGGGAGCATTGGGGGAGCGAAAGTCGACTGACGTAGAATTCTCGATCGTCCCCTTACGGAATGTCGCCATCACGCAAACGCGCAGATTCCGCCGCTTTGTGCTTGGACCGCCGCGAATTTGTTCAGCGTGGACAGGCTGTACTGATTGTCCGACGAATTTGCAGTGACAAGTTCGCGAGGCGCAGTGTCTGGGAGCTCCCCGCTAGTGTCCAGGAATTGTTCCCACACACTGCGCCGCAATTCCGGGACACTAATTTCGCCATCTGGAACATTGCGCCAAAGTTCCTGGAACAAGTTCTTCGCTTCCCCAGTCTTCCGGACCGGCAGACAGAACGTAATCGGCAAGGTTTTCCCGTTAGTAAGGGGTTGCCATCTACCGATAACAGACGCGTCTCAAAACGAATGGTCGCAAACTGCGGCGTGAACGCATCTAATCGGTGCCCACCCCATCACAGCCGACCTGCCTCCGAAATGTATCGTACCACTGCTGATCAGCGGCCGTCTGAGTATCGGGCCAGCCGCGTTGGTGGATCTCTTCAAGAATGGCCCCGCATTCGTTCAGGTGGCGGCAGGCGGCGACGTTGTCATCAGCAGCAGCGTACAGCATCGCCAGTTTGCAGTTGGACACTGACGTCGCGGAGGGATTCGGGCGAACGGCCAAACTCCGTCACGATCTCACGACGCACCTGCAGCGATTCCAGATACAGCGAGAGGAGTTCGTCGTTTGTACCATTCTTGAGCTGCTGGACAACCGCGAGCCGTTCACAAATTAACGCGTACTGACGTAGAGACGCTTGATCTGTGGCTGTGCGTGCGATGTCCAGTTGACGGTGGAGGGACTTCAGCAGCGTCTGGGCCAGTTCGAAGCGACGCATATTCCACAACAAGTCGACGACTTCGATCTGCCAATGAACTTCGACCAGCGACACATCCCAACCATCAGGCCGAGCGGTCGCGAATTCCACGGCGGCCGCCAATGCCTGGTCCCAGAAAATCGGTTCGCCCCATTTGTAGCCCCATAGATCCAGTTGCGTCAGGCGAGCCAGCGCGTTGCCGTAGACTTTCCATTGTTCGTCGTCGGTAGTCGCGGGATCGGACGGACGAAAGTGGTTGATGCAGATTCGCAGGGCATCGCGGCGTTCCGGCACGGTTAGGTCGTCGGGACTCAGCAGATCGATGTCTTCCGGTGCATTCAGACGGCCCGCAAACAGCCAGCCACTCAGCACACTGGACAACGCGTCGCGAACGGCGGCGATTGTGTCGGTGTTGCGTGAGTAATGCTTTTTGGCCACTTCCCGAAACACGTTCGAACGAAATTCGCACAGGTTGTAGCGGCTTTCTCCATCAACTGTCTGCGGAATTCCGTCAATCCAGTGGTGAGGTGATTCGGCCTGGCGAATCGAATTCAATGCGTCATCGACTTCGGGACCATCTTCCAGATGCCGTGCGATGGCCGTGTTGATTTCGCACAGAAAGCGTCGTCCCTGTTCGCTGCCCCAGCCCAAAGCACGACGAATTTCTCGCGGCAGCTTTTTGAATCGCCGTGTGATGATTTCGTCTAGGTCAAAGATCTCGTCGCGAATGGTGACGACAAAACCATCCTGAATCGGTCCGCGTGGGTCGCCAGCGACGAACGCATCTGCTGGATCGTCCAGCAGAAGTTGTATTAGGTGTTCGAGAACTCGTGGGCTGCCACCTTCGATGGAGTTGCCGTCTTTGTCCACGGCAGCGGCTTCCGACTTGTGCAGCAGCAGAGCCTGCTGATCTGCAGTGAGACCCGGCAGCGTTGCTGCCAGCCATGTTCTGAGGTCGTCCGCTGGCAATCCGCAGACCGGGATCTCACGAATCCCACCGACATTACCGCCCGGATCGATTCGCTGCTGAAAGTGAGCCATCTTTAGCGGCGTGCCGGGGCTTTCCGGAAGTTGCTGGTGCAGTTCCCATTCGTCGTCCCAGTGAGTGTCCACAACCAGCAGCGGCCATTTGCTGCCGTGAGCTTCTGCCCACAGTTGTTTGACCATTCGCAGAGTCAGTGGATCGCCCCAGTGAGCATCATCCAGAAACAGGACGACGGGAATCTGCGTGGAGGTCTTTGTGGAGAGGTCTGCTTGTCTTGCGTCCAGAAATAGCCGCAACGTGTTGAGGAACTGGTCAATGGATTCCTGTTCTGATTGCTGCTGTGAAATTAGCACCGGTTCGGACGCTTTTTCCGCGGCGGCCTGTTTCTTTTGTTGGCCCTTCCATGTTTCCCATAGATCCTTGATCTTTCCAGGAACAGTTGTGATCGGGCCCACGAAGAACCCCGCCACGTCCATTGTCAAACCAAACGCTTTCCACAGCCAGTCGCCATGCACATCACGGATATCTCGTTTGACGATTGCTTGGATTGCATGCGGCATCAGGTGCGGCAGTGCATCTCGCAACGCCTTGCCCGAATCGGCGAGCTGCAAGTGCATGGCGACGTCAGCAGAAACGTTGGCCGGCAGGGAAGCCGGTTCGTCAAACTTCAGCCCCAGCCACAGAAACGGAATCGGCGGGCGTTGGCGAGTGTCGAACTGTGGGTTGACGCGATCTTTGGTGGCTTCGCTAATCAGCCAGTCCGGCCAGTAGCCCTGCGGATGAGCTTCTGTGGACGGATCGATCTGTGTTTCCGTGGACAGCCAGCGATAAAGTTCCTGGACCAGTCGCGTTTTGCCGACGCCCGTCATTCCCTTCAAGACCAGAAACTGCGGCATTCCCGCAACCGACAGCCGATACGCTTCCTGCATCTTCGACTGCAGTTCGTCTCGCCCATAACACCGCTTCCGCCAATTGTTTGCGTCGCCCGCCGACATGATTCTCCCTTTCCGATTTGTTGAGGCAACGATTATTGCCAGAGACAGCAACGAATTCCAGCGGCGGGCGGATCAGATATTCCGCGAGATCGAGTGACGAGTTCATCATCATGTTCGTTGGAGCCAACGTTTAGCGTCTGAAACCGCTGGAAGAAGTCCCGCTGGTTTTCCACGCGCCTCCCGGTGTGGAACCTCCGGAAAAACTCTCGGCACCAACGCCGCGGCATTTCGCCGCCACTGGTTGTGCTGGGAGACCACAATGAACAAGCTCATCATTTTCCGGAACAGCAACGGCAGTGTTGACGTCTACGAACGCATCGAAGACTCCCCGTTTGACCGAGTTACCTACACCCGCCGCAACTTCGAGACGATCGGAGCCAGTCCCCGCAAATCAGGAGCAAGCGGCCTGCTGCTCGCACTGTCCGCGTGGCTGCTGCGAGATTCCGCAGTCTCGACGTATCACTGGCTGCTCGGCATGTTACTGAGCGATTGAAACCATCGAGCATCGGCACACAAGCGACGTCCTTTCCCGCGATCTCTGTTTCGGGCACAGCAGCTACTGGAGGACGTTCAGCTTGTTCGACAACCGGTGCGGAACAACGCTGCGGATTACGTTTTCTGGGCGCTTTCCAAGTGAGAGACCCGCATCGATAGCGTTGGGACGTTCATTCACACGAGCAGACCGTCGAAGCTGGTCCTCACGGATGTCGAACTGATTGCGCCAGGCAACTGATTAACTCATTTTCCGGTATCCAGTTCCTTCACGACGCGGAACCCCGCCATCAATTCCGGTCGGTAGTCGACTCGGTCATAGCTGCTGCGGCAGGCCGATCGAAGATTGGAAGGGTTCTCCGCAAAACCGCCTCCACGCCAGACATGCTGCCAGCCTTTGTCCGAGCCGGTCGGATCTGAAATTCGATTGACGTACAGGAATGCGTCGAAGGGTGGGTGATGCGTTTACTTCAGACGAGGAACTTGTGTCGTCAAATCGCTGATCGTGATGCAGTAAACTCTGGTCAATGTGCGGATCAGCAGTTTGCCGTCGACCGTGCTCGGGGTCGCGATGCACAATTCGTCCAACGGGTTCGTGGCTAGGATTTCGAACTCGGGGCCGGCTTTGATGACGTAGGTGAGGCCGTCTTCGTTCAAGCAAAACACTTTGCCGTTGTAGGCCCAGGGCGACGCGGTGAACGATCCCTTCGGCGAAAAGCGTTGTTTGCCATAAACCTCGTCGCCGGTCAACGCATTGTGGCAGGTCATGAATCCCTGATCGTACACCGTGTACAGGTAGTCGCCGTAAACGATTTGCGTTGTGTTGTAGGCAGATGCCTTCGGTTGATACCACTCGATGAATTCACTGTCATTGAATTCGTCCTTCGTCGCCAGCTTTCCCTTCGCACCGGAGCGAAGGGCAAAGGTTGGACGATGTGAGTCTCCAACGTAGCCGGATGAGATATAGCACATCCCATGCGCGGCGAAGGGAGACGGAATCACCAGCACGGACATGTGTCCGTCGAAGTTCCATAGTTCCTTCCCATCGAGTGAGTAGCTGCGGTTGACTCGCTGACCGGGAACGACAATCTCGGAGCGAAGCTCGTTTTCCCAAACGAACGGCGTGGCCCACGAATGCGTTTCCTCACGCTTCATGCGCCAGAGCTGATCGCCCGTTTCCGTGTCGAATGACGCAATCCACGAATCTTCTTTGTTGTCGTAAACCACGAAGACTTGACCGTCATGCACGACCGGAGAAGCCGCCGCGCCGTAGTCCATGTTGGTCTTCTTCGGCTCGATCATTTTCGACCACAGCAGGTCGCCGTCGAGGCTATAGCAGTACAGTCCAAGGTCGCCGAACAACACAAACAACCGCTCGCCGTCGGTCGTTGGCGTTTCCGCTGCATAAGAACTCTTGGGATGGCGTGGTACCAGTGGGCGGCCTGTGTGAGCTTCCTGCTTCCACAGCTCTTCGCCGTTCTGCAGATCAAAACAGTAGACCATCCAATGATGAATGCCATTTTCCGGTTCACGCACGCCCTGACCAAGGTAAAGCCCGCCTTTCGGTTTGGTGTTTTCTTCATCTGCCACGACGGACGAAACGAACATGCGATCACCTACCACGATGGGACTTCCCCAACCTTGCCCCGGAACGTCGGCCACCCATGCGATGTTGTCGGCCTGGCTCCAACGATCCGGCAGGTTCGAATGATCTTTCGCAACGCCCGTCGCATCAGCACCGCGAAAACGTGTGAAGTCATCAGCACACAGGGGCACCCCATCGATGGTCAACAACACGGTCAGAAAAAGGGCCGCTACAAATGCTCTCAATGAAATTTCTCCTCAACCGTGTTTGTGTGGACTAATCGTAAGCAGCCATCCGTGCGCTGGGTGCAGCCGCGCAAACAGCGACTATACTAAATTAACTGGTGAAAATCGTCATGGTGAACGGCACCGATTCTGTATCTGATTGTACAGACATCGCGAAACTCGGTGTCGATGAGTTCAGTTTTCCGCAATCGGGGGCTATTGTTGAGAGTTCCGGCAATGCCGGACTTCGTTGATCGCGTGCAGTAATAGAATCCCGTTGTACGCTCCGCGCGGGCCAATGGGATTACGCGCGACGGCCTCACAAAGCTGCAGCGCTCGAATCAAAACTCAACCATCGCAGGCAACCCCGGGGAAACCGAATTCTGATGAAATATTTTGCTGCATTTGCGGCCGTCTTCGTGACTGCCTCCGGCTTGGCTGACGACAAAGACTCTCCAGTTTCCATCAGTCGGGATTCGTGGGGAGTCGCTCACATTCATGGAAAGACGCACGCCGATGCGTTCTTTGGAATGGGATACGCGCAGGCGGAGGACTACTTCTGGCAACTGGAAGATACCTGCATTCGGTCACTCGGACGGTATGCTGAAGTCGTCGGCGAAGAAGGTCTACACTCCGATATTCTAAATCGCAGCTTCGAAGTCGTTCGTCGATCACAGGCGGACTATCAGCAGTTGAAGCCAGAGCACCAGGCGATGGCTGCCGCCTTTGCGGAAGGCATCAACCGGTTCCTCGAAAAACACCCTGAAGAAAAGCCCCGCCTGATCACTCACTTTGAACCGTGGCACGCCCTTGCGATGGATCGGCATATGATCCTCGATTTTACCTATCGTGCGGCTCACATCGGTAAGCCCAAAAACCGTCAGGGCGACAGCGTGGCGACACTCCTGAAACGGGGAGACTGGAAGACATGGCAACTTCCGACCGCCGAACCGTCAGGATTTCAGAACGAGATTCGAGAAGCGATTGGATCGAATGCGTGGGCGATTTCCGGCAGCAAGACAGCGTCTGGGAAGTCCATGCTGTTTATCAATCCCCATCAGCCCTGGTACGGAATGGGGCAGTTCTACGAAGCTCATATTCGGAGTGATGAAGGACTGAACTTCACTGGCGCCTGTTTTTATGGCAACCTGTTTCCGACGATCGGCCACAACGAGCACGTTGGCTGGACATACACTGTCAACAATCCGGATATCGCTGATGCCTGGCGAGTCACCTTCGACGATCCGAAGAATCCGCTGAACTATCGACATGGCGACACCTACCGCACTGCCACACAGTGGACCGAAACTCTCTTCGTGAAGACCGGTGCTGAACGAACCGAGCAGCGCGTGACGTTTCGCAAGACTCATCACGGTCCAATCGTTGTCCGTGAGGGCGATCAGGTTTTTCTGGCGGCCAACGTTGGCGGCCTTTTCGATACGGACCGCATCGAGCAGGCCTTTGGAATGGCGTTGTCAGATAACTTCGATGAGTGGTATGCCGCGATGAGTCATTGTGCAATCCCGATGTTCAACGTTTGCTATGCCGACGATCAGAACAACATCTTCTATGCGTACAACGGATCGATTCCCATTCGAGACCCTCAGTTTGACTGGAAAAAACCGGTCGATGGCAGCGACCCAAACACCGACTGGAAAGGCATTCACCCCTTCACCGATTTACCGCAGGTTAAGAACCCGTCGTGCGGCTATGTGCAAAGCTGTAATTCCTCGCCCTACACAACCTGCCATATCGCCACCGACAATCCCGATCGGACACGCATTCCCGCGTATATGGTGGAAGACGCGGACGTTGATATGCGTCGCTCAAAAATGTCGCGACAAATTCTTCAGGAAGCGAGCAGCCTGACTTACGAACAACTTCAAGATCTGGCGTATGACACGCGGCTCTACTGGGCGATGACGGAGATACCCGCGCTTCAGGAAGATTTTCAGCGTCTGCAACAGACGGATAAGAAGCTGGCGGAGGCGGTTGCGGAACAGTTTCGTCATCTCACGGAATGGGATTTCCGATCGTCATCCAAGTCGACTCAAACAACGCTCACCGTCGCGTGGTACGAAGAGCTGTATGGTTTTGGCTATCCGGCGGAAACGCTGAAGTCCAAGTACACCAAAGACCGAACTTCGTGGTTTACGGCGCTGAAGATCGCAGCGGCAAAGGTTGAAACAATGTACGGTGCGTGGAAGCATCCGTGGGGAGACGCTCATCGACTGCAGCGCATCCCGAATCAGTCTGAAGTCACCAAAGCTGGCGTGTTACTCAACCCACTCATGACAAGCCTGCCATGTCCGGGTACTCCAGGCCCGTTAGGCACAATCTTCACCGTCTATTCGTCGCCGGAAATTCGCTTCATTCGTCCACAGCGGTATGCCGTCGTCGGAGCCTCTTACATGGCGACCGTTGAATTTAGCGACGACATTAGAGCTCACAGCGTCATGCCATTCGGCGCCAGCGGTCGACTGTTATCGCCACACTTTTTTGATCAGGCATCGTTGTATTCGACAATGAAACTGAAGCCCGCCTGGTTTTATCACAACGACGTGATCGATAACTGTGCAACGACCGAAGGGTTCGATCGTTGAAACGTAAGGTCTTGATCGCTGGTTGGCGGCACTTTGTAACAGCCTGTATCTTTTGCGATCTCGGTGTACGAAAATCGCCGCGATCTCGCCAGACTATGAGTATGAGTTGAGAACTGCTCGAAAGACGTATAGCCGGGCAGCCACGTATCGCGTACTTACTTGATTGGTGACGGCAAATGAAAAAGACGACCATCTTTGCACCGCTGAGCCTGATAGTTATTGCGGCTTTCTTTGCGTCTGACGGGCGGCTGGACTCTTCACCGAAAGTCAGTGCTGCTGGTGACGTTGGACCTGTTGGTCCCGCAAAGAAGATGAGTCCACCGACCGCGGTGGGGCATCCGACGTTCGTGAGTCCTCATGCGCATCCAATTGCCGTCCGCGACGGCCAAGTGTTTGTGGCCAACACTCCTGCTGACACTTTGGACATTATCGACGCAGCGACACGTAAACTGGTAGCTCGGGTGAATGTGGGAATCGATCCGGTCGGTGTCGCGTTGAGGCCCGACGGAAAAGAAGTCTGGGTGTCGAATCACGTTTCGGATTCCGTGAGCGTTGTTGATAACGACAAAGCGAGTCCGACCTATCTGCACGTGATTGCTACCGTGCAGGATCTTGACCCGTTGACGAAGGCGACTCGTTTTGACGAACCGGTTGGCATCGCGTTCGCCAGTAACGACAAAGCGTACGTGGCGTTGTCTTCCGAGAATACAGTCGCCGTGATTGATGTCGCGACGAAGAAGGTGGTCAAGCGGCTGGAAATCAACGCTCAGGATCCACGAGCCATCGTTGTTCGCGGAGGCCGCCTATACGTGATTCCGTTTGAATCGAACAACAAGACACAGTTGTCCGGTGGCAATGAAATCGATGGCGACCTGGTGACGTTCAACGCGTGGGAGCATTCGATCATTCACAACAACGTGCTGTCGCTGGGGCATGTTGTGGATATCGTCAAACACCCGAAAGTGCCGGACCGAGATTTGTTTGTGTTCGACACATCGACGGACACGCTGATCGAAACTGTCGATACGCTGGGAACTCTGCTGTATGGCCTGGCGGTGGATTCTAACGGGCGTGTCTTCATTGCGCAGACCGACGCTAGGAATGACGTCAACGGCCGCTCGGGAACGAAGAAACACGGATTGAAGGAGCTGGGGAATCGAGCGTTCCTGAATCAGATCACGATGGTGAATTCCGTTGACGCAGAGGCTGTGAAAACCAACTTCTTCGATCTCGAACCGTTGCCGCCTGAGCATCCGGAACGCGGCATGGCGCTGGCAACGCCGTTTGCAATAGAAGTTACGTCGGACGATTCCATATTGGTTGCGACGGCGGCCGGTTCGGACAAGCTGTTCACGGTGGACGCCGCAACCGGAAAAGTGCTCGGACGTGCCGATGTGGGGGCCGTGCCGCGAGGGATCGCATTGGCGGAGGACGCTGGCGGCAAAGTGTCACAGGCATGGGTCCTGAACGCTGTCGCGAACACGGTGTCCTTGGTAGATTTTTCTGATGTGTGGCAGCCGAAGACTTTAGATACGATCGAGCTGCACGACCCGACTCATCCAGTCGTGAAGCGTGGTCGCGGCGCGTTCGAAACGGCGGCGGCATCGACGACGAAGACGGTTTCGAGTGCGAGCTGCCATCCAGATGGTCACACGGACCAACTGCTGTGGGTTCTGAAAACGCCAATCGTCACGGGCGGCGATCAGATCATGCCGCGTTCGACGATGCCGATTCGAGGGCTGCGCGACACGGCTCCGTTTCACTGGGATGGCATTCCCGGCGATCCGTACGGCGGCAACAATAGTGCGAAGGTTCATGGTTCTGATCCGCCGAATAGTGATCCCGACAATCCCGCCAGCAGCGCTCGGCATCTCATTGATGGTGGCATTGCGGCAACCATGAGTCTCGTCGGTGACGACATCACCAACGACGAAGGCAAGGCGGGAGCGTTGTCCGCTGCCGAACGCGATGCGATGGCTACGTTTCTGCTGAATGTCCCGTATCCGCCCGCTCAACGGCGAGCCTATACCAACACGGTTTCGCAGGAGGCAAAGCAGGGGTTCCGCCTGTTTCATATCGACGGTGACCACGACGAGAAACCTAAACCAAACGTGTGCGGCAACTGTCATCGGATGCCGTTTCTGGTCAGCACGAACACGCCAAGAACAGGCATGGATGCGCCAACATGGCGCGGAGCATACGATCGATTTCTGATTCTGCCACAGGGACGATTAAACATCATCGACTTCGATTTTTACGAACGGGTGGCTGAGCGCGGCCAACCTGAACGCGACATCTGGCAGTTTTCGTGGGGCGGACGGCGGCGATTCGATCCAGTGTGGAAGATAGTACTGGAAGGCAGCACGGGCTATTCAGGAGCGTTTGGTCGCCAAGTAACGCTAAACAAAACAACGGCCAATCATGCACAAGTCAATGATCTGCTGGCCGCATTGGAAGTTGCCGCCCGTGACGGCGCCATTGTACTCGAAGCAGACGGTGTCATGCTGTCCCCGGTAGCGACAGTCGTCAAGACTTTCGACGACAAACGTTCCAACACGCAGCCGAAACTCTTGACGAGTTCCGCTACGACCGGGCCGACTTCTGACGTCGCACTACAATTCATTGGGGGCAACCCTGGTGCAGCCTATGTCAACAAGTTTGGGCAGCGTTCATCGTTCACTCGCGAGCGACTCATCAGTTTAGCCGCCAACGGAGAATTCGTCGGCACGTTCACCGCTCGCCACGGAGCTTCCGCTGATATCGATCACCCGCAACCTGCCATTTGGACTTTGGGACCGATCGAACAGCAGCGGGGACGCCAGGAATTTCCAATTCTGTACGAAGGCAACCACCAGATGAAGATTAGCGGCCGGCACGTCGACGGCACCGCCAATGTCATCGTCGATGGTCGTCGCGTGCCTGGGCTTGTTGCCGTGAAAGGCGACGAGACAATGACTGTCACAATCCCGTCACTACCGGAATCCGGGATGCACTTACTGCAATTGCAGAATCCGAACGGGCTGTTCAGCAACGACTTCATCTTCCACGTGACGTCTGACGCCATCGCTGCGGAGGAACTTTCGAACTCGACAGATACGGCACACGTCGACATTCGAGATGCTCTGCATACCGCTATCGTGCGCGGTGACCTCGAAGAAACGAAAGCACTACTCAACCGAGCACCTCAGCGGATCAACGAACAGCGTCCGATAGACGGTTCCACACCACTCAGCACGGCTTCACTGCATGGAAAGCTCGAAATCGCCGAGTTGTTACTCAAGCGACGGGCCAATGTGAACGCCACGAATCGCAATGGCAATACCCCACTCCGCGTCGCCGCATTCCTCTGCCGGAAAGACATCGTTGAACTCCTGCTGAAGCATGACGCGTCAATCGATCACAAGAGTCATCGCGGAGAAATCCCGTTCGATGTCGTTAAAGGTGAATGGAATCAGCCGCTGGCCGATTTCTATGAAGGCATGGGAAGGGCAATTAGCATGCCGGTCGACCTGCAACAAATTCAGAAAGAACGTCCCGCGATTGCTGAGTTGCTGCAGACTCATCGCGATGCCGAAACGAAGTGACTCCTGCTCATGTCATATCCGACGTGTTGATGAACTGTCGACCATTTGCCTGACTTATAGTTCCCGTACAGCACTCCTTTTCGATGTCACATCAGACTGACAGAAAATTCCTCATCCAATGCCTGACAACCCACCATTTCGAATTCTTTTAGTCGAAGACGACGAATCTCTCGGCACGATGATTCGTGACTACCTGACCAACGAAGGCTTTGAGGTGTCGATCGAAACTCGCGGCGACACAGCAGTCGAACGCATTCCCCGCGAAGCCGCTGACGCGGTGATTCTGGACGTAAACCTGCCAGGCATGGACGGCATCACCGTGTGTCGCACTGTCAGAAACGACTACACCGGGCCTATTCTGATTCTGACAGCTCGTGGAGATGAACTTGACGAAATCATTGGGCTGGAAGTCGGCGCTGATGACTACATGCACAAACCAATCAAGCCACGCATGCTTTTGGCTCGACTGCGAGCCCATCTGCGTGAAAAACCGTCGGCTGAAAACTACGCCGAAGCGACTCAACTGACGATTGGTGACATGACGATCGATGCTGCTCAGAGAACGTTCGAGATCAACGGCGAATCAATCAGCCTGACGACGGCGGAGTTTGACCTGATGTGGTTGCTGGCTATGAACGCCGGCAAGGTACTCAGTCGACCAGACATCTATCAGACTCTTAACGGATTCGCGTACGATGGGCTGGATCGGTCGATTGATCTTCGTGTTTCTCGACTAAGAAAACGCATTGGAGACGATCCAAATGATCCGCAGCGGATCAAGTCGATTCGCGGCGTCGGTTATATCCTAGTGAGTGACTCATGACACAACTCTTCTTACGTTTCCACGGTGGAGTCATCGTCATCCTTGTTGCCGCTGCGGCTGTGCAGAGTTTTGTCACGCAGCAACAGAACGCTCAGCACAATCTGCAAGTTGTGGAAGAAGCTCTGGGTGGAGGCGTGCGGCTGGCTCGAGGCGCGTTTGAAGCTTTTCCCAATGTGCCGCAAAACGACATGCTGGCCATGGTGCAAAAGCAGTTTAGCTATCCCGTCGAAATCACGACGCGCGAGCAATTGCCGGAATACGTGGAACAACGTTTCGCAGATGGAGACGATGTCGTTCTTCACACCTCAGACCGGGGCGGAATGTTGAAAACGCAACTTGCCAGCGGAAACGGCGTGCTGAGTTTCGGACCATTGCCGAAGTTCGCAGCACCGCGTCAGTTGGATGTCGCTCTGGGAATTGCTGCCATTCTGGCCATTGCCGCCATCGCGATCGCCATCCTGCTGCGACCCGTCGCGCGACAGTTTCGAGCGATCGAAAGTACGGCCTTGCAGGTAGCGTCGGGCGATCTGAGTGCTCGAGTCAACGAAAGCCGCACGCGTTCGACGAAGCCTCTGGCCAAAGCTTTCAACAACGTCGCCGCCCGCACAGAAACTTTGCTGCGGACTCAGCGAGAACTCATGCAGGCCGTGTCTCACGAATTCCGCACACCGTTGTCGCGAATTCAGTTTGCGACGGACCTGATCCGGACATCCAAGACCGAAGACGAACGAGAAACCCGACTACTCGCCGTCGAATCGGCGGCGGAGGACTTGGACAAACTGGTAGGCGAACTGCTGCGGTATGTGAAGGCGGAAACAAGCCTGCCAGAACTTGATCTTGCGGACATCCCCGTTCTGCCCGTGGTTGAGGAACTTATCCGGAAGAACGTTTTGTTGCATCCCGATAAATCATTCCGAATCGGTGAAGAATTGGCACTGGGAATGGTGATCATTCGCGCTGACGTGATCGAACTGGAACGCTGCCTTGGAAATCTCATGGAGAACGCAGTCCGATTCGCCTCCCGCGAAGTCGTGATCGAAGCATCCAGTGATACACAGCAAACATTCGTAACGGTCGATGACGATGGCCCCGGAATTCCTGATGCGGATCGAGATCGCATATTCGATCCGTTCGTGAGGCTGGAGCATGGCGGACAGGGAACGGGACTCGGGTTAGCTTTGGTGCGCCGCATCGTCGATCATCATGGCGGTTCCGTCTCTGCCGAACGGAGCCCAACCGGCGGTTGCCGCATGAATACTGACTGGCCCCACCAACATTCGGCTTCGGCGGGAGAATCGGCACCTTCGAAACAACGAGTTTCCTGTTAATTCCGCCGTCCTACAATCAGATACAGAGTTTCAGCCAGCAAGCCAGTCGCACGTCCGAACAATCAGATATCATGTCCTCCAACGCCCATCCCGATAACGGAACCCGGCGACATTGCACTTTCTCATTAAAAAACGGCCTTCATCGCCATGACGAATTCTCCTTCGCGAATTTCCCTCATTCAAAGAACCAGCCTGTTGATGCTGGCCGCCATGGGCTTCGCCGCAAACGTTTCGGCCGACCAGACAATGACGAATGTAACGCTGTCGTCACACCGAGGCGTCGAATGGTCTCTTTCTGACGTCGCCGACAGCAAGCTCGTGGTTGTGGCGTTTCTGGGGACGGAATGCCCACTGGCGAAGCTTTATGGGCCGAGACTTTCCGAACTTCAAAAGCAGTTTGCACAACAGGGCGTGGCCTTCGTCGGCATCAACGCGAATACTCAGGACAGCATGACGGAGATCTCGGCATACGTTGCCAAACACAGAATCACGTTCCCGATGCTGAAGGACGTCGGCAATCGCGTGGCCGATCAGTTCAAGGCAGAACGCACGCCCGAAGTATTCCTTCTGGACGAGCACCGCCACGTTCGCTATCGCGGTCGCATCGACGATCAATACCTTGTGGGACTTTCCCGAGACAAAGTCCGTCGACAAGATCTGGCCATCGCAATCGACGAGCTACTTGCCGGCAACGATGTTTCCGTCGCGAAGACTGACGCTATCGGTTGCCACATCGGCCGCGTTAGCAAGACGGAACCGCACGGCGACGTGACGTGGTCGAAGCAGATCGTCCGGATCTTCAACAAGGCGTGCGTCGAATGCCACAGGTCGGGTGAGATTGCTCCTTTTCCGTTGACGAAGTATGACGACGTGATCGGCTGGGAAGACACCATTCTGGAAGTCATCGCGGACAACCGCATGCCACCGTGGTTCGCAAACCCCAAACATGGCACGTTCAGCAATGACGCTCGGTTGTCCGATGACGAGAAGCAGTTGATTCGCACATGGGTCGACAACGGCATGCCCGAAGGCAATACGAGCGAGTTGCCGGAACCACCGAAGTTCGTCAAGGGCTGGCGAATGCCTCAACCGGATCAGGTCATCAAGATTCGAGAAACGGCATTCGAAATCCCCGCCGAAGGTATCGTCGATTACCAATACTTTTCCGTCGATCCCGGCTGGGAAGAAGAACGCTACATCACAGCCGTTGAAGCTCGTCCAGATAATGTCGCGGTGGTCCACCACATCATCGCTTACGTCGTCCCTGCGGATTCCAAAGGCCGCAAAGGAAGAGATCGACGCATGCTGGTCGGTTACGCGCCTGGGTCAACTCCGCAGGTTCTCGAAGACGGCACGGCGATTCACATTCCCGCGGGCAGCAAGCTTGTCTTCGAACTGCACTACACTCCCAACGGCACAAAACAAACGGACCTCAGCTACATCGGCGTGAAATTCACCGACAAAAGCAAAGTGAAGAAACTGCTTCACGGTGCCGCCGTTGCGAATCACAAGTTCGAAATCCCGGCTGGCGAGGCCAACCACACGGTTGAAGCGGATTATCAACTGCGAAGCGATCAAATGCTGGTGGAAATGTCGCCTCACATGCACCTGCGAGGCAAGTCGTTCCGCTACGAAGCCTTCTACCCGGACGGAACCAACGAAATCCTATTGGACGTTCCCAACTACGACTTCAATTGGCAACTGACCTACGAACTTGCCGAACCCAAACGACTTCCGAAAGGAACCCGCATACACTGCACGGCCACCTTCGACAATTCAAATCACAACCTCGTCAATCCAGACCCAAACAACTCAGTACGCTGGGGCAACCAAAGCTGGGAAGAAATGATGATCGGCTTCCTGAGCGGCATCGACGCTGATCCAATCGATAGCAAAACGGCCTTGCGTCAGGAGTAGCACTTCGCCAGCGAGCTGATCCGTACTCCAGATCAGGCTGAATGCCGTTTCGGACTTCCGCCACTAAAATTAGCACCCGAACACGGGATCAAGGATTCATGAGCGCCGTCGGACGACGGCGCTCATGAATCCTTGATCCCGTTGCTCACGTCAATACTGGCCGCAAGTTGTTGCGAAGCAACGGCTTATGGCTTGATGTGAGAGCCAAAACTGAGCGGTCTTCTTGGCTATTGGCATCCGAAATAACCTTGGACATCACTTTTCGCCGCGACCTCAGTGGAAAATTGGCCGCCAAGGAGCGAGTGGCGGATCGCACTGTGATTTCGCATCGGCAGCTATAAAAAAGTGAATTTAGTGGCATAATAAAGTAGACAGCGAGGGGATATCCATCGGCGGAGTTCGCATGAGGTCGCCATCGGAAGAGTTAGGCAACGGCGGAGATTTTACAGTCAATTTCCTGCTTGGTTCTGTGGCATGTTTGGACGTAATCAGGGATTCTTACTGTCGAGCACGTGTGACATATGGTTACGGAGTCCGGCGGTGTTCGATGGTCTGCGTTTCGACCTTTCGTCGGTTCGGCTAAATGAAGTGAATGGGGCCTGTGCAGAATGGATAAAGATCAAACCGAATCGGCGAATGCCCCAAATCTCGTGGCCCGTCCGTACGAGATCATCCAGTCGCTTCCGCCTCGATATCGTTGGGAATTCACGCGTCGTCATCCCTATTATGTCATGTGCTGGAACAACGTCGACCCCGACGTGGCTCCTTCTTCGTCTGAGCATCCCGGTGAAAATGAGCTACGGCTGCGGATGGCCCAGTTTGCGAAGCTGGCACTTTACACGATCGGTTTTGCGGGGACTCCAGTAGCTCCCGAGAGCGACTGGGGCGAATTGGACTCCGATGCGTTGGCGGGCATCTGGACGAAAGGTGCTTTGGCACGCGTTCGATTGGGAGCGCTGGCTGCCATGCTGGTGAAGATTCTCCCAAGAGAGGCGAAAAAAGAGTTCGCCGCGGCCTTTAATGTTTCCGCAGCGTTGGACACGGTTGACGACAATCGGGCGAAGGCCCAGAAAGAATTCGAACTGTGCGAATTCCTAACGCACGGCGCATTGCCATTCGGTGATTCCTACCTTCCAGAACTGCTTGTCACACTGAATCCCACGGCCTCCCGGCGCGATGCAACCCAAGCGATTGTCGAAATTCTTGATGAATTCAAACGAATTAACGGCATACCAGATCAACGGACACAGGAAAAAAAACTGGACACATATCTCGCCGCATGGGATCGCCGTGAGGGCTGGGTTGGAGGAGAATATCGAGCCGACCTGGAGATGCCGCTCGAAGGGGCTGCTGCCGATCTGGGTCTGAGTACTTCGACGGTTCACAGCCAGTACTGCCAGGCGTTTAAACTCATCACGGGACAGAAATACGACGCATTCCTGTGGTTCCGTTTGCTCGGAATGTTCAAGATCAGCCAACACGTTGGCTGCGGCTATCCGCACATCTCAAGTCAACGTCCCAAGAGCGCAAGGCAGACTCGCGGTGGCAGGGAAGTATCTGAGGCAACGTTTGGCGTTACGACCGAGGAAATTAGCTCGTCCGATCATGGCATGTTGGGTGCCTACAACGAATCGGATCTGCTACTTGACGTGCAAGCGCTCGTTGAAGAAGGAGCGTCGCGCGAAGATATCGTCCGGCGACTTGGAATTCCGGACCACGCGACCCAAGCCCTGGACTATCTCCTAGACCGCATGAACTCGTGAGGTAGTTTGGACGTTCGCCAGTTGCGGCGTTAGCACGGCGTTGATTTGTACCCGTGTAGCCAGCGGCTAACAGTTTGCAAAAACTGTCCGGCTGCATGAGCCAGCCCGAACCAGACTCAGTAGGTGACTGTTCGGCACCCGGCAAGTTTACAGTTATTTCGGAACGCGAGAAGGAAAATAGTTTCTTCTCTGTTTCTAGATGGTTGCAGGCAATGGCGAGCAACGAGTCAAAACACACCGAGCCCGCGTACCTCACGATTAAGGAGCTGAGCGATCGAAGTCGGATCTCCGTGACTCAGCTCCACCGCATGGTATGTGCGCGTCAGATCGACTTCTTTTAACCCAGTGGACACGGCGGCCGACTTCTTTTCCCGCTGGACGCCATCGAACGCACACGCTGTACGGCAAACAGCAAACAAGTCGAACCTAAAAAACCACTCTCCGGCGCACAACCCAAATGGATGAAATCGTGACGTCTTTCAAGCAACAAAACTTAAGCGGAGGCCAGAATGCCCAAAAACTCGAAAGCAACGATCGTCGCTGGCAAGCACTTTGCCTAGCGATTATTCAAACGCAGCGGCGTATTTTACGCGGATGGTCGCGGAAACGTCAAGCCGATCGGAAAGCACTCGCTGGGAACACGCGATCAGAGTGAAGCCATCAATCGGTTACATCACCTTGACCGGAAAATGGCTATCAAATTCAAGATTATTGATGACTTCGAGACGCATGTTGAAACTCCTGGCGGTGACGTCAGCATTGCCGATGGCTGGCAGCTTTACATGAATCGTTGTAGCCGCCCCGAAATTCTTGGTGGTGCGACCAAAGGCACTCAGAAACGATATCGAGCGATTCGAGACAAGCATGTCAAGTTTTGCCAACGTCAGCAAATTGTCACATGGTCGGTGATCAACAGGGCCGCGGCAGAAAAATATGGTCGATGGATGGATGAAAATAATTACGCGGACCGAACGATAACACTCGAACTCAACACGCTATGTTCCGTTTCAAAGTGGCTCGCCACAGGGACAGATCGGAGCAGAATGCCGGTTTCAGCTCAAGCTTGGCAAGATCGATGACACCGACACATATTGCTATCGGCGCGAAGAAGTCGGCGCAATGGTTCAACATTGTTTAAATGATGAGACACTGGTGTGGCTCGCGAACGTAATCACCGGACTTGCCACGACAGGAATGCGCATCGGTGAGTTTTCCGAGTTGCGTTGGTCAGACGTCGATTCGCAGGCGAACACGATCCAACTCACGGATGAGCGCCATTCATGCCGCCGCAAGCGAATCGGAAGCAGGCGAACGACGAAAGGGAAACGCGGTCGCGCGTTGCCACTGCACACAGCCTTCAAACAGGTACTGGAGTCGTTGGAACGACATCGCGACGGCAAGGTTCTTCATGGGCCACGCGGCGGGCGGCTAAAGCCCGACACAGTCCGTAACATCCTGATTCGCGAAGTGATTAAACCGCTATCACAAACATTCCCAACGCCTGATGGTGAGATCGGATTCGAGTCAGGTCGCCTGCACTCATTTCGACATTACTTTGTGAGCGAGTCGTTCCGACAGGGGGCGACGGAGGCTCAGATCATGTCATGGGTGGGGCACAAAGACTCGAAGATGGTGGCTCATTACCGGCACCTTCGGAGCGACGACAGCCAGCGAACGATGTCGCAAATCGACTTTCTTGATACTGATGGTTCGGACGGTCCGGGGCCATCATAAACTCGTGCTTCGCGGCACCTTAGCTGCGAGGCAGAAACCGACTTTCAACCACACGAACCGGAAAACAGAGGATTAACACCAACCAGCAACCCCCGATTTGTCCCAATCTTTGTCCCAGTCACTGGGACAAAAAGAAACGCCTTCCGTATCTCGTTGCAGGTCAACAAGTTACGGAAGGCGAAAATTGTGAAGCGGAGAGAGCGGGATTCGAACCCGCGGACCAGTTTGACCCGGTCACATCATTAGCAATGATGCGCATTCGGCCACTCTGCCATCTCTCCGACACTGTCTTTTACAGTGTTTCCTTGCCTTTCGGCCGAGCGGATCCTAACGTTGTACAACCAAAACTACAACCAAAGGCCCCAAAAAAAGGGAAACCATTTGTGCCATCCGGACACAACAAACGACCCCGTCAGCCCAAGAAAACCTAACCATATCCCGATTTTCCGTTAACATTCCACAAGGGCTCAGGCCAATGGTGCAAGAAAATTCATGGGAAGATTTGGTATTTCGGCAGCGACGCAGATGCGGCTTTAGCAAAGTATCTCGATGAACGAGACGATTTGTAAGCCCGAAGGCAACCGAGATCGCACACCCTTGGCGGTTGTCGCCGGGCCCCACTTTATAACGAATTCTTCACCGCCAAGAAGAAGAGGCTCGAAGCCGGAGAACTGTCAGGACGGACGTTTCAGGAGTATCACAGAACCTGCAAATCTTTGATTTCTGTCTTTGATCGGAATCGACTCGCCGCTGACATTGGTCCACGCGATTTTGAGAAATATCGGGTAGATTTAGCCAAGACGCGGAACCCTACTTCTGTTGGAGACGCAGTGCGGAGGGTTCGAATGGTGTTCAAGTTTGCTTACGCCAACGAACTGATTGACAAGCCAATTCGTTACGGTCAGTCCTTACAGCCACCGTTCAAACGGATATTCCGGAGAGTGAGGCAGAAGCAACAACAGGAACATGGCCAATAGCGTTCGGCACGGTGGTTGCTCTGAGAGTTGGCGGCTGTTCTTGGTGAGGATTGCGACGGTGCCGGTGGGCGCGTCGACGGTGAGCAGCCAGAGGCTGGTAACGACGACGGCGCAGCGTGAAGCTCGGCAGGCAG
>JBDNHJ010000197.1:0-6060 GCA_041688835.1 Fuerstiella sp.
GTCGGCATACCGGTGGAGCTCAGTTTGCGATGGCGGATGGTTCGGTTCACTTCCTGTCCGAAACGATGGACCACGGTTTGTACCGTGCCTTGAGCACCAAGAATGGCGGTGAGGTGGCTTCGCTGCCGTAGTTCTGATGCCGATTACCTTACTTACGCACGACTTTGCGTCGGACGCGGACGCCTTCTAAGTGATCGAACGTCAGCAACAATGACCCCACGGCGCAGAATTCATCGAACAATCCGGCGATGACATTTTCTTCACCCGGCCATGGAAAGGCGTACACCACATCGAAGTCGTTGGGCGACAGGCCCAGTTCCTGATAAGCGTCATCGGAAATTCCGGTCAGCCACGAATCTGTTCCGGAGCACAATTCATCAACGATGTATTCGCCACCCACGGGCACAAAGCTGCCGGTGACAAAGTCGACGGGCAGATCGAATTCCTCAGCCAACTGTCGAGCTCCCACGACCAGGCTGTCTTCGATTTCAATCCCGTAAGTTTGAAATTCCAACAGCTGAGCCATCATCGCGACCACACCGAAGCCGCTGCCCCATTCACAGAAGACATCGCCCGTGGCCAGATCGCCTTCCACAATGGCATCCAGTGCCAAGTAGACGGGTTCGAAATCGCTGGGCACAAATCCGCTGATGCGGATCTTGCGTTCTTCCACAAATTGACGAATACGGGCGTTGGCTTCATTAAGAAATTCGACAATATCTTGTGGCAACCGTCGCTCACGAATGCGCAACGGCACATCAGCTAAAGCCATTAATGGACTCCGGGGGATTCTGCATGTCACGCATGAATTGTGCTGACTGTGTTGGCTGAGATGATCGCGACTGCTTGTCGGGTGGCAGAATAGCGTGGGTGCGGGGTAAAGTTTAGTGTCGATCCACTGGTAATTTCAGGAGCTCAAAAAAAGAGCCATGGCCGCGGCCGCCCTGTTGGCCCGTCATTCCTCACACTGAGCTCGAAGCTGGCTGACGATTTCTGAGTGTTTGTGGGACCATGCTGTGGTTGTTTTTGAATGGAATTAGACCCTGACTACGCGACATCGACGCTGATTTTTTCGATTCCGTTCCATTCGTAGCCACGCGGGTTCCATACGATGCTGCCATCATTGGGCTGGCTGCGGCCGTAGGCATCGATCGCTCGACACCAGATCGCATGTCGTCCTGTCGTTAGTTTTTTCTGCAGTGCGAACTGCGTCCAGCCGAACAGGCTGCTGGACGGTGTCAATGCAGCTCGTTGCCATGTTTGTCCCTGATCAGTGGAAATGAACACTTCTGTGATTTTGGTCCGGCCATCATTGAATGCGATCCCCTTGATCGTGGTGTTTCCCGGTCGCAGCGTGTCACCGTCGTTTGGCGTCAGCACAATGCTTTTGACTTTCAAGTTCCAGTTGTACTTGCTGTTTTCGAGCGTGAAGTCGTAAGCGTCGCCCGGCTGAATGCGTTCATTAGGAACGCGATAGCGAACGGCGTGATTATAGTTTGTGGATTCTTTGCTGACGAAGTTCAATTCGTCTAGCCATTTCATATTCATCGTGGCGTAGATCCCTGGCGTGATCAGTCGCAGTGGTCCACCGTGAATGGCGGACAAGGGTTCGCCGTTCATGTCGAGAGCGATAATGCTGCGGTCCAGTACGTCGCCGATCGGCAAACTATGCAGAAAGTTTTCCTTGTCGGGCAGAGCTTCGTCCGCGCCGGATGCGGTGACGTAGCGGACGGTCTTATCGATTTCGATGCCGTTCTTTTCCAAGACGGTGCTGAGTCTGACGCCAGAAAAACGGACGTTGCCCACACCGCCGCGACCCCATTGCGTGCCGCTGGTTTGTGCCGCCTTCGAAAACAGCGAGCGGCCATTGCCGCTGCACTGCAGTACCATTTCGTATTCCGTCATTTCCATGTCTTGCAGCTGTTGCAGAGAAACGGTGACGTGCTTGTTGATCCCACCTGTGAACTGAACGGACCAGCTTTTGTGGACTGACGCTGCACACGTCGCCGCATCTTCAGGTTGTTGGTTGTTGCGGACGAACAGTAGAGACTTCGGTGTGATGAAGTTTTCTGTCAGCAGCGGTAAAGGTGTTTCGAACACAGCCGGGAATGCTTTCAACACCAGCAAGCGTTTGTCTTTGCCGGTGATCAGGGCGGCGGCGTTTTCCTGCTGAGTTGGAGTCCAGGGCAGGGCTGTTGCGGCGGGCCCTGTGATCGCGAGTGCTGAAGCGGCGGCCAGAAAGTTTCTGCGGCTGGGTCGTGGTGTCATCGTGGATGTCCGTAATTGGGTAACGTGTTGGCTGACGTTTCGCGAAGCACCAAGGCACAAAGCCTCGGTCATGTTGAGCGTGCTAATATCTAGCCAATGAAGTATCGATTTTCTGAGCCCACTCATCGATACCTCCGGCCATGCTGAGCGGATTTTGGAATCCTTGATCCTTCAGCCACATGACAACATTCAGACTGCGGCCGCCGTGATGGCAGTGGACAATCACGTCGCTGTCTTTGTGTTGTTCGAGTTCCGCCATTCGCGCCGGGAATTCACTCATGGGGATCAACGTGGCACCAGCAATTCGCACAAGATCGTATTCATGCTGCTCACGACAGTCGATAAACACGAAGTGTTCTTTGCCGTCGAGCTTCGCTTTGACAGATTGACAATCAACTTCCATAATTCGCTCATTTCTATGCAGCCAGCCATTTCGCTGCTCATCGGCTGAAAAATTTCAATACAGACCGGCGGATGCCGGGGAGAAGAATAGATGCAGGTTGCCATTACTGGAGCAACAGGGTTTCTGGGTCGCTACATCGTGCGAAAGATGCACGCTGTTGGCAACTCGTGTCGCTGCTGGTTTCGTTCAGAATCCAATTGTTATGAACCGGAAACGGCGAATTCTGTGCTCGAATGGACGCCGGGAGAACTCGGGAACGCCGACGCCTGCGAAGATTTACTACAGGGCTGCGATGTGGTCGTGCATTCTGGGTTGCACCGGTCGAGCGAATCGTTTCAGGCCGATGAACCAGATGTGGCGGACTTTGTGCAACGGAACGTCGTCGGAACCATTCAGTTAATCGAAGCCGCTCGCAAGGCCCGCGTGCAGAAGTTCGTCTATCTTTCCACCTGTGCCGTCCACGACAAAATTCTGGACGATCGGCCACTCGATGAAACTCATCCGTTGTGGACAATGACGCATTATGGGGCTCACAAGGCGGCCGTCGAACAATTTGTACACAGCTACGGTTTCGGCGTCGGTTTTCCGATTGTCGCGATTCGGCCGACCGGTGTTTACGGTTTGCATCATCAGGCCGACCGCAGCAAGTGGTTCGATCTGGTACAGCGGGTTGTTGCCGGCCAAGACGTGGAATGTTCGGGCGGCGGCAAAGAAGTCCACGCTGCGGATGTCGCTGATGCCACGGACTTGTTGCTGCATTCGAATGACAATGCCGGTGAAGTGTACAGTTGCTACGATCGCTATGTTTCACAGTATGATGTGGCGACGATTGCGAAGGAAATTTCGGGGTCACCAGCGAAGATTCTGGGTTCACAATCGCAGCCCAAGCATCAGATTATTAGTGATAAGCTAAAGGGACGCGGCCTGCAGTTCGGTGGCGAAGACTTGCTGCGGCAAACCATTGAGCAACTGGTGGCGGCGGCGACCGCACGCTAGGTATCGTTTTAGTCGATATCGCTTGACGATTCTGCTGTGTCAGATTCCAGTTTGTTGTTTTGCAGCCCCGCTTCCAAGTCATCTTTGAATCGGGTGGCAAGGCTAATCCCGATCGGTTTTTTGGTCAGAAACACGACACCGTCGATCAGTGAAACCTGTCGCATGGTTTTGATGATGTCCATCGATTCGTATTTGTCTTCAATTTCCGTGACTTCCACGCGTTCGGCTTTTTGCAGAGCCATGCGCAGCACTTTGCTGCAGGAGGAAACGTCGATGTCGCGAACTTCTGCGGCACGTTTGTGCAGATACCACGCCGTCCAAAACATGCGCGGCACAATCATCATCAGTCCAAACGCGCGTTCCAAAATGGTTTGATCGGAATCCGTGCTGCCCAGCGCGTAAGTCCAAGCATTGGCCATCGTCGGCGCGATACGGACTTTGGTCTTCTTGGCTTTTAAGTCGATCTTATGCCGCGCGTCGCAATGTTTTTTGGGGGCCGTCATGTGGACGTAGTAACCCATGGCACTGAAGATCGCCAACACAAACAAAATCGCCAGCATCCAGCCGAGACTTAGCGACAAAATCAGTGCCAAGAAACCTCCCTGCAACAGCAGCGCCAGCAATCCGAGACCCGTCATGGCCACGACAGCCCCGATGGTGAGCTTGGTTTGGTTTTCGATGCGTTCCGTCAACCAAGTATTGAAGTCTTCTTTGTTCATCCCAATATGCTACCCAATCTGCGAGCGCTCGCAATGATGAAGGGGGGAACACGAACAGACGGAACCATCAATGATCTAGCACCACCCTGCACACACGCTAGTCGAACGGTCAGATCAGGACGTTTTCCGGAAGCTCGAATCTGTCAAGAGAGGCAGCGACAGATTTGTCATTCGTTATTTGTCATCTTTCATTTGTCATGTGCTTCAAATGAAAAATGACGAATGGCAAATAGCTAATGACAAATCCACCGAAACACTCGAGACTTGCCGCAGCAGCGGTGCAAGAAGCCGGACGGAACTTAATGTTTCTCGCACTAGTGGTCTGTCACAGCTAAAAATGAGGGTTTCATCGATTGCAATTTCCTGAGAGAGTTGGCGAGTCGATTTCGCACTCACTCGCCAAGGAAGTCGCAATGAGTCTCAAGAAGTTTATCGTTGATTTGTCGGAAGAAGAACGCCTGGTCTGCCAGGAGGTTGTGAAAAAACTGAAGGGCACAAGCCAAAAGGTCAAGCGGGCCAGCATCCTCCTCAAAGCGGACAAAGAATGGAGCGACACCAGGATTGCCGAGGCGCTCGATTGTCGGGTGAACACAGTGGAAAACTTACGAAAGCGGTTTGTGGAAATGGGCTTCGAGCAGACGCTGCAACGGAAGAAACGGGTCACTCCGCCTGTGGAAAAAATTCTCGATGGTGAACAGGAAGCCAAGATCATTGCAATGCGGCTGGGCGATTCGCCAAAAGGATTCGGAAAGTGGACTTTGCGGCTGTTGGCAAGAAAGATTGTCGAACGAGAGATCGCACCAACGATCAGCCATCAGACGGTTGCGCGGACGCTAAAAAAAACAAAATGAATACCAAGCGGAATCTGGAATACTGGGTCATTCCGCCTAAAGCGGACGCTGAGTTCGCTGCCCACATGGAGGATGTTTTCGACGTCTATTCCCGTCCCTATGACGCCAATGTGCCCGTATTGTGCATGGACGAACAACCTGTTCAGCTTGTTCAGGAGACCCACGAGCCGATCGCAGCCACCGCCAAACATCCCAAACGCATCGACTACGAATACAAGCGCGCTGGTGTCGCGAATATTTTCATGTTTGCCGAACCATTGGCGAACTGGCGCCAAGTCTCCGTTCGCACACAAAAGACCAAGGTCGATTGGGCATTGGAGATGGGAACGTTGCTGGATGGACGCTACAAAGATTGTGAGAAAGTGATCATTGTCTGCGACAATCTCAACACTCATACCATCGGTGCTTTCTACACCGCATTCGAGCCAGCACGTGCGCGGTCGTTTGTGAGCCGTATCGAATTTCACTGCACCCCCAAGCATGGCAGTTGGCTCAACATTGCAGAGAATGAACTCAGCTGCGTGACGTCTCAATGCGTGGCGTCTCAATGCGTGGCGGGTCGCCGCATCGGCAGCGAAGCCGAACTCCGCGAAGAAACTACCGCTTGGTACGAAGATATTAATTCCATCCAACGCGGCGTCGATTGGCAAATGAAAATCGACGACGCCCGCATGAAACTCAAATCCATCTACCCTCAAATTAAGCTGTGACAGACCACTAGTGGTCTGTCAGCATTAAAAATTGGGGTTGTGTTTTTGTAGCTCGGCGGTCTCCGCCGAGAAATCACGGTGGAGACCACCGAGCTACATTTTCCCGACCCTCA
>JBDNHJ010000198.1:0-32644 GCA_041688835.1 Fuerstiella sp.
AAGCAAACCGTTCCGATTGCATGCGACGCCGATTGGATTTCGAAACGCATCCCATGCCGCGCCATCAGCACGATCCCGGCCCCAGCGGTGAAGCAGATCAGGCACAGTTTAAGTTTGAGATCGCGGTTCCACATGGCAGCCGTAGAAAAAGGGGATGGCGTGTTGCGTTTCCGAAACATAGCGCAATCCAGCCACCGTGCGGAGTTTTCCGCAAGCATGGGCCCTTCACTTCAACCATTGGCCATCACCTATGCCGATTGTGCGGGCCAGACCGCCAAAGCACGGCTGAACAAAACATGCCGGCGGGTGGCACATGCTGGCGCAGCCTGCGCAAACCCAAAGATTCTGTCAACGCGAATTTGTTTGACACCACCTGTGTTAGCCCGCGTGCTTGGCCAGCAGTTCTGCAATCTGGACGGCATTGGTGGCCGCGCCTTTACGCAGATTGTCTGATACGCACCAGAACGCCAGTCCATTGGGGTTCGACAGGTCTTTACGAATGCGGCCGATGAATACTTCGTCACGGCCCGTGCAGTTCGATGGCATGGGATACGTGCTGCTGGCGAGGTCGTCGAGCACCTGAATGCCGGGTGTCCTTGCGAACAATTCCTTCGCTTCGTTCACGCTAATCGGGCGTTCGGTTTCGACCAGAATGCTTTCGCTATGACAATTCGAAACCGGGATCCGCACGCATGTGGGGCAAACCATGATCGATTCGTCGTCCAAGATCTTCCGTGTTTCGTACACCATCTTCATTTCTTCGCTGGTGTAGCCTTCGTGCTTGTGTCCGCCAATTTGTGGAATCGCGTTGAACGCAATTGGGTGGACAAACGCTTTGTAGTCGTATGGAGTTCCGGCCAGAGCCGCCTTGGTGCCCTCTGTTAGATCGACATTGCCCTGCAAGCCAGCTCCACTGGTGGCCTGATAAGTGCTCACGATCACCCGCGTAATTCGTGATGCGTCGTGCAGTGGTTTCATGGCCAGTACCATTTGAGTGGTCGAACAATTGGGGCTGGCGATAATTCCTTTGGCGTTCAGTGCGGCTTCTGGATTGATTTCAGGCACCACCAACGCCACATCCGGATCCATTCGCCAGTAGCCAGATTCGTCGATCACTTTGACTCCCGCGGCCACAGCGGACGGCAGATACTCGGCCGCCGTTTCGTCCGGGGTGCTGGCAATCAGCAGATCGATGCCTTGAAAACAGTCGTGCGTCAGTTCTTCGATGGTGATGGTCTGACCGGCCAGCTGAATCGTTTTTCCGGCACTGCGCGCGGACGCCAGCAGGCGGAATTTCTTGGCCGGAAAGTTTCGCTTTTCCAACAAGTCCAGAATAATGGTCCCTACGGCGCCCGTAGCACCCACAACGGCAACAGTGTCAAACACGACAGTTCCTGATCAATAAAAGCCAAAACACAAAAAGACGACGGAACATCCGCCACGAAGTTCGTTAATAAGCCCGCGTTCCGCCCTGTGGGGCCAAAAACTGACTCATAAAAACGACCCAATACCGCAGCCCCTTGCAGAACGCAGAGACCGCAGCCGTTGTTGCGAGGCACTTTCGAGTCGCTTTTTGCGTACTGATCGTCGTACACTGGCTGCACTCGTGCGCCCCACATTCCGGCATTTTGGTGATCCCAGCGAGGAAAAATACAGACTCTCTGACATTTTCCCATTTCTTTCAGACAAAGATTTCCATTCCCGGTCTCCGAAAGAGTGCCGTGCCTACATCATCCACAACAGAATTCCATCGAAATTTTCGCCACTGTGTCAGTCGCTTGACGCAAGACACCCAGCGTGCGCTCGGCGAACTCTTCGATCTGACCGCCGTGCGATTGGTGCGGTTGGCCGCCAGTGTCGCTGGCAATCAGTCCGATGCGGAAGACGCGGTTCAGGGGGCGTTTTCCCGAATTGCGGCCAAACCCAAGCTGCTGCAACAGGCCGATTCTCCTTGGCCCTATCTTATCCGAACCGTCAGAAACGAAGCTCTCAGAATCATCCAAAAACGCCGCACCAAAAGTCTGGGCGAAATCGACACCCAATGCGGACACGATACCGCCGAATTCCTGATTCAGCGGGAAGAAACAGCAGATCGCGTCCAACGAGTGCTCAGAACTCTTCCCAAACCACAATACGAAGTCGTAATCCTGAAACACTGGGAAGAACTCACCTTTATCGAAATCAGCGAAGTCCTCGGCAAGTCTCAAAATACAGTCGCCAGCCGTTACCGCTACGCCATGGAAAAACTCCAACGCAGCCTAGAACCCATGATTCAGGAACAATCCGCCGAACAGCAGAAAACTTCTCCACAACACACGTCACGCAGTATCGCACCCATCAACCAGCCATCTTAATTGGACCGTGCCAGTTTGAGGTGTCTGCGAAGGCAAAGGCTGGCCGAATCAGAATGAAACAACGAGCCATCTTCTCCCCTGCAGGGGAGAAGATGGCCGAAGGTCAGATGAGGGGGCCTTGGTGGATGACGGTAACGAAGAGCAATTGAAAGCCGAACGAAAAAACCCGCACCCTAACCCTCACCCTAACCCTCTCCCCGAAAAAGGGGAGAGGGGACAAACGCAGCGAATACTCGCATCGCGAGCAAAACTGGCGATGTCCAGTTAACCAGCCATCCACATCAACCGCTTGACCTCCCGCCCCAATATCATGACCACCAGACGACCACATCAAATTTCAGAACCCGTTCTGCCGGAGCATCAATTGATCCGCGACAGCATGCCCCTGCCAGAATTGTCCGCCGGTTTCAAAAGTCGCGTGATGGCCGAATGCAGCGTCAGCATCACATCGGCCGATAAAGCGTGGCGCTGGAAAGTCGGTGCCACCACTGCCGCAGTCTGCGGATTGGGCCTGCTGATCTGCATCGTATGGCCCGCCACCGATCGTGATTCTCAAACCGTCATTCGTCAGCTGGAAAACCGAACGCCCAAAACCGACCAGCAATACCAACTGCCCACCAGTGCCGCCGGTCAGCTGACTGTCGACACGCCCCAGCCAACCGCTAAGCCAGCGCCTCAACGAAAAAACGGTTCATCGACCGACAAGGATCTCATCGACGGCCTAAATCAGCGCCAGCAACTGTTCGACGCCAATATGCTGCCCAGATTTTAAGGCGATCTTTCGCCCGTGTGTTCGTTTGACCCCGTTTGACCCGACTCGCAGAGAAGGCCGCCCGCACAAAGTGCAGGCGGTCAAAAGCCTTCTCTGCGAGTCGGGTCAAACGATCCGTGCTGCTAAAGGTCGTCGCTGACCGGCTATTCGTCTCGATCGAGTTCGATGTACAGCGGCAGGTGGCGATAGTAAACCTCCAGCATCAACACGTTCAGGCAGGTCACATAGTGTCGACCGCCGCTTTGGCCCCACGTGTCTTTGGTGGGTTCCGCCGGATCCCAGCTGCCGCGGACACTGCCCGCTTTTTCCTGAGTTTCCACCAACAGATCACGCAGGCCGTTGTTCCATTCTTCCCAGTGGTCGCCCTGCATGTGGAACATCACCTGCGTTGCGTAATACCAATAGTAAACATCGCGAGCGTCTCGGCGAGGCAGGCGTGACTTCAAATGACTGGCTCCGGCTTGCAAGTTTCCGTCGTCTCGACCGGCCCCCAGATACTGTCGCATCAACAAGCCTTCCGCTGTCATCGAATCTGTCACGCCCTTTGTGGGATGATAGCTGAAGCGGCCCGGTGCCTCGACATCTTCGACCGAATCCAGCCACGTCGTCACACCAGCATAGGCTGATTTCGGAATATCCAGCCCCGCCATCTCACCACTTTTCATCGCCATCAATTGCCAGCCAGACACGGACGTATCGGATTCGAACTGCGGTTCATACCGCCAGCCGCCGAATTCCGGATGTTGTGAACTGACGATATAGTCGATGGCCTTCTGCGCGGGCTGCTTCAGTTTTTTATCCTTCGACATCCCGTAGGCTTCACACAACGCAATCGCCGCCATGCCGTGACTGTAGAACTGAGCGAACTTTGTTTCGATGGCACACAGATTGCCTTCTGATGTCTGATTTTGGATCAGCCAGTCCAACCCTAACTGCACCTGTTGTTGATATTCGCCAGATCGATGAGTATGCCCGGCCCCGAGAAACGCCAGCAGCGATAACCCGGTTGCGGCGGGATCGGCTTCGTAGGTTCCTTCGCCACTGCAGGTGTGATCTTGGCAATTGGGATCGTGAATGCTCCAGTTACCGGCCGCGTACTGATGAGCGGCCAGCCATTCGAGTGCTCGTTCGACGGCGGCTTCGGAAGCATCGCTGCCGCCCAGTTTGCCCACGGCTTCTTTGCGAGCTTCTGGGGCTCGCAGGGAAAATCCGGCACTGATGCGTTCGCTGGCGATGGGACTGATGCCGGGCACCGTGCGATTGATGAGTGCCGCGACTTCACCCGCAGACGCCAGTTTTGGCTGAGCCGCTCCGGTGCTGGCTCGCGCGGGCATGGGCCGCGAACCCAGACCATTCGGTAGGCCAGGACTGGTGCGTGCCAACGACACGGAGCCTCGACCAGCCCCCGGTAACGTGGCTGATCGGCGAGTGACCGAACCGATTCGTGGGCCGGTCAAGTCGCCCGAACCGGCACCCGATTTCGACGGTGCTTGAGGCCCCGCCATCACCAGTGCGCCCGAGCGTTCGGCTTGCAGCATTCCGGTGGGCAGCGACGCCGTGGCCGACTGACGACCGTTGGCCGATGAGCCGGTGGCTGAACCGTTGATCGGCCGGCCTGCTAGCTTTGCGCTGGGTTCGGTGGCGCGACCGGTTAAACCGTTGCGACCCGCTGAGTTCGTGGCGATCGTCATGCCGTTGCCTGTGCCGCCAGATGGAGTGCCGGCTTCTGACCCCGTGTTTCCACGCGCTGCTGGCAAGCCTTGGCCGTTGCGCGACACATCGGATGCGGCGGATGCAGGACCGGCGGCCAGCATTTGTCCGGCGGAATCATTGCCAGCGGCGGCTCCACCGACAGAAACTTCGGCCGCGCGGGAACCAGCCGCTGCGGCAGCGGCCGAGCCCTGTGTTGAACTGCGTTGTCCGTTGCCTGACGCGGACAAGGCCGCAACATTATCGCCCATTTCGGGGCCCGATCGCGTACCACTGCTGCGTCCGATTGTGCCGGACTGGACGGCCGCGACTCCAAACGGGTTGGCCGCCATCGCCGGCACGCCGCCTCCACTAGACGCGCCGGTTGGGTTTTGAGCCGATCCGCGGGCGACGTCGGACGAGGCATCGGAAGCGGTCAGGTTTGGTGCGCTGGCTCCGGAGACTGACGCCACGCTAACGGACTGCCCGGACGCATCAGCGGCCGACGTGTTGCTGCCACTGGCCGAAGCACTGCGCTGCATCGCGGCGGCTCCACCACTGGATGGCGTGGCATCCGCCGTGTTGGCGTTGTTGGCTCGCGATGGAGTTGCCGAGGAAACTCGCAGTTCCGGCGAAGTCATGGGATTCGGATTGTCGGGACGGCTGGCGACGGCCAAATCCGCTGCTGATTGGCGAGCGGCATCGACCGTGCGCGCATCGGTTGTGGCTTGGCGAGCGTCAGCGGCGGCCGCGACTTCGACATCGCTGGCCGTGGCTTCGGCGGCACGAGCGGCGGCGGTTTCGCGTTGTTGTTGGATGGCTTCGGGACGAAGATCGTTTTCCGGGCGTACTTCGGATCGCGACATTTCCGCAGCGCTGAGCTGCGGATCGTCGCGGCTTGCGATGTCTTCTGTTTGGCGTTCGGCGGCCTGCATTTCGGCTTCCGTGCGTTCGGTTTCGCGGGCTTCTAGGCTGGGCTGGTCGGAATCTGCAGTTTGCACTTCGGGTGCTTCGACCTGTTGTGGAGCGTCCGCTTGGGGCTGCTGTTGTTGGCGTTCCAGTTCCAACTGTTGTTCGCGTTGCAGACGTTCTTGTTGCTGCTGTTGACGTTCTGGGACAGCGGCTTCTGCAACGGCGCGTTGAATTTCTAAGGGGGCGATTTTCGAATCGACTTCGATTTCCGATTCTTGGCGTTCCATCTGTTGTTGTTCGGATTGAGGAATGTCGACATCGGTCGGACGTTCCCACGCCTGTTGTTGACTTTGATTTTCCACGCCGCCGTAGTCGGGCATCGTGATATCGCGTGGCGGTCGATCGGCGTCGCCAATTTCTGCAGCCATTGCCAGCGGAACATCCACGGTGACGACATTCAACGCACCGCACAATGCAAGGTGCAGCAGCAGGCTACACAGCACGCCCCATTGCAATCGTTTCATGAACACGTTCTGCACGAGGTACGCTCCGGCCAGCATTCCGCCGCCGAGTGCGACCGCCCACAGAGCTTGCCCGGCCAAGTGATCCATGCCCGCGAACGGTACGTCATCGCCGGGCGAATAGCGCAGCATCATGCCGGTCATCGCCAAGACGGAAGACGTCGCGGCGACGCCGATTGCGGGACCAGCTGCCAAACCGCTGCCAGCCTCCGCAGCGGCAAGTTCCGAATCGCTCATCCGCAACAGACTCTTCATTCTTCAACTCCATCTTCCGCAATCACGGCCACGCGATAGTCCTGAATCTGCGCTTCATTACAGAGGCTCATGATTCGTGCCACGGATTTCCATTCCGCACCTTCGTTACCGCGAATCACCACGGACTGGTTGCCGGGGTTGTCCGTTTGAGCTCGACGGAACCGCTGGCTAAGTTGATCTTCTGTGAAGCGTTCTCCATCCAGATAAATGTCGCCCTTGGTATCGACGTTCACAATCATTTCGCGAGGTCGCATCACCATCGGCATCGCGGCTGCAACGGAAGGCAGATTCGCGCCGAGTTCGCCTTCGCCGGAAATGCGTGCTTGTTCTTGAAAGTTACTGGCCACCAAAAAGAACAGCAGCAGTTGAAATACGCAGTCGATCATCGGCGTCATGTCGACCCGCCGCTTGCCGGCTGTTTTGTTCAGTTGGAATTTCATGATGTTGTCGTTCTGCTGATTTCACTCGTGGTCACAAACTGTGTCGTCGGACGTGTACGATTAACCGTCGAAGTGATTTCGCAGTGTCTTGGTGCCGGCCGTCGAAACCGGGGCAGTGGCCACGGACGGTTCCTGGGCGGCTGTCACCTTGGAATCCCCTTTGGAATCTGTTTTGAGTTCGGCCTTGGATTTGGTTCTGGCGGGCGTCCCGCGTTGTTTGGCGGCCGCTGGTCTTGGCTGAGCTCCCGAGCGATCGGAATCATTGGTGCTAGTGCTGCTGGCGGCAGCGTTCAGTTGTCGAACCTTGATGCCGTCTTCCATGGATTCGCTGATCCGCAGGCGGCCTTCGTAGCGTTCTAGTTGCGGCAGCAAGTCCAGAAAGATGCCCTCCATTTTGGTCAGCAGCCGTTCGATGCGACCTTCCAGAAAGTTGGCCAGCACGACAGAAATCACAGCGACCGTCAGGCCTGCGAATGTGGTGACCAACGCGGTGTAGATTCCGTGAGCCAATTCCTGAGCTTTCGCGGTGCCGGTGGATGACGTGGTGCTGGTGACCATGAACGCCAAGATCATGCCTTGGACCGTTCCCAGCAGCCCCAGCAACGGCGAGATGCTGGCGACGACGTTGATGGGCCGCAGGTTGCGAGTCATATCGCCGGTTTCTCGTTGTACGGCATCTTCGACAGACTTTTCGACTTCGGCGTGCGGTCGCCCGGCTTTCAGCACGGCAGCCTTCACCAGATTGGCCAGCGGAGACGGATGTTCGTCGGAAGCGTCCCACAGTTTGCGAGGATCCAGCGCAGATTCTGACATCAAAGCGCGGAGTTTATTGAGCAGCGGTTTGGGCAGAATTCGTCCGGCTCGCAAACCAACGATGCGTTCGAATGTGAAGGCCATCGTGACCACCGACGCGATGGCGATGGGAATCATAAACCAACCGCCCTGCACAGCCAGATCCCACAGACTGGGCATCGCGGCGACGCTTGCTTCGTCGGCCGCCGGTACCGCGTTGGGGTTGGCGTTAGCAGGTTGAGCCATGCCGATCACGGGCAGCAGAATGACAAGCAGGCCCGCTGACAAAATCAGGATTTTGCTGCGAGATGTCAGGGTGTCGTGGTGTTGGTGTGTCATATGGTGATTGCAGATTGCAAATTTGAGATCTCAGATTTGAGATTTGAGATTTGAGATTTTCACGCGGGAGCGTGACCTACTTCAGTTCTGTTAGTCGTTGTTGGGCGTCTTTGACTTTGCTGTGCTGTGGGAATTGTGTGATCAGTTTTTCGTAGCACATCACGGCTTGGGCTTTGTCCTGCATCACTTCAAAACAGCGCGCGGCTTCGAAATACGCCATAGCCGACCATTCTTTGTGGTTGTAGAACAATGCGGCTTTCAGAAAATGCCGTGTGGCGTCTTTGTGATTCTTCTGAGCAAAGTAACACTCGCCCACCATTAACCGTGCCTTGGCCGCCGTTTCTGTATCCGTTTCTTCCGTGACCTGTTCGAATTCCTGAATCGCTTTGTCGTACTCACCACTGTTCTGTAACGCCCAGCCGACGCCATAGCGAGCTTCCGGACGCATGTCGAAATCGGGATAGCCCGCCAGCACCTTTTCGTGCCAACTGCGGCTGGCTGCCCAATCTTCTAACGCGGCCGCACATTCGCCCGCTCGAAACATGGACAACGCTACGTATGTGCTGTTGCCATTTCCGGCAACGCGATCGTAAGCCTCCAACGCCGCCTTCCAGTTTGAACTCTGGAAGTAGCACTCACCAATCAAAAATTCGGCATCTCCAGAAAGTTCTCCAGATGGAAACTTCTGTAACTGCGAAGCGAACGCTGCGGCCGCCGCGTCCACGTCCTTGGCCTTCATGTGACTCCAGCCGAGCTTGTGCCACGACTTTTCGCCGATCTCCCCAGCCGCCGACTGTTCCGCTGATTTCCGATAAGCCTCAGCCGCCTCACCATATTCTTCCGCCGCATAAAACGATTCACCGACTCGAAACAAGCCTTCCGCCGCCAGCGGACTGTTTGGCCAGTCGGTGGCCAGCCGCTGAAAGGCGTTGACGGCCTCCGGGTTTTTACCCAGTTCGGTAAACGCCCATCCGAGTTCGTAGGCCACCTTATCGGCGGCGACGTAGTCCTTGCCGTCCTGCAGGATGCCTTGATAAGTTTTCGCGGCGTCCGCGAATTTCTGCAGGCCCGCTTCCGCCAAGCCTTTGACATATTGAGCGTCCAAGGCGGCGGTCTTGTCGGGCTTGGTGGCCAGCAACGCGTCTACGTTCTGCAGCGTCTTGTTGAATTCGCCCAGCTGATAGTTGGCCATGGCTTGCAGGTACAGACCCTTGTTAGCTACGGTTGATTTCGGGTACGTTTTTCGCAGCGCGTCGATGCCCTTGGAGGCGTCCGCGAATTCGCCAAGATTGAAGTAGGACCAGCTGAGCCCATGTTGGGCGTGAGGCGCGATTTCACTGTTTGGCCACTTGGATGTCACCTTGGTGTAAAAGTTGATCGCGTCTTTGAACTTTTCGTTTTGGTAAGCGTTTTCGCCGAGCCGAAAGTGAACGTCACTTTGCAGTCGACTGTCCGGATAAGAAGTGATCAGTTTTTGCAGTTCCATGTCGGCGTCTTCGTTGCGGCCGAGACTCCGCAGCGCTTCGGCCAACGCCAACTGGGTCTCATCATTGTGCTCACGATCCGGCTGTTCGGCGATCGCCTTTCGCAACAATTCGACGGCCGGTTCGAAGTGCTTTTGAGCGGCTTCGCTGCGGCCGATGATGCTGTACGCTTCGCTGCGTTGCGACTTGTCCTGCAGCGTTGTCAGCAGCGGCGTCAACCAGCGAACCGTTTCCGCATACTCGCCCGCCATGTGCAGGGCGACTCCCAGTCGGACCTGTGCTTGAGCGGCGTTGGTGTGGTTTGGTGCGTCTTTCAGAAACTGTTGATATTGCTTGACGGCCGCTGCGTGTTCGCCGAGCAACAGTTGACTTTCGGCCAGAATGAATTCGACGTCCGGCTTCAGCGCGTCGGCGGCGTGTGTTTTCAGAAACTGCTGACTGTAGTTTTTGGCGTCGGCATGCTGCTCGCCTTCGAGTGAACTGAGGGCGGCCATGTATTGGGCTTGGGCGGCGAGTTCATGGCTGGCGTTCTTGGCAGCGAATTGAGCGTAGTCTTTGGCCGCCTTGCCGCGTTGATCGGGAAGTTCGTACATGGCATCGATCCGCACCAGTTCGAGTTCTGGGCGATAGTCTTTGCCGGTGAATTTCTTCAACCCCAGTTCAGCGATCTCCAGCGCTTGTTTGGCGTCGCCCGTTTTTAGAAACGTGCGTGCCAGCCATTGCGTGGCTTCAGCGGCTTCGGGTTTGTCTCGCGTCACCAATTGTTGCAGGCCCGAACGCGCGGTGTCGTACTTTTCGTCCAAGAAGTAGCACTTGGCACCGGCCAGAATGGCGGCGTCATAGTGTTTTGTGGTTTTGAATTCTCGCGGGACATCCCAGTACATTTTTCCGGCGTCCGCCAGACGACCTGCTTCGTACAAACAGCGTGCGTGTCGCAGCATGGCGACGTCCGCCAAGGGAAACGCTTTGTTGCGGCTGATCTGTTCGAAGATCGGCTGGCAGTCTGTGAACTTGTTGTCGTTGAACAGGATTTCTGCTTGTCGCATTTGGACTTCGGTCAGCAGTTTGTGGTCCGGGTACTTTGCGGCGAATTTGGCGAACGTGGCGGCGGCTTGAGGAATTTGTTTGAGCTGTTCCTGTGCCGTGCCCAGTGAGTATAACGCATCGGATGCGAATTCGCTGTCCGGGTTCTTATCGGTGAACTGCTGGTAGGCGGCTGCGGCTTTGTCCGTTTGCTTGGTCTGCATCAAACATTCGGCGCGGTAAAACAATGCGCGGCTGGCGTATTCACTGTCCGGAAATTTGGCCAGCATCTGACCGAACGCGGCTTCGGCTTTGGCATAGTCGGCGTCTGCGGTCGATTGTTGAGCGGTGGCATACTGCGCGATGCCAAGGTTTAGCATGGACTGATCGAGCAGTTTGCAGTTCGGATATTTGGAGATCACGGTTGAGAACGCCGCGATGGCTTCCGGGTATTTTTTTTCCTGCAGGCAACAGGTTCCCAGATAATGGTGAGCCACGTCGGCTCGCGCATCGGCGGGATACTTTTTCAGAAACGTCGTCCATTCTTCAACGGCTGCGTCATACAGTTTTTGGTTTTGGAAACCAACGGCGACAGCGTACTGGCGCGTGGCGGCTTCTGTTTCCTGCGCTTGAGCCGTTGGGGCAAAAACGATGCAGGACTGTGTGCAACAGGTTAGGAGGAGAGCAGTGGCAGCCACGCGAAATTTCATCGGAGGTCTCTTTGGAAACGGCAGGCGGATGTTGGAGTTGGGGAGGTATCGTGGCACGGTGGTCTCCACCGTGATTCAATTGTTGTGATTCATGGTGGGGGACTACCGTGCGACGGATTGATTCGACGCTGCTGAAACGACGGTCCCTCAGACAACAGTATTTGAACGCAGAGGCATAACGACAAGCGTCAACACGGACAAAAGCGGCAGGTGTTCAAGAACACTTGGGTAATTTTGACGAAGTGAGTTTGGCGGTTTCGGGCCTTTTCTGGATTGCATTCCTTGCTGCGGGGATGTCTTCGCGGGGCGCGGTAGAACGTTGGTTGTGGCGGGTTTGATTCTCCAAACAGGTCTCCCTTGAGCGTGACACTTGGTGCCAGTGGTTGCCAGAGTGCAACCGGTCAAAGACACCTATTTGGAAAATTTCAGAGGATTCCTTGAGCGATCGGGACTTGTGCTCCGATCTTAGAAGCATACCACATTTAGTGTTGACACTTTTCATGGACCCACTATATTGCGAATATGCGTTAAGAACACTTAACGACCACTTTTGCTGAGAACGCCCAAAGGCGTTGTCTGCTTTGGACTTGCGAAAGTCTGGCGTAGTGGTTTGACATGTGGGCTGACGTCCTTATCTTGCCCTTAGCACGGACGACACACTTCGACAGGAGGTCGACATAAACATGCCAGCCAGTTTCCACCGACTCGGTCTCATGGTCCCTCGGGTTATCAGCATTCTACTCTGCTGAAACCTCCCAGACTCACACCAGCCGTTTCAATGCTGCGCTGACAGATTTCAGGGCCCGACGTGGTCACTAAAGACGAGTGACCAATTCTCTTTTTATTGTTGATGGAATATCTGCGCACGACGCGTAGCTTTCACTTGGACGAAAGAATTAGGAGCAGCATCGAATGATTCGTGCAAAATCAGAATGGGTAGTCCGCAAACGTGATGGTCGAACAGCACCGTTCGACGATGGCCTAATTGGCCGAGCGATCGCGAATGCGTTCCGCGCAGAGTTGAATCTGGCGGACGGACAACCCGTGGATGACAAAGTTGATCAAGAGATTCGTGAGATCACTCAGGAAGTCGCTGAGATTATTGCTCAGGACGCCGGTGGGACAGCTGGTGTCGACGTCGAAGCTGTGCAGGATGCCGTCGAGTTACTGCTGATGAAGCGTGGCCATTACCGCGTGGCGCGTCGATACATCGTGTATCGTGCTGAACATCAGAAGATTCGAGCACTCCAGCAGCTCGATGGACTGGAAACGGAAGCCAAAGAATCCAAGCCACGTATCAACGTGAAGCAGGAAGATGGCGTACTGGTTCCGTTCGACGCCACACGCATTCGCAAGCGATTTCGAGTGGCCTGCGAAGGCTTGGTCGATTGCGATTCTGAAATCCTGCTGCAGGAAGTGATGAAGTCGATCTTTGATGGAATTTCCATCGGAGAAATCTATCGCGCCATGATTCTGGCCGCGCGAGCTCGAATTGAAATCGATCCCGCCTACGACATCGTTACGTCTCGCCTGCTGCGAATGGTGATCGCCAACGAAGCACTGGGGAGTGCTCCTTCTGACGCTGCTGATTTCGACAAACTGTATCGCAATCAGTTCGAGCATTACGTGATTGACGGGATTGTTGCCGAACGTCTGACACCGAACCTGCGACAATACGACCTGACTAAGCTGGCGAACGCTTTGAAGCCAGAAAACGACAGCTTGTTCAAATATCCGGGCATGCAGGCCGTTTACGACCGCTATTTGCTGCACATCGATGGCCGCCGCATCGAGATGCCGCAATATTTCTGGATGCGAGTCTCCATGGGACTCGCCATGAACGAAGACAATCGCGAAGAACGAGCGATTGAATTCTATAACATGTTGTCCAGCATGCGGTTTACGTCTGCCACGCCAACTCTGTTCAATTCTGCGACCAATCATCCTCAGCTGAGTTCGTGCTATCTGTCGACGGTCAGCGACAATCTGGATCACATCTTTAAGTGTGTTTCGGACAACGCCAAACTCAGTAAGTGGGCGGGTGGTCTCGGCAACGACTGGACCAGCATTCGAGCGACGAACTCTCATATTAAGGGGACCAACGGTCGCAGCCAGGGAGTCATTCCATTCCTGAAAGTTGTCAACGACACAGCTGTGGCTGTGAATCAAGGTGGCAAACGCAAGGGAGCCGTGTGTTCGTATCTCGAAACATGGCACATGGACTTGGAAGAATTTCTGGACCTGCGGAAAAACACGGGCGACGATCGCCGTCGTACGCATGACATGCATACGGCGAACTGGATTCCTGACTTGTTTATGAAGCGAGTTCAGAACAATCAGGAATGGACGCTGTTTAGTCCTGATGAAGTGCCAGACCTGCACGACTTGGTTGGCAAAGCGTTCGAAGAGCGATATGAGCACTACGAACGGCTGGCTGATGAAGGTAAGATCGATCTGTTTCGTCGCTTTCCAGCAGTGGAATTGTGGCGCAAGATTCTGACTCGCGTGTTCGAAACCGGTCATCCATGGATTACGTGGAAAGATCCTTCTAACATTCGTTCGCCCCAGGATCACACCGGTGTTGTTCATAGTAGTAATCTGTGTACAGAAATTCTGCTGAACACGTCTGCCAAAGAAACAGCTGTTTGCAATCTAGGTTCTATCAATTTGGCGCGACACATTGTCGATGGCAAGCTGGATCTGGAAATGCTGGAAAACACGATCGGCATCGCCATGCGAATGCTGGATAACGTGATCGACATCAATTACTACCCCACAGATGAAGCTCGGTATTCCAACCAAAAGCATCGTCCGGTTGGTTTGGGATTGATGGGTTTTCAAGACGCTTTGGCGGCCATGAGCATCAGTTATGCTAGTCATGAGGCGGTTGAGTTTGCTGACCGCAGCATGGAAGCCATTTCTTACTATGCACTGTCCGCGTCCAGCGATCTGGCGGCAGAACGAGGCACCTATTCTTCGTACGCTGGTTCGAAGTGGGATCGCGGCCTGCTGCCGATCGACACGATTGAGTTGCTGGAACAGGAACGTGGGATGCCGGTTGACATGGATCGTTCGACGACCATGGACTGGGAGTTGGTTCGCAAAAAGATTGCCGAAAACGGTATTCGCAACAGTAACTGTATGGCGATTGCTCCGACCGCGACGATTTCCACCATCATCGGTGTGTCGCAGTCGATCGAACCGGTTTACAAGCATCTGTATGTGAAAAGCAATCTGTCGGGCGAGTTTACTCACGTGAACACGCAGCTGGTGACTGAGCTAAAAAAACGTGGCCTGTGGGACACGGATATGCTGAACGACCTGAAGTACTACGACGGAACGCTGACTGATATTCCTCGGATTCCATCGGACGTGAAGGCGCGCTTTTTGACGTCATTCGAAGTCGATCCGAAGTGGATTATCGAATGTGCGTCGCGTCGACAAAAGTGGATCGACATGGGGCAGTCGCTGAACCTGTACATGTGTGAACCCAGTGGCCGCAAGCTGCATGACATGTACATGTTGGCATGGCAGAAGGGGCTGAAAACGACCTACTACCTGCGAACCTTGGCGGCGACTCAGGTTGAAAAATCGACGGTCGACGTCAACCGATATGGCGTTCAGCCACGCTGGATGAAGAACAAGAGTGCTTCGGACGAAATCCAGATGGACCGTGACAGTACGGCGGAAAATCTGCGAACGGATGGCCCGGAAGACCCTGCCAAGACGCCACATCCGGTGTCCTCACCAGCCACCGACATGACGAATGTGGAAGCCTGTAGTCTGGACGATCCAGACTGTGAGGCCTGTCAGTAAACGGTGCCGACCGCCAGCGTTTGCGAGCTTCCGCTCGCAAACGCTCCGTGGTGGCTCCGTTGTCGCTGTCGGACGTGCCTGAACGAGAATGAGTCAGATCAAGCTGCGGACACGAATTTCTGAATGGTACTGCGTGCCACAGCGTGTCTGCGGTTATGATGAAAGTTGTTCATCGTTTCAGCCAGTCTTTTTTTCCAGATAAGGTGACCGCTATGTCTGTCTCGACATCTTCTAATGACCTTCGGAAAACTCAAATCCCAGCTCTTGAGCCAGGTGATTGCCTGAACCGTGAAGAGTTCGAGCGTCGTTGTGACGCAATGCCGGATTTGAAGAAGGCCGAGTTGATCGAAGGAATTGTTTATACGCAGGCGGCAGTCAGATCGGAATATCATGGGGAACCCCATGCGGAGTTGCTTACCCTTCTGGGCTTGTACAAGATCGCTACCCCCGGCGTGCGGTGTTCCGACAACGCATCAATGCGACTGGACGATTTCAATGAACCTCAGCCAGACTGCATGTTGTTCGTCGATCCGCAGCACGGCGGGCAGGTGCGACTGAATGATGGATACGTTGAAGGAGCTCCGGAGCTTGCTGCCGAAATTTCGACCAGCAGCGTGAGCTACGATAGCGGCCCAAAATTTCGCGTTTACGAACGTCACGGCGTTAATGAATATTTGATTTGGCGGGTACAGGACAACGTGATCGAAATGCATACATTGAAGGAAGGTCGTTATCGACTACTACCACCCGACGGCGATGGTGTGATTCACAGCAATGCGTTTCCTAGTCTGTGGATCGATACAAAGGCGCTGCTGTCCGGGAACAGCAGCCAAGCACTGAAAACTCTTCACCACGGTTTGGCGACCGCCGAACACGAAACGTTTCAGCAGCAATTGCAAATGCAGCACAGAAACAACCAAAACTGAAAGCATGAATTCAGCGGCCAATGTGAGGCTGCTGAAAAATTATCCCCGAAGTGCGCAGTCAGCGCGTCTTACTCTGTCACCGAGTCACACACGACACCCCATAACCACAAGGATGCACGTTTATGTCAACCCGCACTGCAACATCTGATATTCCTGTCACCGAAGAAGAACTTTTGGTTGGTGCTGACGGTCGTTTCCAAGCCACCGAAAAGCGTCTGATCAATTGTGCTCAGGTTGACGTGAATCAGCTGATGCCGATCAAATACAATTGGGCTTGGGAACATTACCTGAATGGTTGTGCCAACCACTGGATGCCGACCGAAGTCCCGATGAACCGCGACGTTGAAGTTTGGCGAGGCAAAGGACTGACAGACGATGAACGTTTGGTGCTGATGCGGAACTTGGGTTTCTTCTCAACAGCCGAATCGCTGGTGGGCAACAACTTGGTACTGGCGATCTTTAAGCACGTGACCAATGCGGAGTGCCGTCAGTATTTGCTGCGTCAGGCGTTTGAAGAAGCCGTTCATAGCCACACGTTTATGTACATCGTGGAAAGTCTCGGCCTGAACGAGAGCGAAATTTTCAATATGTATCGTGAGATTCCGTCGATCGCCAAAAAAGATGCGTTCGAAATGGAACTGACCGCTGAAGTTCTGGACCCGGACTTCACCACGGATACCTTCGAAGGTCAGCAGATGTTCTTGAAGAACCTGATCGGTTACTACGTGATCATGGAAGGCATCTTCTTCTACAGTGGTTTTGTGATGATGCTGTCGTTCCATCGTCGCAATCTGATGTGCGGCATTGGCGAGCAGGTGCAGTACATTCTGCGTGACGAAACGATTCACCTGAACTTCGGCGTCGATCTGATCAACGGCATCAAGGCCGAAAACCCAGAACTGTGGACAGCCGATTTCCAAGAAGCCATGATCGCGCGCATTAAGGTGGCGGTTGAACTGGAAATTGAATACGCAGAATCTTGCTTGCCTCGAGGAATTATGGGGCTGAACGCAGATTTGTTCCGCGACTATGTGCAACACGTGGCAGACCGCCGCTTGGAACGAATCGGCCTGCCAATTCAGTATGGCTCTTCCAATCCATTCACTTGGATGAGCGAAACGATTGACCTGGGCAAGGAGAAGAACTTCTTCGAAACCCGAGTCACGGAATACCAAACCGGCGGAGCATTGAGCTGGGACTGATCTGTGCTGACTGATTCACCAAACAGAAAAGGCCGGTTCGCAAGAACCGGCCTTTTTTACGTAGCTCGGCGGTCTCCGCCGAGAGCTCCAGCGGCAGTTAAGATCTTACCAGTTGAAGCCTGAAGCGCCAGCGAAGCCGATATCTTGTTCGGCTTCGCTGGCGCTTCAGGCTTTATCACAAATGGCACATTCTTACTGGCCGCACGCCTTACCTCATGGTTTCGCGAATTTCGTGCAGCGCTGTGGCCAAATCAGCAGCATCGCCGGACGTGGTTCTTCGCAGTCGATACATGCGATTGTTGATTCGAGTGGATTCGTAGCCATTCGGAAATTTTAGTTCGCCAAACGGCCTGTTGACATACGGCACAACCACAAATTCGTGCAGTTCTGTCAGTGTCGCCAGTGGCATGATGGGAAACCGATCTGGGTACCATTTCTGTGTCCGCCGACCAACATCGCGTTGCACGATTCTGAGGTTGCAGGGGCGAACCAGATCGTGATTTTCGAAGTCTGCTTGATACCACGCGGCGGGGCGATCTTGAGCTGTCTGCAATTGCTGCAGCAGCCAGAAGTCGATTCGGTCCTCGAACACCACGACATCGGTGGGCGATAGTGCGGATAGCGATTGTCGCAACGCAAACTGGTCTCGTAAGTTATGGTCCCAAGTTTCGCTGCTGTTGTGGACAGAAAACGCCAGCCAGCAGGCCGCGATCGCGACACACGTATTCTGAATCGCTTCCGTGGCTCGCGACAATAGCCAAGCGTAAATCGGTACCATTCCGGCGATCGCCACAACGGCGTACCGATTGACCAGTGCTGGCTGCACTATCCATGAAAACACAATCAGCACGAACGGCATTAGCATCGACGCCAGCAGCACCGTGTTTTCGAGCCCCCATGTTGCTGGAGTCACGGCTTGGATGTCTTCCGACTGCGGTTGTTCAGTGTCGCTCACTTTGTTGCGGCAGCCCGTTGGTCGTCCCGCCTTTAGACGGAATTTGTACGGAATGCCGAGTCGGGTTCCGCCTGAAGGCGGGACGACAAACTCAAAGCGACCACCATTGGACGGTTGCTGTCGGCTGAACCAGCCAGCGGTCGCCGCACCGATGCAGATTCCTAGCGGCAGCATGGGCAGAAACTGTACGGCGTAGTCGAAACTGCTGGCGATGGTTGGCGGTTTGACCCATGTCGCACATGTCAGCGCCGCTGTTTGGCCGGACAGCAGCGGCAGGCAACAGGCCACTGCGATCACGCAGCACACCAGCAGTCCGGCTGCCTGAACGATTGCGGAACGACGATTTTGGCGCAGTTGGCCGATGGTCCACGCCGTGGTGACTAACCCGACGGAAATGATACCGAAGTAGTGTGTGGTGCAAATGGCAACAGCCATCAGTGCTAGACCGATGCGTTGCAGCGTTCGGTTCCACACGCCGTCGACCGTTTTCGTCAGCAGCCAGCTGTACCACATCAACAGACACATCCACAACGCGTAGAATCTTGTTTCTGTCGATTGCAGCACACACAGTCGATGTGACGCTGCCAGCAAAGTTGCGCCCAAAGCGGCGGCGGCTGTGAAGCGACGGCTTAGAATCAGATACATCGCCATGGCGGTGGCCGCTGTGAAAAACAGTGACAGCAACCGCAACCGATATTCCGTCACAGGACCAAAGACGGCCAGCAAACGAGCGACCAAGTAATACGTGGGCGGATTGTAGTCGGCTCCATCGGCCAGTGCGGACATGGCGTGGCCGACGTCTGCGTCAGTGATCAGCAACCAGCTGTGAATTTCGTCCATCCACAACGGCCGTGTCAACAGACTGCGGCCCAAGGTTGCATACGACAGCGACAGCACCATCAACAGCAGGATGGCACCGAACAGGCGGTTTCGGGAATGGTGAGAATTCTGAAGCACGCTGGGCACCGGAGAATGGAGAATGGAGAATGGACTTCAGCGTTAATAATGCCACTCGCTGGGTCGCTTGAATCGTTTAACCTTTAGCCGCAGGCGTACGTGAATGTCTCGTGCTGGACCGAGTCAAGGATATGTGGCTGTTTTTCTTTTTGCTCGTCGTTAACTCTCGCCCAGAAAATACATGCGATCAGATGCCGAGCCGCAGGATTTCGGTCTCCCAGCGGACTACCGTTCGTTTTGCTCCGGTTCTAGGGTTTGACCGGTACATATCTGAATTGAAAAACATAACAAATGAAATCTGACAAATCACAAATGACAAATCTGTCGCTTTGAAAGCCCTGTTCCTTCCAATCCTGCGACACTCGAGCTCCAAAACGGCTGGAAGGCAGCAACCCGCCGTGGGCCATGGTCCTCTGGCGGATCACCGCTACAATCCCACGGCAAGATCGCACTGCCGTTTGCTCGCGTATGAACCGGCACAGCGACCAAACGTTGAATAGCAGACACTGGAACTAGGATGACAGACGCAAAACAGCAAGCTCCCAACACCTCGACAGACCAGCCGGAAATTCGCCAGCCGCGTTTTCCGTCCATCTTGTTGGGGCTGACATTTTTCTACATCGGCGGCGTGTGTTTGGCCTTCTATTTCGCCAGCGATCTGGATGACCGCTTCGCCGTCGGCCTCGATGTTATCATGGTCGCCAGTCTGATCAGCGGTCTGTTGATGCTGCTGTTGTGGTTGGGGTGGTTCTTGTTTTTGAGTCGCTGGAAATGGCCCGCCAGAATCTTGGCCAGTGCGGCATTGATTGCGGTACCGGTATTGTTTGTGAAAATCCTGCGACCAGTTCTGGGTGGTGACGTGACCATTCAACGCTTCGAACCGATCTGGATCACGCCGCCTGAGTCTCCAGCGGTCGACGCCGAAGTGCAGCCGACGATTGTGGATCTGGTGACGGAAACGCCCGCAGACTTTCCGCGATTTTTGGGACCGCAACAGGATTCCATCGTCCGCACCGACTTTCGAATCGACGCCGCGCGACTGGCGGAAGCCACGATCATGTGGAAGCAACCCATCGGCGAAGGCTGGTCGGGCTTTACCGCTCGGAACGGGTTTGCCGTCACCATGGAACAACGTGAGGGGCAAGAATGCGTGACGTGTTACAGCATTGAGGACGGCACGTTGCAGTGGATGCATCAACATGCGGTGCGACATCGAGATGCCATGAACCTCGGGCGAATCGGTCCGCGAGCGACACCCACAATTCATGACGGCATGGTCTACGCGATCGGTGCCGTCGGTCATTTTGTGTGTCTGAACGGCGCTGATGGTACAGTGGTTTGGGAAGTCGACCTGAACGAGTTACTGGGCATCAAACTGACCGAGGCGATTGATGCGGATGGGCAAACCGTGACGTACGAAGGCAACACGCGACTGCAGTGGGGGCGTTCCGGTGCCGCGTTGATTGTCGATGACTTGGTTGTGGTTCCCGGCGGCGGTCCGACAGACGGAACGGTTCATACGTTGCTGGCGTTTGATCGACAGACGGGGGAACTGCGTTGGCAAGGCGGCGACGAGATGATCGCTTATGGATCGCCTACGCTGGCGAATGTGGCTGGTGTCGACCAAATTTTGATGACCACTGAAAACTTCGCGATGGGGTTTGCGCCGCAGTCTGGGGAGCCGCTGTGGAAATTTCCGAGGCCGGGTAAATCGGATGGCGAAGCCAACACCAGTCAGCTCACTGTGGTGTCGGCCAACCAAGTGCTAACATCCAAAGGCTATCCCGACGGTGGTGGAGAGTTGATTGAATTGACGTCGCGCGATGGGGAACTGGTGCCGCTGAGCCGTTGGCAAAACACGCGGGCTCTGAAAACGAAGCTCATGAGCCCCGTGATCTTCAACGGCCACGCCTATTCGTTGTCGAACGGGTTTTTGGAATGCACGCGACTGTCGGATGGAGAACGATTGTGGAAGCACCGAGGGCGTTTTGGGCATGGTCAGATGCTGCTGGTTGGCGAAGACATATTGTTACTCAGTGAGTCTGGTGAGTTGCTGGTGTTTCATGCGTCGCCTTCGGAATTCAAAGGCTTGGGCACCAAGCAACTGATCGACGGCGTGTGCTGGAATACGTTGTGCCTGTACGGCAACAAGCTGCTAGTGCGCAGCGAGATCGAAGCGGCGTGTGTGGAATTGCCCGCGCAGTAGCTCGGCGGTCTCCGCCGAGAAATCACAGCGGAGACCAACGTGCGATATTTAGAAAACCTAGAAAACGGCGACTGTGCCGATGTGCTCATCAGTGACCAGATCGCACACTTTCGGCAGCCACCGCAGGTGTTGAGTGGGAGCGACAGTTCTCGCTGGCACCTCTGATAGCCGCAGGCCGCTGGCTCCGATTTCCGAAATGCCAACCGTGGTTGACGACTTGTGGCGAATAGCGTCACCTATTGTTGTCACACCCGTGTTGACTTTGCAACTGATCAGTGATTTCTTTGGGCATGAAAATTGCTGTGACTGGTAGTCATTGTCGTCCGTGTTGTTTCTTTCGTCCGCGTCGTCGCTGGGCGAGTCCCTCAATCACAGGAGCAAGGCTATGTCACGCGATGCTTTTCACAAACGAGCCAGTACGTTGGAAGATGAATTTTTTCATCGGGTTGATCTTCAGCTGATTGAAAAGCTGAATGAGCAACAAAAGCTGGAAGCCGATGAAGATGCGTTAACGATCGCCACCGGCATCGGCGACCGCAGTGTGTTGGCTGAGCTGATCGGAGTGCGGATGACGCCGCAAACGCTGCTGGCGTTTACTTTATTTCCTGCCGTGCATGTCGCGTGGTCCAACGGATACGTGCAAACGGCAGAGCGTGCGGCGGTGTTGAAGGCAGCCGATCTGGTGGGAATTGCGGCGGGGACTCCGTCGTATGAGCTGCTGGAATTCTGGCTCAAAACTCCTTCCACCACAGAATTGTTCCACGCTTGGTCGCAGTTTATTCATGCGGTTCGGCCAACGCTGTCGGTGAGTGCCTTCCGCGAACTGCACGACACGGCGCTCAGTCGGTCTCGGGAAGTGACCGAAGCGGCGGGCGGAATTCTGGGGATCGGCAAGGTGTCTCAGGCAGAAGAAGATCGGCTGCGACAGTTGGACGAGGTCTTTGTGGACGCCGCAAATTCGGCAGATCTGTCCGCGTTGTAGGCGTCGGCAAATTCCCCAATCGAAGGCGCTGATTTTCACTCGCAGCGTTCAAGCGGTACGCGCACGTCGCTTGCTTGCTGGACGGGTTTGCTGTTGAGCGGTCACAGCGCCGCTCTTGCGTGGCATCTCATTCACAGGGTGCGTTCGATGATCACCACAGCCGATTGAAAGACAGCGGGCCATTCGATTGAGCGTCATCGCCACCGATTACGACGGCACCATTGCGACGGCACCGATTACGACGGCACCATTGCGACGGACGGCTTGCTGCATCCGGCTGTACGCGCGGCCATTCGTACGGCTCGGCACTGCGGCGTGCTGGTGGTGATTGTGACCGGGCGCATTCTTTCGGAACTGCGTGATGTCGCGGGTGCTTTGGATTTCGTGGATGGTGTGGTTGCGGAAAACGGGGCCGTGATTTCGTTGGCAGGCGGGCACTGCATGCAGTTGGGGCAGTCGCCACCGATCTCGTTGCTCACGGCAACACGGAACGCGGCATTGATTTCAAAGTCGGCCGCTGCGTTGTCGAAATGGATGCTGAGTTTTCGGCTGTGGCGATGTCGCTGATTCGCGAACAGGAATTGCCGCTGGCGATCACCTTCAATCGACAGCGAATGATGCTGTTGCCGGCGTCCATCAGTAAATCGTCAGGGCTCAAGGAATTGCTGGGGGCTTGAGGCGTTTCGCGCCACAATGCTTTGGGCATTGGAGACGCCGAAAACGATCACGAACTACTGCGGTGTTGCGAATACGCGGTCGCCGTAGAATGGGGATCGACGAATCTTAAGCAGCAGGCCGATTACGTGGTCGATCCAGAAGACGATTACACCAGCCTGGGAGCATTGCCGAATACTGTCGTGCTGGGCGGTGGCCGCTTTCTGCCGGAGATGAATGATCTGTTAATGCTGCTGCAACAGGGACTCAGCGTCGTGCTGAATTCATCTCACATGGATCATCAAACGAAAGCCAACTACATTCATAAGCATCTGCCGTTGGTGGCAAAGTTTCGCCGAGAACGTGGCTATCCGCATCGCATTTTGTTGGACGAAAGTCACCAAGTATTTGGACACCCCCGTCGCACCAGAACGCGCGTTTGCGTTTTCGAATCACGGTGAACCCACGGGCCGCCGTTCGGCGACGTTTTGTGAACTTGTCGCGGATATCCACCAGAGTCCCGCCGATGTGGTGTACGAACATCTGCGACGGCACGATTTCTCACGCTGGATCGGACACACGTTCGGTTCAGTCTGCATACACGAAGGCGGACACCATTCCCGGTCGTTCCAGATCCTCGTGTCGTGTCTTCCAGTGATCTTCGTGATTGAACAACCAGCAGACTCGCGTTTTACGGTTGCGTTGCGGCGGTGATGGAACGGCCGCGATTCCATCCGTGAACACCACCATGCCATCGTAGTGTGGGTGTTGATCCAAGTACTTCATCAACGGTTGAAAGTTGGTTCCTCCACGGCCATAGATCGCAATCTGCTGGCGAGCTTTCCTGAGCGTGACCGGTTCTTCGCAGCGAATTTTGGTGTCGAACCAAATGACATCGATCGATTCCACACCATACTTAAACAGGCGATTGACGATAGAAAACGCGTTCTGAACATCCTTTGTGCTGACGGAACCGCTGACATCTACGGCGAACAGAATGTGCGTCGTGAAATCTCGACGACTGCCCATGTATTGGAAGCCATACCGGCGACTGGGTTTCATGCGCGTCAATCGGCGGCTTGACGCTACGACCGTGGCCCGAAACGATTGCAGCACGCGGCGGTAATCAAGCTTTGGCCGACGACTGGCCAAAATCAGTTCACGCGAACCGCCGGAAACAGTGCCCCAGTGATTTGACGACTCAACCTCCGTGATGAGATCGTTGATGACTTCGCACTGGAACTGGTCGTAGTCCCATTCGATCGCGTTCTGGCTGCCGACGAGATCAACGTCACAATAGTCGCCAAGTTCTGGAACCCGCGATGGCTCATCGTCGGTGTTCGATTGCGATGGGCTGGCGGTTGGTTCGGAGTCCGCTTGATCGGCTGGGCTCGGCGAATCGGCCGATGCTGATGAGGGCTGGCCGTTACACGCGCCGTCTCCAGCAGCAGCTTCTTCGGCACCCTGATCGCTGTCGGGCGAATCACCTTGAGCGTCATTGCCGTCTTCTTCGCCGCTGCGGCACAATAAGCTGTAGTAGTATTCAAAGAACTTACCGCCGTGTTTGTCGCCGAACTTGGCAGTGGCAGACGGCATTTCTAGGGATGTTGGCGTGCATTCGCGAATGGCGAAATTGCTGGCTTCCCACGCCATTTCAGCCAGCGGCTTACGTCGTTCGTACGGATGCTTCAGGATAATCCGCAGCACTTCGAACTTCATCACATCGCGCAGCGTTTTGGCGTCCAAGATTCTCACGTAGTCCGCATTGAATTCGATTACCCCTCGACCAGATCGGATGGTTTTGATCGCTGGATTCGCCACCAGTCGGTGAGTCATCCAGGCACTAAACATCAGCGGTTCCGTGAGAAACCACTGTTGTGTAATCTGACCGATGCGTTCCGTCTGGCTTCGGTTCCGGGCGCTGCTAGACTTCTCGGCATCCCTGACTGTCGCCTGATTCATTTTGCTTTCAATCCGCTTTCACATTCTGATTCTATGTTACCGCTGCCGACTGTTCGAAAACTCTTGCGTGAGTGCTTTCCTGAAGAGCAGCTGTCGCGTGCCGGTATCATCCGTGTTTCCGAAGCAGAATTCCATTCAACAGCGATCACATCCGAAATTCATGCCGGCGATTAGACTCAACACATCAGAACTCCACGAACTTCTTCGCTTCACACCGCCAGATCAGAATCTGATGCTGGTGGGTCGGCATGGAATTGGGAAGTCGCAAATTGTGACCAGCCATTTCGAATCAACGGGCCAGCCAGTGGTCACGTTTTTTCTGGGACAGATGAGCGACCCTGGCGACTTAATTGGCTTGATGCACAAGAACGAACAGACGGGGCAGTCAGAATTTCTGCCGCCGTTTTGGTGGCCCATGGACGATCAACCGATCGTGTTGTTTCTGGATGAACTCAATCGGGCTCGTCCGGAAATCCTGCAGTCCGTGATGGACCTTACCCTGAACCGAACGCTGGCCGGAAGATCATTGCCCGCTGGCAGTCGCGTTGTATCGGCGGTCAACGAAGGGGACGAATATCAACTGACGGATCTCGACCCGGCGCTGGTGTCGCGGTTCAACGTGTACGAATTTGCTCCCACCGTAGAAGATTGGGTTTTGTGGGCCAACGACAACGACGTGGATTCCAGAGTGATCGGCTTTCTGCAGGAGCACAGTGAATATCTGGATGGTGATCCCAAAGCGGCAGCCAACGGAAAAGCCACGTTCGGGGCCGATTTAACGCGCACGCCAGATCGCCGTTCGTGGGTGCGAGTCGCCAAGACGATCGAAGGCACTGCGACCGTGACCAATTCGCACATTAAGTTCATCGCCGGAATTGTCGGAGTCAGCGCGGCCATGCTGCTGGCCAAAAATCTGCAAAGCAGCGCGATGATCTCGGCCGAAGACGTCTTGTTGCGGTTTTCGAAGTCGAAGTCTCGACTGCTGAAACTGCAGACGCACGACTTCGCGGCACTCAACGAACGCTTGGTGCTGCGACTTCAGAAGAACGAGTTTAAGGCGGCGGAAAAGAAGAAGGCGGTGGCCAATTTTCTGCTGTATCTGGAATTGCTGGTCAGCATGAACCAATCCGAATCGTGCGTTCACCTAGCTTCTCTGCTGGACCAGCCGCGCTACGAAACCGCATCACAGTTTTTGCTGAGCGATGCGAAAATTCTGGCTCAGATGGTCGAGTTCATTCAGGCCATTGCGATCGATTAAGGCTGCGGTCGGAATATCCACTTGCGTATCGAATCGTATCGTATCGAATCGTATCGTATCGTAGCTCGGTGGTCTCCACCGAGAATCACGGTGGGGGTTGCCGGGTGCTGGCGAGTTTGACCGTGCTGCATGCCTGAGCACAACATCCTAGCAATGAATAAACAAACCGGCATCCGTCTGCCCCAATCCGTCTGCCCCGCTTCGTCTGCCACTCGCGTTTCATTGCCGGACACAGGCACCGCATCACTGCAGGTGACGATTCCGCCGATGTGCTGCCGGAACTGCGTCCGTCGCGGCTTGTTCCGGCCTACTGTTGTTGACAATTTCGGCGACGCGTACTTCCGTCGACCAGCAGGCGCCGAACGGATGGGTCTTCTTTGCCGGTCTTGGGCTTGGACGTGTTGTGCTTTGCGAAGCGGCGGCGGCTTCCTACAATCCCGGCTCAATTCGGCCACTCATCCGAGCGATGAACACACGAATTGCAGGTCGCTGCATCCAGCAGGGGCCACATTCCCCCATTAGCAATGGTTAAGGCAAGGTTAAGGCAAGTATGAGTCGTTCCATGGAAAAAATCGTCGCGCTGTGTAAGCGACGTGGTTTCGTCTTTCAAAACTCGGAAATCTACGGCGGGCAAAACGGCTTTTGGGATTACGGTCCGCTTGGCACAGAACTCAAACGCAACGTCCGTGACAGCTGGTACCACGACATGGTGTCCGGTCACAACGAACTGGTCGCCCCCGAATCGGCACCATCCAAGTATCAGATGGTGGGCGTCGAAACCGCGCTGATCATGAATCCTCAGGTCTGGAAATGTTCGGGCCATTACGATCTGTTTCACGACATGATGGTGGACTGCCGCGAAAGCAAAAACCGCTTTCGTCTGGACCAGATTCGCTGCCGCGGGGTGTCCTTCAAAGATGCCACTGTCAAACAGGACGAAACCGGTGCGGAATTGTCGAAGGTGATGGTGGCTTCCACTGCAGAAGACTTTCATGAAGACATGACGTCGGAAGCGTTGCGAGTGTTCGGGCAGAAGAAAAAGTACGCCGACAAGCTGGAATGGGACGGCGCGGCCACCACGCTGGACAAATTGGACCTGTCGGTTTTTGCCACAGTGGTGGCTCCCGGGGCTTCCAAAGCCGGCACGCTGACGGCTCCGCGTGAATTTAACCTGATGATGAAAACCATCATCGGAGCTCTGGGCACAGACGACGACGCGGCGTTTTTGCGCCCCGAAACGGCTCAAGGGATTTTCGTGAACTTCAAAAACGTGGTCGACAGCAGCCGCGTCAAGCTGCCGTTTGGTATTTGCCAGGTCGGCAAAAGTTTTCGCAACGAAATCACGCCGAGGAATTTTACGTTTCGTTCGCGTGAGTTTGAACAGATGGAGATTGAATTCTTTTGTCGTCCTGACGAATCCGCCGGTTGGTACAAATACTGGCGTGATCGTCGCTTTCGGTGGTATCAGGACCTGGGTGTCAGTAAAGATCGCTTGATTTTGCGAGACCATCACGCGGAAGAGCTGGCTCATTATTCGGTAGGAACGGCGGATATCGAATACGCGTTTCCGTTTTTGGATGCTGGCGAATACGGTGAATTAGAAGGCGTGGCTCACCGCGGCGACTTCGACCTGCGTTCTCACATGGAAGGCAAGCTGCACAAAAATGCGGCCGGCGAACTGGAAGTGGAACTCAACGAAGACGGCAAACCCAAGCATCGCGGCAGTGGCAAAGACCTGACGTACTTCGACGATCAGGCCAAGGAGCGGTTTTTGCCGCACGTGATCGAACCGTCCGCAGGTGCCGACCGCGCCACGCTGGCGTTCATCTGCGAAGCGTATCACGAAGATCAGCAACCCGACGAAAAAGGGGTGCTGCAGGAACGACTGGTGATGAAGTTTCATCCTCGGCTGGCTCCGGTCAAAGCGGCCGTGTTCCCACTGATTAAAAAGGAAGGCATGCCAGAAAAGGCGGCTGAAATCTTCGGTGCCTTGAAAGCGGCTGGGCTGAATTGCCAGTACGATCAGCAAGGTGCGATTGGTCGGCGGTACCGTCGTCAAGACGAAATCGGTACGCCGTATTGCATCACTGTCGACGGCGACAGCATGACAGACGGTACGGTCACCATTCGTGATCGCGACTCGCTGCAGCAGGACCGCGTGCCAGTGGATCGCGTGGTGGACGAAATCGTGTCGCGGCTGAAGGGGTAGTTCGGCTGTCGTGGGATAGGCTTCCAGCCTTTTTGTACACTGTTTTTGACGGGCGGGAAGCCTATCCCACGGCGGCGATTTGACAGAATAGGCAAGCTGCGTTCAGTCTGTCGTTCCGGTTGGGGTTTCCGGTACTGCCGCTGATGCCGAAGGTTCTGGGTCACCGGCCCCGATAAGCCAACTGCGTGGACGGTATGTATTGAAGTTTCCGTTTTTGCGGGTCATTCTGATACCTTACAAGCTTGTCGCGTGGACCTTGCGACAAAATCTGCGTCACCGTGACGCTCACTCAATAGCGCGGCTGAAAGTTTCCCGCTTTCAGCCGCCCAATGCCGAACCGGAGTCACGACTCATGGCAGGGACTGTTCGCCTTATCCTGGCCTTTCATAACCATCAGCCGATTGGCAATTTTGATGGCATCTTTGAACAATCGTATCAGGAAAGCTATTTGCCGTTTCTGAACGTGCTAGAAGACTATCCCGACCTGCCGTTTGCGCTGCACACATCCGGTAGCTTGCTGGAATGGTTGCAGGTCGCTCATCCGGAATACATCGACCGACTGCGCGCGATGGTGGCGCGTGGGCAGGTGGAAATTGTGGGCGGTGCGTTCTACGAACCCATCTTGGCCAACATTCCTCGGCGAGATCGTATCGGGCAGATCACCAGTTACACCGAACATCTGGAAGCGTTGTTTCAGACGTCTGTGCGCGGCATGTGGGTGCCGGAGCGTGTGTGGGAACAATCGTTTGCGGGCGACATCAGCCAGGCTGGCATTCGCTATACGATTCTGGACGATCACCACTTTAAAGCCGCCGGTCTGTCAGCGGATCAACTGAACGGATACTACGTCACAGAAGACGAGGGCCGGTTGTTATCTGTGTTGCCCGGCAGCGAACGACTCAGGTATCTGATTCCGTTTCAGGATCCGTCGGATACGATTGAGCACCTGCGTGACATTGCCAATCAGTTTGAAAATCGGCCTGAAACTCCGATTGTGGTGTTCGGCGATGACGGTGAAAAATTCGGCAGCTGGCCGGACACTCACAAGCATGTTTACGAAGACCGCTGGCTGCACCGATTTCTGGATGCGTTGCGAGAAAACGCATCGTGGCTGACGGTCACGACGCCGTCGGAAACGCTGGACCACGTGAAGCCGTTGGGCAAATGCTATTTGCCGGATTGCAGCTACCGCGAAATGACAGAATGGGCGTTGCCACCGGAACCTCAGGCGGAACTCCATCGTCTGGCTCACCAAGACCGCAGCGAAGATCCGGACTGGCAGAAGCTGATGAGCTTCACGTCCGGGGGGTTCTGGCGAAACTTTCGCGTGAAGTATTTTGAGAGCAACGAAATGTACGCGCGAGCGATCGAAATCAGCTCACGCGTGGCCGAATTGGAAGCTGTCGACACGTTGGATGCTGGACAACGGAAGACTTTAGATGAGGCTCGTCGTTGCCTGTATCGCGCCCAATGTAACTGTTCGTTTTGGCATGGAGCCTTCGGCGGTTTGTATCTGCCGCACCTGCGAAACGCCGTGTATTCAAATCTGATTCAGGCCGATAGTCTGCTGGAATCGATCACCCGGACGGAAGATCGCTGGGTGGATGTGGTCACGGGCGACTTGAATCTGGACGCACGTCAAGAAGTACGACTCAGCAACCAACGCCTGATGGCTTCGTTTGCGCCGGCCTGCGGCGGGCACATGTATGAGCTTGATTTGCGAGCTTGTCATAGCAACCTGCTGGCCACGTTGAACCGTCGTCCGGAAGCTTATCACGAACGCATTTTCGCTCACGCAGAACGCCTTCGCGAAGCATCGGCTCGAGGCGTGCAGTTAGAAGAGGATGTGTCCAGCATTCATGATCTGGTTCGCTTTAAACAGCCTGACTTGGATCGCAAAATCGCGTACGACAAGTGGCCTCGAAAAAGTCTGGTCGACCACTTTATGCGTCCGGACACGTCGTTCGAAGAATTTCATCGCGGCGAAGGTGTGTTGGGCGATTTCGCGACATCCACGTACGAAGCGTCCGTCCGTCGCAGCGACAGTGAAATTGTGTTGGAGATGCGAGGTCGCGGCCATGTGTCCGGGTACGATGTGGAAGTTCGCAAGTTTGTGGTGATCTCGTCGGATCGACCGAACGAGCTGTTAGTGCAGTATCAATTGCATGGACTGCCTGTCGGTGTGCCGCTGCACTTTGGTTGTGAATTCAACTTCGCTACGATGCCCGGTGGAGCGTCCGACCGCTATTTCTATGGCGTGTCGGGAACTCAGCTGGGAACGCTGGATTCTCAACAACAGCTCGAAAACTGCACGCGGATCGGACTCGTCGACGAATGGCAAGGACTGGACGCCAGCTTGGAATCTTCTGTGGATGCCAATATTTGGGCGTTTCCGATTGAAACCATCAGTCAGTCAGAATCCGGCTTCGAGCTCGTGCATCAGAGCGTGGCGGTGATGCCGCATTGGCACTTCACGGCTTCAGAAAATGGATCGTGGGGCGTGGATCTCCGCCTCGTGTTAGACACGTCATTGGCTCGCGCCCGCGAATTGGGTCGGGTGGGAGAAAAGCGAGACAAAAATCCTTCGGACACGCGGGAACCAGCCAGCACGTAAGGTTCGAGGATCTGTGATCTTCGAGCAGTCTTGTTGGTGCTGCCAACATGCGATATTCCAATTGGGTGGTCTGCTGCGTTTGGCAGATTTTTTACGCATTCTTGAACGGCTCGCCTTCGTCCCGCGAACTCGAATGGCTGGCGGATATCGCACCGCAGTGGTGATCATCCGCGTGTGGATTGCCCGACTTCGATTGGGAACTACAATGCCGTGCCTATGAAGCTCGCCTTCGAACCTATCTGGCCGTGGCCTTTTGTCCTACTAGCGTGTCTCGCCATGATCGGCGTTGTCGCGGCAGGCTACCCGCGCCGTGTGAAACATCTTCCGCTGCTGTGGCAAAGAACGCTGTTGGCAATCCGCCTGTTGCTGGTGCTGACGATGGGGCTGTGGCTGATGCGCCCGCTGGTGACTCGCGAAACCGACGACAAATCGGGCGGGGTGCTGTATGTGGTCACCGATGCCAGCGCCAGCATGAACACTCCGGACGGCGCGGGTGGGGTGACGCGGCGGGCGGAAATTCTGCAATTGCTGGACACAGCGAAACCGTTGCTGGACGAGCTACAGGAAACGGTTGAGATCCGTGTGCGAGATCTGGCGGGGGATCTGGTGGTGGCGGACCCCGCTGCGATGCCGGCCACAGCTGACGGGAAGATGACGGCCATCGGCTACGCGCTGAATCAGTTGAGCGAAGAGTCGAAGGGCGAAAAAGTGGCCGCGATTTTGTTGTTCAGCGATGGCAAACAGGCGGCCAGTGGCAAACGCGATCGGGATGCCATTCAGGAAGCTCGCCTGATTGGCCGCAAGCAGCGACCGATCTACACCGTTCCGACGGGCAGTTCGGAAGTCGCCGCGACGACTTTGGATGTCGCCGTCAGTGAACTGGATGTGCCGCACGATGTGTTTGTGGGCAATGTGGTGCCGATCAAGGTTCGCGTTCGATTGTTTGGAGCAGAAGGGCAGGACTTGCGTGTGAAAGTGTACGCGGAAGATCGCAGTGGGATTCTGAACGGCCAGCCGGGCACGATGGAAGCCATTCGAGGCGACACGGATAACGTGACCGTGTTTTCGTATCGGCCGCGAGGACCGTCGGAAGACATGATCGTGAATTTGCAGTTCGTGCCGGATCGCAAACATCTTGGCGAAATCAAGATTGCCGTCGCCGCAGAACCCATGAATGGCGAGGTTCGGCTGACCAACAATCGTGTCGAAACGATTGTTCGCGTGCGTTCGGGGGGCATTCGGGTGGCGTATTTTGACAGCCTGCGGCCCGAGTTCAAATGGCTGAAACGCGTGAACAGAAACAACCGGATTCAGCTGGATGCGAAGTGGCTGAAGGGCGGCGACGACATCGACAAAAACACGTTCGACGAAACGTGGTTCGATGCGAGTGCTCCCAAGTTCGACGCGTTCATCATTGGAGATGTTCCGGCGGCTGCGTTTGGTGCGGAACGCCTGCAAAAAATATTCGCCTGTTGCGATCGCGGTGCCGGGCTGATGATGATTGGCGGCGCGAATACGTTTGGCCCCGGCGGATACCAAGACACGCCACTGGCCAGACTGTTGCCGATCACGATGTCCGACGCCGATCAACAGCTCACCGGCGCCGTGCAGA
>JBDNHJ010000199.1:0-8487 GCA_041688835.1 Fuerstiella sp.
GTGTGAGGTAATTCTTCAAGCACGGATCTGTGCGGGGGGCGGTCAGCAATGACCGTCCCTACCGCGATAGTACCACGACGAATTCGATCTTCACCGCAATGTCAGCCGCGTAAACTCCTGAATGCGGTTTGTGATCGCGGGTTCGACGGGCAGGCGTTCCATGCTGCTGGCGCCGTAGAAGCCGGCGATGCCTGAAGTGTGGTCCAAGATGTATTGCGCATCTTCTGGTTCCGCAATGGGGCCGCCATGGCACAACACGATGATGTTCGAGTTGATTTTTTTGGCCGCGTCATGCATGGCCTGAACTCGCACCGCCGATTCTTCCAGCGTCACAGCGGTTTGTGCTCCGATGCTGCCTTTGGTGGTTAGCCCCATGTGCGGAATCAGGATGTCAGCGCCCGCTTTCGCCATGGCTGTGGCTTCGTCCGGATTGAAGCAGTAGGGCGTTGTCAGCAGGTCGAGTTCAGCGGCTCGGCGAATCATGTCGACTTCCAGCCCGTAGCTCATACCGGTTTCTTCGAGGTTGGCTCGAAAGGTCCCGTCGATCAGTCCGACGGTCGGAAAATTTTGCACACCAGAAAAACCGGCCGCTTGGACCTCTTTCAAAAACACAGACATCACCCGAAACGGATCTGTGCCACACACACCGGCCAGCACGGGAGTTTTCGTGGCCACAGGAATGACTTCTCGCCCCATGTCCATCACGATGGCATTGGCATCACCATACGGCATTAACCCAGCCAATGATCCACGTCCGGCCATACGAAACCGACCGGAATTATAAATGACAATCAGGTCGATTCCACCCGCTTCTTCCAGCTTGGCACTCAAACCAGTCCCCGCGCCGCCACCGATGATGGGCTGACCGGCGTCGATCTTTTGCCGCAGGCGTTTCACGATGTCAGCACGTTTGAAGAAGCTCATGGAAGGCCATTATTCGAAAGAGGAAAAGAAGTAGGATAGGCTTCCAGCATTTGTAACAGTCGATTTGCGGCAGCCGTAGCGAAAGCTTCGTCATTGATGGCCAGTTGCAGCAACTGCAGGTCGACATTTTTCTGGCAGGTTGTCTGAAGTCCAGCCCACAACGCCATCCGAAACGCCCAGTTGCCGAACGGTTGGCCGTCCACATCGATCGCTGACACACCCAGCGAAGGAAACAGGACGCTGACTGGTCCCGAAGACAGCGAAGCCTTGCGGCCAATTTCTTCTCCCAAGGCCTGACATTCATCCATCGAAGTCCGCATCAAAGTCACGGTGGCGTTGTGTTCGTAGAAGTTCCGGTCCTTGAACTTTTCCGGCACCGTGTCTTTGGCCCCAAAGTTCACCATGTCCAGTGCTCCCACAGAAATCACCTGCGGGATTCCCATCTCAGCCGCAGCCGTCAAACGATCCGGTCCGGCGGATAGCACGCCGCCTACAAGTTCATCGGCTAACTCAGTCGTCGTGATGTCCAGCACGCCAGCAATCACCCCGTCCCGAATCAGACCTTCCATCGCTTCGCCACCATTTCCTGTCGCATGAAACACCAGCACTTCGTAGCCGGCAGATTCTAAAATGGACTGAGCATGCAGCACACAGGCGGTCGTGACGCCGAACATCGTGGCCGCGATCAGAGGGCGATCGTTGGTTGCTTCGTTGTCGGCAGACGGGCGACCAGACAGCATACCGACCAGCGCGTCGACCGCTTGGCCCAGCACTGTGCGACTGATCCGATTCAAACCTGCGATATCGACCACAGAATTCAGCATCAGGATATTGCGACCGCCAACATACGGCCGCGTCTGTCCCGACGCCATGGTGCTGACCATGACCTTGGGAATGTCCAATGGCAAACCACGCATCGCGGCAGTGCCGATCGTGGTGCCCGCCGAGCCACCCAGCGCGATCACGCCTTCGACCAATCCCTGTTGGGCGGCGGCCAACACCAGTGTTCGAACGCCTTCAGCCGCAGCCGTGATGGCTCCGCCGCGATCGCCGATCGCACGCATGTCTGTCAGCGAAGTTCCGGCAGCGGCGAAGACTTGCTCAGCTATGATATCGGCAGTGAACAAAGGTTCACCGACGACGCTGGAGTCCACCACTTGGCAGGTGTGGCCCGATTCCAGTAGGCGTTGTCTGACCCACTGAATTTCGCGGCCTTTGGTATCGAGTGTACCGATCAAATAGACGGGCATAGCGGTTGTTTTCGCAAAGAAAAGTGCAAAGGGCTGACGGCTTTCGGACGAATTCAAGTGCCAGAAATGGCCATCATGCGAAATACGGTCGGGCATTCAACCAGTGTTCGCCGAGATGCAAAACGATACCATCAGTGGTGAAAGACAGCGCAATAACGCTGGAAACCGCATTGTCGGTCAGACAACGGGTCAATGTGTTGCAGTTTGGCATCGTTCCGCTTAACCTTTTCGGCTGCTAGGGGTAGTGTCGAGGTGTACAGCAGCAAAGGTCAGTGGTCGGGCGTATGATGCGTGTGACCCGTCTGTCCGGCATGAATTCTGCGATCATGATCGGAAATTCTGTTCTCACAACGACACAAACCGCGTACGCTTCCAACGTAGAATCAGGGCGATCAGTCGATCGCAGTCAAACCTATCTTTTGAGTACGACACTTTCTGTGTCATCGATCAAGGAACAACCTATGTTGCTCGGAGAGCTTCATCCTTGCGGCGGTGGTGATATCATCCCACTAACCGAACGGAAACTGTTGATTGGCCGTCGTTCACATTGCGACATCAGTCTAAAATTTAGCAACGTCTCCAGCCACCACTGTGAGATGGAATTTAAGGATGGCTACTGGTCCATCCGAGACCTTGGCAGCAGCAACGGGACGAAAGTCAACGGCATGCGGATCGACACCAAGGTGTTGATGCCGGGCGACGAAGTCATGATTTCCAAACATGCCTTCAACATCGACTATACGCTGGACGAAGGTTCCGAAGCCCCAGAGGAAGAAAGTCCGTTCGCTTTGAGTCTGCTGGAAAAAGCCGGATTGGAAGTCGAACGCCGACCGAGCAAAAGCGGATCCAAGCCGGCTGGATCAAAGAATGCCCGACGCAACAGTGCGAAGGACGATTTTCTGATGGAGTGGCTGGACGAAGATTAGCCGAGTGAGGAAAAGAACAAGTGTCGGAAAAGGAGTTTCCGTGAATACAGCCGCCCGCTCAACAACCGAAATCGAAGCCACTGCTGGGCAGTGTCGTGTGGCACTGATCGGGCCTGGAGGACGACGCGAGTTTCGTGAACTGATCGGGTGGTTGTGTGAACACGCAGACATTCGCGTTACAGACGAATTTGCGGACATCGACACCGCCATTCAATCGGATCGATTGAGCGATTGTCACCTGACACTTGTGCTGCAATCCTATTCGGATCAATACACCGCAGCGGACATCAATCAGCTGATCGGCCAGACACTGTTTCAGCGATTGTTGTGTTGCTACGGGGCGTGGTGTGAATCCGATGGCCGCAACAGAGCTTTGTGGCCGGATGCTCTACGTGTCCCCGTGCGTCTGGCACAATCGATCATCGAACTCGAACTGCCAAGCATTGGTGCCGAAGCCGACCCGATCCCGCCCACCGCCGCGCGAGATGAAATTTTCGCTCACCGTTTGATCGAAGCACCATCGGACAAAGATTTTCGAGAACTGAACGCCGCGATTATCGGAGCGGATCGCATCATCCGCCGCACCACCACCGCGACACTCAAGGAACTCGGTCTGCGAACAATCAGCTTGCCGTTGATCATAACGGATCCCAAGAAAACCATTCGGCCCCAAGAAACACCGCGCGGCCCCATTCACCTCGTGCTGCACGACCTCGATCCGTTTGGTTCAGCGATAAAAAAATCCCTGCAAGCCGCTCGGCTGATGTTTCCGGCGGCCAAAATCTTAGGACTCGCGACCATGCCGGACGCCGGTTTAACGGCCGAAGTCGCTGACGAGCCGCTGCATGGCATCGTGCCGAAACTCGACATGCAGCATGGCCTGCAATGGAAGATTGGCCAGCACTTTTCACGGGTCGCGACGGGCGACAGCAACGAATAAGCACCCATTCATAAATATCTTGGTGAAACGAAATGTCGCGGCAGGGCGCAAGCCGTCCGGTTTCGCCGCACCGGACGGCTTGCGCCGTTCCGCGAATCATGCCACTTTAATTGTGCATCGGTGCTCAGGACTACTTCTTCAACACGTAAGCGTAGTACGCGCCGTGTTCTTCGCCCTGCTCTTCGATAAACACAGCCGTCATCCGCATCTTGCCTTGCCGCAGTGTCAGGTTGAAGGCAACTTCTTTGTCGTCCGGTTTGACGCCGCCTTCCGCCGTCACGTCGCCCACGCGAATCGTGGCCTTGACCGGGTGGATGGCTTTTCCGGGCGTTTCACGAAACGCCTTCTGACCGGGAACAGGTGCTCCCGGTGGCAGCGAAGCGTTGATCGGCAGGTCAGCGGTTTCGGGCCAGCGACGCAGCCGAACTTCGTAGTCGCCCGCTTCATGCACAAACACATTCCAAAACCCCGTGTTCTCGTCTCCGTTCATGGCGGCACGAACTTGGCTCTGGTTCCAAGGAGTCATCCGCGTGGTGATCCAGTCGTGGGATGTCAGTCGCGCCGGGTTGTCTTGAGGATGGCCAAGATAAATCGCCGTGTCGTTTTGGAATGTGGGCAGCAGCTCGGCCCACCAGTCTTCGTAGAATTGTGTCAGTCGTTCCACGACGGCTGGATGGCCGGATGCCACATCGGACTTTTGTCCGGGGTCGGCCTTGATGTCGAACAATTGTTTGCCATTGATCAGCCGCCAGTCAGATGTCATCACCGCACTATTTTTCCACTTGATCGGATCTTTCACGCGCTGGGAATCAGTCACCAGAATGCGGTCCATCCATTCCACGGCGCTGTCAGCGTTCAACAGTGGAGCCAGACTGACGCCATCGAACTTCACACCCGCTGGTGGAGCGATGTCGCACAAATCAATCAGCGTTGGCAGCACGTCTACGTGAGCGGTAATCGGTTCGATATCGCGACCGCCCGTTAGCTTTCCGTTCGGCCAGTGGGCAAAAAAGGGAACACGATGCCCGCCGTCGTATTCACTGCCCTTGCCGGCGCGCATCCCCGCGTTGAATGTCTTCCAGCCGCTGGAAGAACCATTGTCCGTGGTGAAGATAAAGATGGTGTTGTCGGTGAGCCCTTCGGCGTCCAAGAAGGCTCGCATTTTGCCCACGTTGTCGTCGATGTTGGCAATCATGCCATAGAAGTTCTGCAGGCCCACGTCTTTCACACCGGCGTACGCAGCCGCCGATTCTTCCGGCGCGTGCATTGGACCGTGAGGAGCATTGGTGGCCACGTACGCCAGAAACGGTTGGCCAGCGTCCTTTGACGACTTGATAAATTTCTTCGCGTAGTCAAAGAACACATCCGTACAGAAACCCTTGACAGCTTCGGGTGTTCCGTTGTGCCAATAATGACCGTCGAAGTAGGCATTGTCCCAATAGTCGGGAGTCTGCCCCACGCCGCCGCCGCCGTGTCGCAGAACTTCGGTGTAGCCGCGGTCTTCTGGTCGATACGGATAGTTGTCGCCAAGGTGCCACTTGCCGAACATGCCGGTCGCGTAGCCCGCATCTTTGAACACCTGTCCCATGGTGACTTCGTTTTCTCGCAGCATCGATCGACCCATGATCGTATGCCACACGCCCGTGCGGTTGGTCCAGTGCCCGGTGAGAAACGCACAGCGAGTCGGCGAGCATGTCGGCGCGACGTGATAGTCCTTCAACCGCACGGACTCGGCGTAGAGTTCATCAATTTCCGGCGTCTTCAAAATCGGATTGCCATGACACGACAGGTCGCCATACCCCTGATCGTCAGTGATGACGATCACAACGTTCGGCTTATCCGCCGACAGCACCGTCGGCTCACAGGCGCAGGCAGAGACAAAGGCAGCCAACAAGCCGACCACGGCACGAAAGAACAGATTCATAACAAGGCTTCGCAAGGTTCAGGAAACAGGTCTGACTATATGGCAACACACATGGAACCGCTTTGCAACCGGCTGGAAGATATCGCCAGCAGCCAGACATCCTAAGTTGTTTTCATCGGTGGGCGTTTGCTTTAGAGTTTCCTGCTCAAACGTCGTTCACCATCCCCCGAAACTGGTCCGTGCCATGTCCCGCTGCCTGTTGATTTTCTTGCTGTGTGCCTGTTCTGAGACACTTGTGGCTCAGGATGATGTCGAAGTTCGTGACCTCGTGATTTTAGCCGGGCAATCGAACGCGGTCGGGTTCGACGCCCAACCGTCGGAGCTAGAGCAAGATCCGACCGATGCCAAAGTGCTGTTCTGGTGGAAGTGCGGTGACCCACCTCCCGACGAACACGATTCCAACAGCAGCAACGCTTGGACACGCTTACAACCGCAACCGCTGGGTGACCCAATCAAACCGCGACGCGATCGTCAATACGGAAATTACGCTCAGGTAGATGGTGGCTTCGGCCCCGAAATCGGCTTCGCGCGGGCTTGGCTAAGCGACCCGCAATCGAAACCCGAACGCGGCCTCGCCATCATCAAAACGGCCTTCAGTGGCACTGGCATTGGTCGTGATTGGGACCCGGATTCGGACACAGAATCTGGGGCTTGCTTTCGCGCGATGATGAAAGAAATCAACAAAGCGACAGCCGCAGCTAAACACCAAAACCTCGTGTTGCGTCCGCGCGCGTTTTTGTGGGTGCAGGGGGAAAGTGACGCGAATGCGACAGATGCTCCGTTGTACCAACAACGATTAGGCAGAATGCTGACCGTGCTTCGTGAACAACTGGACGCTCCGGAACTGCAGGTCCGCATCGCGGTGAATACAAAGTTCGGCAACGGAAACAACGCCTTCCTGCCTGCGATCGTGACAGCCCAGCAGGACTATGCGGCATCAGATCCCAACACCGCCTACGTCGACACTTCAGCCGCACCGATCGCAAATGCGGCTCACTATGACACACAGGGCACATTGCTAGTGGGCCGCTTGTTTGCGGAATCACTGATCACTCATTGAGTCAATGGTTGCCGTCGCTCACTTGCGAACCGACGACATTCCACCATCTACGCCAATCACTTGACCGGTGATCCACGAGCTGGCATCACACAATAAGAATTGGCCGATGGCCGCGATGTCGTCCACGGTTCCCGTGCGTGCCAAAGGATATCGCACGCCCAGCGCTTCGGCTTTGTCAGCGTCGCTGAAGAAGCGTTCTGTGAGCGGTGTGTCGGTGAGTGCTGGCGCGATGCAGTTGACGCGAATATTCGGCGACAGTTCGGCCGCCAGAGTTCTCATTAAACCTTCGACGGCTCCCTTTGATGCAGCGATGGAAGCGTGCATCGGCATGCCCTGCCCGACGGCCACTGTGCTGAACAGTAGCACGCTGGCCGAGCTGGTGGCCTTCAGGCCTTTCAATGCCGCGTTGATGGTCTTCACCGCACCGATGACGTTCAATTCGAAATCGTCCCGGTAGGCCTCCGGTTTGATCGATCGAAACGGACGCAGGTTGATGCTGCCGGGGCAATACGCGAATCCATCGATCGTGTCGGGCAGGATGTCGGCCGTGATTTCGTCCTGTGTGACATCGACGACGACATGAGTCACATTGTCCATCGACTGGATTGCTTCGCCCGTGCGGCTGAGCACCGTGACGTGGTGTCCATCAGCGACCAGACGCTTGACGATTCCCAGACCGATCCCGGAACTGCCACCCACCACAACAAACTGACCACTCATATGAAACCTCGTCAAAGCTGGAACTGATGTCCGGGAAAAATTTCGCTCAGACTGCGTCGGGGCGTTCCGTCGGATCAGACAGCGATAGAATCGTTCTACACAGACCTGTCGAAAAGACAAGATCGCAAATGACGGGTTCAAGACGCACAGCACGTAGAATCCGGTGGCGGCAGGGAAATTCGATGGCCAGCACAGACGCATCCGCAACTGAGTCCGTTCCAGACGCTGTGACGTTGGACGAAGTGATCAAGGCATTAAGCCGACTCGGGATGCTCAGTTTCAACAGCGAAAGATCCTGAAGGACGGAGACGTGCTGGCGGTGCTGGAGCAGTTCGTTGCTGCGCAAAAGTCGATGGATTGGTTGTACCCCAGCGTGGCCGTGATTTGTGGCGGCACAGCAATTTTCGGGCTGCTGCAGGGACAGATCACGTGGATCACCGGGGTCGCGGGTTTCTTTGCCGGAGCCGCCGTGCTCAGCTATTGGCAACAGAAGAAAACGATTCGTGAGGTGACCTTCATTGTTCGCCGTTATGCCGATGCGCAGGGATATCAGATTCCGACAATGGAATCGCAATTGATGACAGAGCTCCGACTGCACCACCCGCTGAACTATCAGCAGCAACAACAGTTGAAGGTGGGTGAAGTCGTGGACGTGGCCAAAGAATTCGTTAAGGCAACACGGCGGACTGGTTGGGGCATGCTTACTATGTTCTCAGCGAATGGGTTAATGCAGCTGAGTTTGA
>JBDNHJ010000023.1:0-7354 GCA_041688835.1 Fuerstiella sp.
CAGCGGCTGATACAGCGGCATCTGATAAGTGATCGGCTGCCCGCTGACGAACGTGAGCTGCACTTTCTCCCAATCCTGCCCGGTGGTGTTATCGACGATGGCCCAACCCTGCAGATGGTGCGGCGGTTTGTCGCTGAGCACAAGGCGGTAGGTCATCTTCCATATTGGCGTCTCCTGGACATAGCCGACGCGAACCTGGCGTTTCCCCTGGCCGACGAAGTGCAATTCGACGTCTATCTCCTGCGTGTCGTGCCGGCTCGCCAACGTCTCTAAAGCCTTTGTGAACTCCTGCTGGAGCCGGGGCCGGGTGAACTCAATGCTGCCGACATTGTTCAGATGCACCGGCTTGATGCCGTTGTCCACCCGCAGGTTAAGCACATGGACTTTGCGAACCTGCTTGCCGTCGTCGCCGACTGGCACTTCCTGCTCCTCGACACTGACAATCCTGCCGGTCACCGGCTTGGGGGCATGAACGGTAACCTCCTCGCCGCGGACTTGCTTGAGCAGTTCGGGCAGGGAAGGGTTGTTCGCCAGATTCAGGGCAAAGGTCCCCAACACATGCTCCGCGGGCGCTCGGGATGGGTAGGTGACGACATCAATCCGGCCGTCGCCCGCATCGTCGACGACCAGGCTCTTAAGCATGTCGCTGATTTCCTCCTGGCGGAACTTCAGGTCGAGCGAGGCATCCCCTTCCACCTCGGCACGATGCTCGAAGTAGCTGACCCCGGCGGTATACATGACCACTTCAGCAAGCGGCAAGTCTTTGGCATCGGCCCCGGCGACCGCCACCTTGCCGCGATTGGGCGTCGCGGGCGAGTCTTGCCCGTGGAGCGGTGGTGAAGTGAAGAGTGAAAGTACTACCAGCAGTAGCAGCGGCGATTTGAGACATTGGTTCATGGTGCTTTCTCCATCGGGAATGCGGGCGAAATGTGGCGGCAAAGGCATGTCGACGCCTTCGGCTAGCCGTTAAACGAAGCAAATTACTCGCGGCGCGAAAATATCGCCGCGTGACGAGGAGGGACCGAGCTTTCGCTGGCAGGCAAGATCAACAACGGAATCTGCACCGTTGATTCACTTGGAGCCATGCATTGCTTGTCGTTGCAAGCTTGGGTTGCAACGTTGAACGTCAGCACCAACGAACCTACTTCCGCGTCGTCAGGCAGTTTCAAGTCCGCAAAGAAGGTAACCAGCTCCTGATAGGTCTGTAGCTCTTGACCGATCGCTTTGTCCAGCTTCGTCATTCCGTTCGGAGACACAACTTTTTCAACGACCGGTACGTTTGACTTCGCAAAGGTGATGATGGTTGGCTTGACAAACGCGATGCCTTCATTGGTGCCGTAAAGGTGAAACCCTTTCTTGATTTTCAACTGAACGGCCAGTTGAAACGATTCGCCGGGCTTCAATTTGACCTTGGATACAAAGGCTTCGCCTTCGACCGCAGTTGCCTCGAAAGTAGCGTCCGCATCACTGCTACTGACTGTTGAATCGGTGTCCGTTTTGTCCAGAGCCGTCGCCGCTGCAATCAACAAGTGATCCGCTTGACCAGCCGATTGCCACATGTATCCAGACAATGCTTCGAGCGTTCGATTCGCCGCATCAGTATATTTTTCGTCGCCAGTCAGATCCCCCAAGTCGAACAGTAGTTGTGCCATCACACCATTGCCGGTTGGCAAATTGCCTCCACCACCAAGGTTCTTGGAGCGGATGACGAACTCCGATTGGTCGCCCGGTTGAGGCTCGGCGGTAAAGTAGAATCCGCCATTCTGTGTATCCACGAAATCACGCATCACGGTATCGACCATCGCTTGGGCTGCGGTCAGATATTTCTTATCATCGGTGGCGCGATACAGTTCCAATAAACCAGCGGCGACGAATGCATAGTCGTTTAAGTAGCCATTGATTTTTGCGATCTCGCTGCGATAGGTGCGCTGTAGCCTGCCATCTTTCATCATCTTGTCGAGGATAAAGTCGGCGGCATGCTTTGCTGTTTCGATGTACTTCGGCTCGTCGAGTTGGCGACCGGCGTAAGCGAGTCCTTCCAACATCAGCCCATTCCAGGCCGCGATCACCTTGTCGTCCAAGTGTGGATATTCACGCTGCTGACGGAGGGTCAACAGTTTCGCTCGCATCGCGGACAGTCGCTTGTCGAGATCGCGTGAATCCAGCGAGTTCTTCTTGGCAAACTTCTCGATCGTTGTCTCCAAATGCAGGACATTGTTCTTGGACGCATGGCCAGTCGCTTCTTCCTTGAAGTTGCCATCAGGAATCACGCCGTAAACATTCGCGAAAAGCTCACCGTCGTCTTTGCCCAGCACGTTGATGATTTCGTCGTAGGTCCAAACGTAGAATTTGCCCTCCTCCGCCTCGCTCTCGGAATCGACGGCGGAGTAGAAGCCTCCATCGGGCGATGTCATTTCGCGTACAAGCCAATCGTAAATTCCGGCTACGGTTTCGCGATGGCGTACATTCTTGGTAAGTAAATAGCCGTCGGTGTAGGACCGCATGAGCTGCCCATTGTCGTACAACATCTTTTCAAAGTGCGGCAGCAACCATCGACCGTCGGTTGAATAGCGATGGAACCCGCCACCAAGTTGATCGTAAACACCGCCGCGTCCCATTTCGTCGAGCGTCGTCTCGATCGCTTTGAGGACGTTTGCGTTCTTGTCACGACGATACTGGTCGATCAGCAACGCCAAATTCGCATGTGGCGGAAACTTCGGTGCGTCTCCGAAGCCTCCGTGTTTGGGATCGAAACGCTGTAGCGATGTGTCGACTGCTTGCGTGATTAGCTCCGTCGATATCGGTTTGCTTTCTGCGTTTCCCGCACCGATGTTTTCGATCTTTGAAGTCAACTGTTCCGCTTGCTTGACAACGTCGCCGTGCCGATTCTTCCAGACATCGGAGAGTTGCAGCAGGATGTTCTTGAACTGCTCGCGCGGGAAATACGTGCCCGCCATCCACGGTTTGCCCTCCGGTGTCAACCAAACTGAGTTGGGCCATCCGCCGCGACCGGTGACCAACTGAGTGGCCATCATGTACTGCTGGTCAACTTCCGGTCGTTCCTCACGATCAACTTTCACCGGCACGAAATGTTCGTTGATGATTGCCGCAACGTCCTGATGTTCGAATGATTCGCGTTCCATCACGTGGCACCAGTAGCAAGTCGAATAGCCGACCGACAAAAAGATGGGTTTGTTCTCAGCCTTTGCTTTGGCGAACGCTTCCGGTCCCCAGGGCATCCAGTTGACCGGATTGTGAGCGTGCTGAAGCAGGTACGGGCTGGTTTCATGGATGAGCGCGTTGGTGTGTTGGTGTATCTGCTCACCTGATTCTGCCGTCTCGGTTTCGGTTGAAGGTTGTTGCGCTGATCCGCAACTCGGGAAGACTGTCATGCAGAGACAAATCACGATCGGCGGGGCGAGGTTTCTCATCTTTGGAATCTCTGTTGGTGGTATTTTTCAGTGGAAAATTCGCAGCTCGACGCATCAGCCCAATAATCTCGTTTAACGGCAAGCCGAACCGGAAAAGGTGTCAACCGGAAAAGGTGTCAACCGGAAAAGGTGTCAGGAACGAACGGCACTGCCGCATAGATGTTGTGCTTGGACTTCGAGAGGCCCGCAACCTGTTGTGCTTTGGTTTGAATCGAATGGTCGCATTATTCACTGGGTTCGACGCAAGTCCTTTGATACCAAGCGGCAGTGCCATTCGTGTCAGGAACCGTTATTGACGTACGGGTTCAGCACTCCGCCAGCTTCGTCCGATTTCCGGGCTCCGGCTCCGTCAGGAGGCCAAGTCGTTTCAGTTGAAAGTCATGCATTAGGTTTCCTCGTAGCCGAAGTCGCCCGACTTTGGAAAGATGCGGAAGAATCCAAACTCCGGCGAGTTCGGCTATGATCGTTTTCATTGAGTTGACTCAGGCAAGCGATGATCGCTTCGATGACCCGTTTGGTTTCTTCCGGATCCCGCACACAAATCGACGTAGCGCCAGTCTGCTTGGCCGGGCATCCAAGGGCGATTTGCTCTGAGTGAGTGTGCCGTCTAGGTCGAATACAATCAGCTTTTTCACGAGATCTTCCTCCCCACGTCCAGCAATGCGGCTGGAATTTTTCCACCTTCATCTTCCCAACACTGAATCGCATTTTCATAAAACGGAGCCGCGATCCCACCAACTCTCCCGTCGGATCTGTCAGATGCCGCAGCGCATCGTTGGAAAGAGGTGGAGTTCCATAACTCGATGGCAGGCTGATCTCGACGATCGTGTTCGTAGCAAAAAATACTTAGCGACGCGGTGTTGAGCAGAAACTGTTGTGCGTGTTCTATCGAGACCCCTATCCAACGGGCGGCGAGTACGCGACCGAGATGGCTGTGCGAAAAGATGGCAACATTGCCGTCCAACTCGGTCAGCCGATTGACAAGTCGATCAGCCCTCGCAGAAATTTGTGCGGGCGTTTCGCCGTCTGGGCAACCGTCGCGAAAGAGATTCCATCCTAGTCGCGAAGCCTGGATTTCGGCGGGAGTTCGACCTTCATAATCGCCATTGTCCCACTCAACTAAGTCCGTATCAATTTCTGCGTGCTGTGACAGGCCTGCAAACTCACATGTTTGACGCGCACGTTGCAGCGGGCTGGTCAGCACATGATCAAATGCAACCGAGCAAATACGTGTGCCAAAGTGGCGTGCTTCGTGTTCACCATGTTCGGTCAGCGCAACGTCAGCCCGACCGCTATATTGTCCCGATAGCGACCACTCGGTTTCACCATGTCTCATGAAGAACAGACGCAGTGTCATCGCTCGCCTCCCGCCCATCGCCAACAAGCCTCTGGCATCGGCGACCAGCGTCCTCGCGGTGTCTATAGGCTCTTGCGCATTCATCTCTGATACCTCAGCAGTTTTGTCAATCATTGGTCGACTCCAGCGGAGGCGGGTCAGTCCTGCCTCGCTTTTGATCGCGCAGCCGCCCGAGGGTGCTCTCAATCAATCTGGTCAACTTATCCGCAGCGCCGTCGACGGCTTGGTCCACGGTCGCGGCATGATGTGTGACCGCGACGGGCTGGCGGCCTTCGAGGCGGGCTTCCATCACGCAACGCATCTCGTCGTTGCCGCCTTTCTTGTCACTGTTCTCATCGCTCAGTTGGACCTCCACTCGGGTGATGTGATCGCTGACATGCTTCAAGGCCTTCTCAACGACGCTACTTAGTTGAGTTGCCATTGCCTCGTGACCTTCGATGTTTGCGTCGGTATTCATTTGGATCTGCATGGTTTTTTTCCTTTGAGAGTGTGAATGATTCAATAACGGTAGGTGGCTGCCAGTCCCGTCTGGCTCGGCATCTGATCGGCTGGCCTGACCAAGACTCGACCGCCCATTTTTTCGACCAGTTCGCCAAGATCGTCGAACAGGTCATCGACTTGCGGGTCGCTGAGATCCGCAACTTCGACCTGACCGGTCGCGCCGTCGAGTCGTCCGGCAATCTGGCGGTCGGCTTCGATCAGCAACGTCGCGACTCGCCCTTCGGCAGCCGCCTGAGCCGCCTGAGCCACCTGAGCCACCTGAGCCACCTGAGCCAGGTCGTCATTGCCATGCCCTTTGGATCGGGCTTCTTCGAACTCTTCGGTCAGCTCCGTCAGCCGCGCCTGATACTGCGGTTCAACGGACATCGCATCTCTCCTTCTAAAAACTCGGCATGGCGTTTTGGGGCAACACGCCCGTCTGAGATATTCGCCACGACTCTTGCAAACGAATTAACGCAGCAATCGCGGTGCCAAACGCAATTGTGAGCGCGAACCGTGAGAATTCGGAGATCTCCGCGCGCATTCAAAGGCGACTTGTCCGTATGTGCACACTCGGACAACAGTGAAATTGCAATGACTGTTGACAGACCACGCCAGAAATCCTTTGATGAGTGTTGTTGTGGCGACAACCGCGATCACCTCGCGGAATCAAGGTTTATTCGTCGCGGCCGTCGGCGCGGGCTGGAGGGCTAGTCGCTTCGACAGCAACGATGTCCTCCACGACTCGGTACTGATGAGGTGACCCTTTCGGCATGAGCCAGGATTCACCTGCGCAGACCGTCGCGGTATCGCCGTCCACTTCGATTTCCAGTTCGCCGCTGATAACATATCCAACAGTCTCGTAGTCTCGTCCGGGCGACTGGCATTGTTTTCCAGCGCATTCTTCCCAGCGCCGCAACGCTATGGATTCGCCGCAGGCAAGATAGTCCTGACCCATGTTGCCGATACCAGCATCTTTCGATCGGGGCATTTGTGAAGCACTCATCGTGATCTGCTTTCCGTAAGTTTGGGATTGTATATTTCCGTGACGCCGCCAACGCTTCCGACGACTCTCATTGAGCAGATGCAACTCCCATTCCGATTCAGCCGACTGCCTTCAAATTGAGTACTAGCCACGGACTTTGCAGACGTATTGGCAAAGCAATCGCGGTGCCAAACGCGATATAGAGCGCGAACCGTGGGAATTCGGAGAGTTCGGCGCGCATTCAAAGGTGACTTGCCCGCATGTGCGCACTCGGATGACTGAAAACGCAATCAATCAACACATTGCCGACAGAGAGAGAGGGTGTCATCAAGGGGTTGTCCTTCCGGACGAGAATGAGAATCGTTGGATCACCTTGACCAATTCCACGACAGCCACGGGAAGCAACGAACATCCCGTGATCACACCCCAATCCGCGAGCGATGGCGGGGCCGTATGAAGCACCTTCTGCAACAGCGGCACGTACACCGCTGCGATTTGCAGGATCAGACAGCCCGCCACGGCGGCCCAGAGCCAACCGTTTGTGAAGAGTCGATCGGTGAACGCCGACCGTCGCTGAGATCGCGCATTGAAAACGTGAAACGTTTGGGCCAGGGCCAGCGTCATGAATGCCATCGTGGTCGCTGCTTGCAAGCCGTCGCCTTCTGTCCCATGCCAGTGCATGCCGATGCCAAAGGCGAACAGAGTGACGCCAGTGAGGAGCAATCCTTGCCAGGCAATCAGACCGACGAAGCTCGGCGTGAGCAGTGACTCTTGCGGATCGCGCGGCGGGCGTTTCATCACGTCAGGCGCGGACGGCTCGAGCGCGAGCGCGAAGGCGGGGAAGATATCGGTAATCAAGTTTAGCCACAGAATCTGGAGCGCCACCAGCGGCAGCGGCCAGCCGATCATCAGGGCCAGGAACACCGTCATGATTTCTGAAAAGTTGCACGACAGCAGGTAATGCAGAAACCGTAGAATGTTCCCGTAGATGATCCGCCCCTGCTCGACGGCACCGACAATGCTGGCGAAATTATCGTCCGTGATGACCATGTCGGCGTTTTCCTTGGCGACCTCGGTCCCTTTGATCCCCATCGCAATGCC
>JBDNHJ010000200.1:0-4560 GCA_041688835.1 Fuerstiella sp.
ACGTCTGTTAATTCTGATGCCATCTATCTGGCATTTCGTGCAGCGTTTGTGACCACACTGGAACTGCTTTTTGACGAATTCAAAGACGCCGCGCGGCCGGGCTCATCAAAAGGTTTCTTAGAACGCCTCCCGCTGCTGGCTGGCTGTGCGGCTCAGGTTCAATTGGAATGCCTGTTGCAAACCTGGCGAAAGCTGGAGCTTGGCCTGAGCGAAGAATTCACTGAGATTGATCAGTGCGTGTGTTACTGCGCTGCGGCCGAGCTGGCTCAACTGGGCGCACTGGAAGATTCCCGACGCATCGAACAGGCGACAGCTGGCCCCAGAATGATGGCGCACGTTGACAGTCTGTGGCTGGCATCGAAGCTCAGAACCATGCAGATCACGTGGCCGTTCGAGCAGGACTGCGCCGTGACACTGCGAGATGGCAATTTTCTGGACGCCGATTTGGATGCCGCACCGCATGTGATGCTGCAATTTTCAACGGCAGCTCAGATGCTGGAACTCAGCGGTCGTTGGCATGTGTCGCCAACATTGTTGTCCTTCACTGAGGGTTTAGCCAAGCAGGACGAACAGGGCAAAATGACCGGTTTCTTTCAGCACCACCCCCGTTTGATGAACCTATAACCGGCAGGTAGTCGGCCATTAGGGCGATTTGTGCGGGCAATTGCTCTGACTTCTGGATGATGTCCTTCCGACCGTGGAAGATTGCTTTTTGTTTGGCTAAGCTTCGCGCATGGCTGGTGTTCCTGCCGGAATACCCTCCGTTTCGATATCGCACACTTTAAGGTTGCTGTTATGGCTCAGAAGAAAGCCGCCAAGAAAACGGCTGCGACGACTAAGAAAACGGCTGTCAAAACTGCGACTAAGCCAGTGCCAAAAAAAGCAGCCAGCAAGAAGGCGGTTCCGAAAAAAGCCGTTCCTGCAAAGGCGGCCCCCAAAAAAGCAGCACAAAAGGTGGCAAAGAAGAGTGCTGTCGTGGCCAAGCCGGCCAAGAAAGTTCCTGCAGCAACCCCGAAGGCGGTTAAGAAAAAAGGTGTGCGTCGAGCGACCCTCGCATCCGGCGTCCGCACCAAAAAAGCGGGTCGCAAGATGGGGCGTTCCCGTATTCCCACGGACGCTCCGCTGTCCGTGGTGTTTCAAAGCGACTTGGATGCTCAGGAAGCCTTCGCGTTCCTCGGGATTAACACCGTTCGCGAATTGGAAGTGTTCGGCCCAGACGAATTGGTCATGCGTTTGACCAGCCCAGCCAAGCAAACTGTGGGACGAATTCGCAAGATTTTGGCCATGAACAACCGCTCCCTTTTGGAAGATGAAAACTTCGCGCTGGAGTTTCAGGAGCGTTTGGCACTGACGCAGTCAATGAAGGTGCAGTAAACGGTATTCAGTTGGCCGTGATCGACTGATTTGTTGATGCCGTTCGTTCGTAGTCCCGCCTTTCGGTGGAATTTGCACGGATTGTTTCGTTCGGTTTGGCTTGTCGGCCAGACGACCAAGGGAAATCGAGTACCATTGTCACCACCCCAGCGATGGCTTAATACGGGCGTTGGAGGCAGGCGCGGACTTGTTTCAAAGACGAACGTCGGGCAGCGCCGCACAGCATTGCTTCATGAGCACGTCCGCAGCACCGTTTGCGATCCTGCGTGCAGCACACATCTTCCTGCGGCTCTTGGCCGCCACAAATCAACGCAACAGATCCCATGACCGTAAGAACCAGATTCGCTCCCAGCCCCACCGGATACATGCACATTGGAGGCATGCGAACGGCGTTGTTTAATTGGCTGTGGGCGCGCAAAAACGGCGGACAGTTTATCCTCCGGATTGACGACACCGACCAGCAACGCAACATGGACGAAGCTCTGGGGCCAATCCTCGCCGCCTTCCGCTGGCTAGGTCTGGACTGGGACGAAGGTCCGGAAGTTGGTGGCGACTATGGGCCCTATTTTCAGTCACAACGCCGCGATTTGCATAACGCGGCATTGGAACAACTTCTGGCCAGTGGCGAGGTTTATCGTGACTTCGAACTGGCGGAAGACACCAAAGCACAACGTGAAGCCTGTGAAAAAGAAAAACGCGTCTACATCAGCAGCCGCGTTTCCGTCGGCTTGACCAAAGAAGAAGTCGCCGCAAAATTGGCGGCCGATGAAGCTCACGTGGTTCGTCTACAAGTGCCGCGTGAACGGAAGATATCCGTGGAAGATGCCGTTCGGGGCCATGTGGAGTGGGACTGCGGACTGATGGTTGACCCGGTGGTCGCACGTGGCGACGGTTCGCCATTGTACAACTTTGCGACTGTCGTGGATGATGGGCAGCTGAAGATCACGCATGTGATTCGTGCCGAAGAACACCTGTCCAACACGCCCGTGCAAGTGCTGTTGCACGAAGCACTCGGCAATCCATTGCCGGTCTTTGCGCATATCCCGTTTGTGGCCGCTCCGTCCGGAAAAAAGAAACTCAGTAAGCGAGACATCAAGAAGTATCGCAAGAGTCCCGCGTTTCAAAAACTGTTTCAGCTGGGCGATGAAATTCTGGGGCACCTAGGAATGAATCCCACCGAAGACGCTCTGTCGCCCGTGATGGTAGCGTACTATCGCGAAGTGGGTTTTCTTCCGGCCGGTGTCCTGAACGCCTTGGCACGGCTCGGCTGGTCACTGGACGACACCACAGAAAACATGTCGCTACAAACGGTCCTCGAAAACTTCTCGCTGGATCGCGTCGTCAAAGCTTCCGCGGGACTCGATCCCGACAAGTTGATGAGCTACCAAAGTCACTGGATGAGCGAACTACCGCTGGCGGACAAGGTTACCGGCTGTGTGGCGATTCTGACTCGCGCGAAGCTGCTGCCGGAGTCTCCGGACGAAGTGATGTTGGCGCGAGTGAAGAAAGTGATCGAACTGGTCAATGATCGCCTGCGTGTCTTCGGCGACATTTTGACGATGAAGGAATTCTTCGTCGCTGCGGATGTGCTGGTTTACGATGAAAAGCAATTTCAGAAGCGAATTGTTGAACCCGAAAACGGCATCGACATCTTGCGAGACATTCGACGCATCATCGCCGATACGGCAGACTTCACATCAGAAGCGTTGCACACGGCAGTGGATGGCTACGTGCAAGAACGTGGGCTGAAGTTCGGTCAGATTGCTCCCGCACTGCGGTTGTCGATTACCGGACGCACCAGTGGCGCGGATTTGTTTCCGACGCTGGAACTACTGGGACGGGACGAATGCCTGAGTCGACTCGACCGAGCCATCGGCAAAGCGGACTCGACGCGAATCGGATAAGTGACGGAGAGCGAGTCGTGGATCTTGCTAAAGATCCGAATGAAGCCAATCAGTTGTCGCTCCGACCGGGACAAGCCTAGGCCGTTAAACATTTGGTCTTGCTTTGGGTTTAGGTTTCCGCCAGTTTTGTTCCGTTCCGCGCGGGAATCTGCGATTCAGGCCAAAGGCTGGCACATCCATTGCCGGTGGCGTAAGCCACTGGAACGAGTGCCGAACATCCAGCCCGAAGGGCGACACAAGTCCGCTGGCCACCTCAGACTTGTGTCGGCCTCCGGCCTTTGAGCTTCCGTTTTTGGATTCCGGTGGCTCACGCCGCCGGCAAGTGCGCCTGTGAAGGCGATTGAATGGTCGGGTGGAAGTCCCGATCGGAGAAGTCGTTACCTCCCCGTAGTTGATGGTAGCTGCGTTTTCAACAGAAAGGGTGGAGAGCAACCCAAGACGAATGGGCAGTCCGTAGCGCAAGCGAACTCGATTTGGCCAAGCCTGTCGGGAGCGTCCTTGCAAGTCGCGAACCTCTGATCTCACACCACGTCCCAGACGAGGCCCAACTCCGGGTGGCGATTCACTCCGCAGGGCGTTGAGGCGGCTCGCACGGTGCATAGAAACCGTAACGTGTTAAACCGAGGCGTGTGAAATGGCAGTCGTGTTTTTAGAGACGGAATATTCGGAAGTTCAATCGAGATATGCAGGGAGACCTCAACTGCGTGCAGGGCTGAGGAGTCAGAGCCTTCCTAGAAAACAAAGGGAAAGGAAGCAAATGGCACGCTTTGATTGACAAAGTTTATGCTCCGCTGAATCTTTTCACGGCCGCCCGCAAGGGGACCGGAAAGCAGACAGCGGCTGGAGTTGATGGGCAAAGCAGCCAAGCATTCGAAGACCACTTGTTAGTGGAAACACGCAAGCGTGAACGAAGCTTCGGCTTCCGCCACGGACGTGGTGCTCAGATGCCCTTCGCATCGTCGAGCAGAAGCTTCAGGACGGTTTCGTTTACGTTGTTGACGCGGACTTAAAAGGTTTTCCATCCCTCCTGAACGTTAGAGAACTCCGCGAGCGCACGCCAGTAGCCGGCGTTCCGCAAGGGGCCGTTCTTTCACCCGTGTTGTCGAATCTGTATCTCAACCCCCTAGATCATCAAATGGCAGATGAGGGTTTCGAAATGGTGCGTTACGCGGACGACTTCGTCGTTCTGTGCCGCAGTCAGGTCGCGGCCGAATCCGCTTTGCAGATGATCACCGCTTGGGTTGCGGAGGCGGGTTTGACTCTGCATCCCACGAAGACGAAG
>JBDNHJ010000201.1:0-51767 GCA_041688835.1 Fuerstiella sp.
AATCCAAAACCGGCCAAACCCGCGCACCGGGTCCACCGAAAAACACGACGAAAAAACCAGCAAATTAGACCACTTTCCACCAAAACCCTGGCCGGTTTTGACCCGCAAACAAGTGGCCGGTTTTAACCCGCGCACTGACAGGTTGGCTCTTCGCCCGTTAGATTGCAGCGTGTACGAGTCCGCAAGTCCCAGACGGCAGAAAGCCACCACGTCGCGCAGCGCGGAATTTTCAGGATCGGCGGTTATCGTGTGTCAGCGGGCGAACGCTAGCGATAAGCGTCAGACAACGCTGCAGCAGGGTCTGCGAATTTTCGAATTGACCCGCGACATACAGGGCGTAGCCGAGTTGCTGCAGTGCATGAGCGGCGTTGAAATCGACTTCCCCGGTGACTTCCGCCGACTGCCCGACCCCCCTCCGATAGACGCCAAAGTCACGGAAGTGGGACAGTTCAACTAAGCTAATGCAATAGTTGACTTGCAGCAATCCGACTGATCCATCCACCCCGACTTCGTTCTCACCCAGTTGCCCTGTGAGACGACGTCGAGGGGGGCGTGTGCAAAAAAGGGCGTTGCTGAACCGGAAGCCGACTACCGCGGTTTTCTGACGGGTGTCGGATTCTGGTCCCGTGATTCGGAGTACACCTCGTTGGCTGGCACCAGCGTGAGTCGCCCGACTGTTGAGCCTCCCAAAACAATGGAACGGCAGCACACCCACGCACCGTGTTCAATCGTAATGGGGCCCGTTCGCAGTTCGAAGGTCATCGATTTGTGATCGTGACTGCCGGTACACAGATAAGCCCCCTGGGAAAGGCAGACATCTGTTTCGAGAACAACTTCATCTAAATTGTCGATCCAGACTTCGCGACCAATCCAGCAGTTGTCGCCAACCGTTAATTTCCAAGGGAATTTGATGCGGACATTCGGATGGATGACGACACCCACACCGACTTTTGCCCCAAAAACTCTCAGCACGTTCGATTTGATGGACGAGAACGGAAACCAGCTGCTTTCGAACACGATTAGGCTTAGGTAATACCAAATCGTACGAATCACGATTCCCCGACCGGGGTCGTAGACGTCATTCTTGTAGGCGCTAAGGTCGCGCCGGGGAATTGTTTCAGTGACCATCTGCGAATTTCTGCTACGCTTTGTTGTCCGTGATTTAGCCAGTGCGGACAAGTATACCGTCAACATTCGCGTCGACTACGTATTGGTCGCTGATTCGGTTGGTCTAAAGCTGATTCTCGGTAGAAATTCTCATTGAATCTGGTCTTAACGCCGTGTTTAAGAATGGCATCCCCGCAGGAAGGTTACAGGTGTTATTCTGCCAGCTTCCGGTGTTCGTCTGCAATTGCCTGCATTCCCAGTTTGTCATAGATGGTCGCCAGCTTACGATGGATGGCTTTTTTGTCTCGAACTCCAGGAACCGCTCTCTCGAGATCGGTTAGGGCGGACTTCCAGTCCTCCCCGAGATAATGAATCGTTCCACGGGTATCAAGAAATCTAGCGTCGTCTGGCCTGTCTGCAAGTGCTGTGTTGACCAAAGCCAAAGCACGCTCAAGATCTCGTTTTTTTTCATCCGTCGCAATCAAATACGCCATGTTGTTAAGAAGAGGGCTCATATCACTGCGGAGTTCAAGCGCTCGCTCAAAATGGAACAAAGCTTGATCACGATGGTCTTCAAGCCAGCAAAGATTACCCATCGCAAGATGTGCAAGTGCGGGCTGTTCCGCTTCCGCAATGACTCGGGCAAGAATTGTATGCAGTTCCACATTTCCGTTGGTCGTGGCTTCGGCATAGCCCATCAATCTGTTGAGCGCTCCGCCGTGATTCGGGTCGTAGGTGAGTGCTCGATCAATGTAGCCCAGAAGTTCCGAGATTGGTTTTCCCTCTTTGGCCATGAGGTCATGGTAGTTGACAGCTAGTGACGCAAGTAAAAAGAGCCACGGACCATCAGGGTTGGTGAGTTTTCCCTGTTCAAGAACAATTCGAGCTTTTTCGAGCCGTCCGAGTTTCAGCAATACCGTTGCATAATCAACACGTATGCGGTCATTCTTGGGTGCGTCGCGCAGTTCGGACGAAAGATAGTCGGACGATCGTTCAAAATAAGTAATAGCCGCACTATTGTTGCCCTGAGCAATCTCCAGTGCTCCAAGGGTCTGCCATAATTCCGGAAATTCGCTGACGGCTGCCTCGAAAAAACGCTTCGCTTTATTGAAGTCCTGAATTGCTAGCGAATAGCGCCCCCAAGCCATCGACATTCTTGGCGAAATTTCGTCGGCACTAGCCGTCAGGTGCCAATAAAGCCGCTGAATATCCTGCGGGGTGCTGTTTTCGGTCAGGGCTTCGGACAGAAGGACCGACATTCGTCGGTGGGCGGCACGGTTTCCGATTTCTGTGTCGGGGGCGAGCAGGCCGAAAAGTTCTGCAGCGCGATCTTTCTGGCCGATTTCTTCCAGCAGCACCGCCATCGCGTATTGTGCATCGCTGACTTCGGCGTCGTTGCGTTTCAACACTCGATTTAGCAGCAGCTGCGCTCTCGGGTAATCTTCACGAGACAGGGCAAGCTCACCTTCCTTGTAGTACGCCGCAGAAAGTGATCGTTCCTGCAACTGAGCTGTTCCCAGAAAAACGGGCACTGCGATGATACCCGCCAGTCCGGGGATGCCCAGCAACAGGTCTCGCATTCGTTGTTGCTGCCACTTGGCGGCCAGCCAATGGAAAGGAAACAGTGCAAGCGTCCAGTAGAAGTCGAACCTTAGCCATTGTGGACGTCGCCGTGATGTCAGCCAGAAGTAGCAATGGAAGATCGGTTGCGTCAATCTGCGTAGCCATCTCATTGTGCTGACTCCGCAAGAGCTCGCAGAGTGTCGTTACTCAGAGTGTTGTACAACGCCTGAATCTCGGCGATTTCGTGGTCGAGCAACTCGTGTCTGGAACTGCAGAATAACTGAAACTGTACGACTGGCGGTACAACCTGAGCGGAGCGATCATTTTGGTTGATTGGAAGTCGATCGAGTAACGTTTGTAGTGTCTTAATTGTGCCAAGTGTAGCTTCACCAGGACTTACTGATTCGAGTTGGCTGTCGTAACAGGAAAACAGGCATATTGCGTGCTGACCATCGTCAGTATACAAATCCAGTCGGGTTCTGTGTGCTTTTGTTGATTCATCAACGTCATTTGTCTGACTCTTGATCTTCCAGTCTAATGCCGTGTAGCAAAACGCGAGGTCATGCCACGCATTGTAGAAACCGTCAACCGAAAAGCCGACGGCCAAACCGCCACCCGTGTAGCTAAAAATCGTCGAATTTGTCCCCAGCGGATCATTGGGAGAGCGGCTGATCCGTTCAACCTTGGCTAGATTCCAATTGAGGACAGATTGCGGCAAAGAGTCGTCCGACAGCGCTTGACTCATACCACCCACGAAGTTTGGACCTGTCGCGACATTTGCGGTTGCTGTCCGGGTCTGCAACACATTGGCGTAGCTGAGCGCTGCCAGTGGAGAAAACAGAAACAGCACAGCAACAATCGCTCTCCAAGAGTTATGTTCGTTCGCGCGTGCGATATTGAGGGCATGGCTTATTCGATTTGTGTCCCCCTTCAGCATCTCACCCACTTCTTTGATGACATTATCAGTTGGCTTGTAATTGGTCTCTGTCTGTCCCACGCCGCCACGGCCTGGAGGGATGATAAACTGAAAGAATCTGTCGGTGCTCAACGACATGATCAGTGCAAGACTGTATGTGAAAACTCCAAGAGCATCGTGCCGCCATCCCGAGTCTAGGGCGAGATCCCAATTGGTGTAGCCATACACGATCAAAAATACACGGATACTGTTCGCAGCAATTACCCAGCCGATTGTCTGCAGGATATTGATTAAGACTCTGACAAAAGCCTGTCGCTGTATCATAGAGGTCATCACAACAACGCACAGGCAGGAAAATAGTGAATGAATGCCACTGCAGGCTTCTTCAACCATGAATCCTCTGTCGACCGTATTAATTGCGACTCCGGACAAGACATGACGAACGCGTTGCATATCCAGCAGGCTGCTGGCGACCGACGACGCGATCTTTTGCAATTCTACGACCAGTCGTAGGTCCAGATTCAGAGGCAAAGGAACGGCAAGAAAGAGCATAAACACCGGTCCACGTAAGCGGCTGGCGAGATCGCTTCCACCGAACAGCCAGACCCCGGTCCACAGCGATAGAATTGCGGAGATCGTTCCCAACCAATTGCTCTGGAATATCGCTGCCCCTGTAAACAGGAGCAGGCAAATCACGCTTAGAAAAATGATCCGCAGCGTCAGTTGCGGACGATGGTTCCACTCTGCATCTTCGAGCCTGAACCACGCGAATATCCCAGATGCAATCAACACAATTGGAAAGAATTGGTAGTGTTCGCGAGACCATAACCACGAAGCCATTCCACACAGGAAGGCCACATGAAAGAGTACTGTTGCGGAGGCGAAGATAGCCGCCTGGCGGTGATTGTTACTAACTGTTGACATAGCTGAAAGATCGACAGACAAAGTTGCCCAGCGCAATAAAAAAGGCCCCAGCGGATGTAACCGCTACGGCCAGAATGATCCGGTCAGTGATATCTCACTTTATGCGTTTTCTTCCTTATCTTCCTTCTGTTTATTACGTCGCCTTCGGGCAATTACGAAGCCACCAATTCCGGTGAGGCCAAGCAGTGCCATTGAAGTCGGCTCGGGGGCGGCTGTTATGTTGGCGTTTGGAGTGGACTCAATCACAGACCCGGCCGTTGGTGTAAATGTCAAACTCAACTGATCTACTGCACTCAGGTCGGCTGTACCAGCCCAATCCGATGCAATAACTGACACGCCGTCAACCGTTGGGGGAACGGTGAAGGTCGCGAAGGAAGAACTCGCTGCCCCGGCCCCACTGCCCACGGACAGGTCGACACTCATGGTGCCTACCACAGTTCTGAACAGGTCCAAGCCCAGCGTTTGGTTTGAGAAGATTGTCAAATTCAAAGTCGTCGCGAAATCGTAAACCACGGTGATGAAACCGGTGCCGCCGGATGACACTGCGTTAGCACGGAACAAACCACTTCCTGTCACCACCGAACTATTACCGTTTGTCGTGATTGTTCGTGTGCCTCCGATGTCGTCATTTAGCACGGTGACGTTGACGCTGCCGGCTCCGACAGATAAGGATTGATCAAAGTCGTCGATCACGACCTCGGCTTGTGCTGCTGCGCAACAAGCAAACAGGACGAGGAGGGATACTGAAAGATATCTCATGAAATTGGCCGTTCAAAATGGTGGTTAGAGGTCTACCGCGCGGATCAGATCTGGAAGGTAGCTGTACACGGGGGGCTAAGTCAAAAACAACAAGACGTTTTTTTGTAAATAACCTATTTTTACATCGTCGATCCTAGGGGAGAGTGTGTAGGCCTTGACTAAGGTCGATGTTTTTAGTGGCGAAAATACTGGGTTTACTGCAGCAGGGTGCAGTGTTTGTGGCGATCAGAGTGATTCCAACCTCTTTCAAAAAAACCGACCCAAGTACAGAGGAACCCAAGGCTACCCGAAAAATAGTTTCTGATATTGTGAGAAAAAGTCGTTCGCTATCATGAATTCGTGTGCGACGCGAAGCGCACCCGATTGCCAGCGTCGCAACTGAGAATTGTCCATTTTGGCGACTTCGTCGATGGTTTGTGCGAAGGAGGTAGGGCTGTCCAGACTGTGGTCCCAACCCGCACTTTTCGATGTGAGGTCCCGCCAAATTGTTTGATCGCTGACAATGACCGGAGTGCCAGCGGCAAATGCCTCATAAATCGCGTGGCCAAAATTCTCGCCTAGCGTTGGCAGAACGAACGCATCTGACGTGTTGAGCACATCGCGAATCTCGCTCTCTGCTTTTGCACCGGCGAACGTTACTGAGATATTGGTCGGCAAGTCCGCTACAGCGTTAAGGCAATGCTGATAGTGGTCTACATCTTCGATGGGGCCGATGACAGTCAGGCTACACGTGGATGTCACAGATTTCATGGCTCTAATGAGCCACAGCAGGTTCTTGATGGGGTGAACTCGTCCGACAAAACATAATTTGACGATACCGGCTTGTTTGGTACACGGCGGTAATTCCGAAGCAGGTACGCAGGGCACGTTCGGAATTAATTCAACGGACACGTTTCCGAAGGCATTTCGAATTTCGTCGATTTCGTCGATGGAAGTTGCGTGAAAGTGTACTCGGTGAGTTATCCGTAGCCACCTGATGAGTTTAATCAGCGGACGTTTTTTCCAGATTTTTTGACTCATCGCACTGGGCTTCAGCATTCCTCTCGGCGCTAAAATAATTCGAATCGTCGATCGGCAAAGCCACAGAAAAAACAGCGGCCACAATGTGCCGGGCACGGAAAAGGCACTATTGAGGTAAATAACGTCTGGCCTGTGTTGCTTGCATAGCCTTGCAAACTCCGTCATCCGCCGCAGGGGGCCATCACAATATTGGACGACTGCTAGCCCATTCCAGTTGTGCCAGCGGTTGGCAGCGACTGTCGGATACGGAGTTGAGCACCCGAGATCTCGATTAGAAGTAATCAATGTGATTCGTGAGGAACGCCCCAGTAACTTGGTCAGGTTGACACAGCTGCGAATGGGGCCACCAGCTCGGACACCTGGAGCGAACCAGTCAGCACAGATCAGCAGGCGCTTGGCTGGTCCTTGTGGTTCCTCAGGCTTTGTCATTTTCGCCTTTGAACGCGGCAAGATGTTGATAAAGTCCAAGGTACTGCTCCGCGATCTGCTGGGGGGCGAACCTCAACTTGTTTTCGCGACCATGAGCGATGAGCGAATCTCGATACTTCGGGTCTGACATGACTTTGACAAATCCCTGTCGAATCGAAATCACATCGAAGGGGTCTACCCGACACGCGCCGGCGCCAGCGACCTCGGGCATCGACGAACAATTCGCAGTGACGCAAACGCGTTCAACGGATTGAGCTTCAATAATGGGCATCCCGAACCCTTCGTAAGTGGAGACAAAGCTGACAACGTCTGCAGATCGATAGCGATCGACAATCTCGTCTTCCGTCAAATCCAGATAGTTGTCGTAGTGAATCTCATTCTCCTGCAGTGCCTGTGCCTGTTCCTCACGGATTTTTCCAACGATCTCAACACGACACTTCAACCCCTTGAGTGCCATGGCCAACCGCACGATGTTCTTATTGACTTTGGTGCCAATCTGAAGAATGCAGGGGGTCTGTTCGTTAAACACTTTGGGGCTTGGCTGAAACTTGTCTGAGACCGAAACAGGAATCACGTGGATGTCGTCGGCGCAAAAACTGATCTCTTCCAAAAGTTGCTTCTTTGTGGCTTCCGAAATCACTGTGATCGCAGCGACATTTCGGGCGGGCAAGGTGTACCAAAACAGCTTGACGATACGACGCTTCCACCCCGTCAACCTTGTTAGGATTTCGCAATCCGGTATGGTCAGCAACGTTCGGTTTCGGTTCATGAAGAGCGCGACGTAGTGAACATCACCAGTGATGTGGTTCACGTCTCCTTGGTTTCCGAGAACGCTAAGCAGATTTAGGAGTCTTCTGAAGAGACCGCGGCTGAAAAACGGCAACGTCCATTCCACAGCCTCGATTTTCGACGCTAACTGGCCCCGGACTTGTTTGAAATAGCCTTCCAAGCTGAACTTGCCGGGTGATGGTCGTCGTTGGAAATAGACGACCTTGATGGCGCTGCTATTGGCTCTGTTCACCGATTTTGCCCGGACTGGAAGTTGGCACTCGGTTGCGGCGAAACCGGCATACGGAGCTTTGTTCGGAATACCTGCTGAATCAAAAAGTGGCACGAGAACGCGACAACAGCGCCCTTCGTGAGCTGGTTGATAATGACCAGCAATTCGGTTTCCGCTTTAATCGCCTGATAGAAGATTAGTGGGATCCAGAACAGGAACGTTGGGTGTTTGAGGGTGTATCGCAGCGTCCCGTAGTAGGTCAACGAGAAAAGTGTTCCGAAGAATACCATAAACAGGATTCCACCTGTCTCTCCAAAGTTTGCGTAGGCTTCTCCCAGCGGGCTAATACCCATTGAGGTTGTATTAGCGATTTGTAACCCGGTAAATCGCCGGAAATTCTCTCGGCCGCCGGCTGTTTTCTTGTTCGCCCACAACATCCGAGGAACAATGGATGTCATGACAGCATCTTTGATCGTTTCTCCCTCTGCGAACGGTTCATGATCCGGCACATGTTTCATGACTGCCGAAATAATCCAGCCTTGATTCAGGCGGGTCACTACAAGAGACAATGTGTCCGATTCCCAAGCGTTACCGCCCGGCGTCATATATTCCACCATGAGGTTTACTAACGAAGGGTTGTGTCCTTTCCGTTTTTCTTGTCGATACTCCTGTTTCACCACCTGGATTGTAAACAGCCCCAGAAAGCTGACCGTCAGAAAAAAGAGCTTCATGGGGACGCTCCATTTTCGTTGTGCGAACCAGAAGCAGAATAGAATTGCGAGCCACAGGATCAAATCGTGAAACATTCCTGAACCTACAGATCCTGAAACCAGTTGAACGCAGGAAGCAGCGACAAAAATCAGTCGCAAGTGATGTCGTGAAAATAGAAAATAGATCGCGCCCACGTACCGTAGCTGAGAAATCAGATGCATCAGGAATGCTAATGAACCGCCGACTCGTGGAGCCATGAAATCGGCGCCGAGAGCGGCCAGATTCAGTAGGATTCCGATTGTGATGAAGTGCTTTCGATCAACCATTTGCAGCAGGTTTGCCTGCTTGACTGATGCCCCTGTGGCAAGCATCAGTGCGACATAGAAAGCGGTGGCAGGAATGGCAAACCGAAAATATTGGTCTTCAGGCACGTACATGGCGTACCGACCAAATTCCAAGGTCGTCGAATAGTTCAGTGCCGGGCCGAAGAGCCACTGTAATACCGCAATCAGGGCTGTGAGTTGCAGGAGCGGGACACCTTGATCGAGTCTTTTCTGAAACTCGTAGATGACGATTACTAGAATACCAATCGAGATTGGCAAAGTCGATGCAGCCTGGGCAAACCCAAGGAAGCCCATCACCACCACCAGAATCAGCCCCAAGGCGGATGCACTGCGTGATTCCAGCGCGTGTTTCATCCACGCGAGTTTTCGGCTTTTTCTTTGGGTCTGGTACATGTTCGTTCTTACTCAGCAGTCCGTCTGATACGGAACCGGACAGCGATCAGGAATGATGAATTCCACCTTCAACATTCCAGCTAGGAGAACGGGAAGCGTAACAGAATTCAGGCGTGCTCGATTACCAGCGTGATTCCAGTATTCCATCCCGCAGAATCCTCACTGTCCCACCGCTTGTGTGCCGTTGACACTCTTTGTTCCGACCACAGCGCTGGCCAGTTCCTCTGTGAAGATCATGGCTCCTGCTTTGTTCAGGTGGCTGAGATCGTAAAAAAGTTCCCGTCGTCCGCGATACAAGTCGCCAAAATCATGAAAGTGGTCGGCTAAGGCTGCGAGTTCCGGCAATTGGGCCTGCCATCCGCCGCGATCCTGCCGATCAAACCAAGGAGCAGTGAACATCAACACTTCGATACCGTTCGTGCGGCAGACTTCCGTAATCTCATTGATGATCCGGAACTGGGCGGCAAGAACCTGTGGCACGACGCATTGTGTGGGTGCGTCTGTCGGGTAGCTGCGATCGATCAGGTGGCTTCCCAGTTCCCCAAAGGTCGGTTTCTGAAAGGCATGGAGGCTGTTGGCCAGCTTATCTAGGCTCCAGTATGAATTACTTCTTCCGTAGCTCACCATCGGAATTGCATCTCTAAGCCGATAGGACCGACCACTTTCCGGATAGGCGACTGCCAGTGATTGTGAGACGGACTTACGATTGCGGAATGGCAGGAAGAATCGATAACTACTGTCGACATTCCCCGGGCCAGTCAGTGCCCAGTGGTCTACCTGAAGCAGAATCCGCTTTGCCGTGTTGTGGTTGTCTTCCAAGAACATCTTCACGAGACATAGCTGATCGGCGGGGCCGGATCCGTCGAGTGACAGATTCACGACAGACAGACCTGTCCGTTCCGCGAGGCCTGCCGTATCAATTGTCGTCAGTGATCTGGAACTGCCGAGTACTACGAGATCGAACGATTGATCGCGAATCGAATTCACCCATTGTTGTTTATAAAAAATTCCTTGTGAGAAACCCCAGTTGAACGCCGTGTCAACTGTCCACAACACAACCCACAGCATTGCAACGAACAGCGCAGCGCGACGCAGGAATACACGCCACGTCCGTATTTCGTGATCAGAATTGAAAGTAGATGAACTCATTGGGACGACCGAAGACACCCAAAGTTGTTACGAGCAGGATTCCCGTAACATACAGTGCGTATCGAAAGGCAAGTGAATTTTGAAATGGTACTCGAAAGCAGGAAGTCGTCGAAAGACGTTCTGCTGTCAACAGACCGATCGCCAGCAGTGGGCACAACAGATTGTCGATTTTTGAGATCGATGGCACGAACAGTGCGGAGGCGCTCAGATTCATCGCAGACGTGAAGATTGTGGGGATGTCCTGAATCTGATTGCACCGAAAAAACACCCAGGCCAGATTGACCACTGTAAACGTGTAAGCCCAGCCAGCGATGCCCTGAAAACGGATGCCGGTGCGATTCAGAAGTTGTTCCAGTACAATGAAGACTCCGTGGATCGCACCCCAGACAACGAAGGTCCACGCCGCGCCATGCCAAAGTCCGGAGATTACGAACGTCAGCAGTAGGTTTCTGTTCTTGATTGCTACCGTTCCCCGATTTCCGCCAAGGGGGATATAGACGTAGTCTCGAAACCATGTGGAAAGCGAAATATGCCAGCGGCGCCAAAAATCTTGAATACTTGTGGCCAAGTAGGGCCTGTCGAAATTCTGCATCAGACGAAACCCCAGCAGTCTTGCCGAACCGATGGCAATATCCGTATATCCTGAGAAGTCACAGTAAATCTGGATTGCAAAAAACAGGGTTGCCAAGATCACTGCAATTCCCTGGTTCGCCCCCGGATTGTTGTAGACTTCATTGACGTACAACGCCAGATGATCAGCGACAACGATCTTCTTGATCGCACCCCACAGAATCAGCTGCAGACCGGAGGCAAACAGCGCAGGTGTTGGAGTTGGTGGAGACAGAATCTGTGACATCAGATTCTGTGGGCGTTCAATTGGCCCGGCCACCAGTTGAGGAAAGAACACGATATACAACGCGAACTTGCCGAAGTGCGTAACGGCCGTAAAAGTACGGCGATAGACGTCGATCGTGTAGCTGAGTGTTTGAAACGTAAAGAACGAAATACCCACGGGCAGGACAAGCTGAATCGGGTCGATCCACCGCGCATTCAACAGTGATTCCGTGACGCCGTTGATGGAATCAATTGCGAAGCCAATGTATTTGAAAGTGAATAGGATCCCTAACGTCAAAATTACGGCTGCACTGCAGATCACGAATCGCGTTCGTTCCTGTTCGACTCGGGTCATTACAATCGCTGCAACGTAATTGATCGCGGTACTCGCAAGAATCAGCAGACCGTATTCGATCTTCCAGCTCATGTAGAAGTAGTAGCTGGAGATTAGCAGAATGATCCAGCGGATTGTCTGCGGAACGATCGCATACAGTGCGACTACGACCGCCAGAAAGACAACGAATTCTACTGAGTTAAACAGCATAAAGTTCTTTAATGTGTCTCACTGGTTCTCAGTGAGTCGTGCCGAGAAGTTGTCTCGAAGCAACAACGGGCGCGCTTCCTAATCCTGGAAGTTGTTGCCTGAAAATTCCTACGTCACAGCAACGTCAACGGCACTCAGGATTTTCTTCACAATCTGTAAGTTGCTGTAATCGCCGTTCAGGACGCGGTTGGTACCAGCTTCAGAAATCGATCGGAGACGCTCATTGTCCTGCATAATGCCGATTAGGTTTTGAGCGAGTTCACCATAGTCATTGAAGAAAATGGCCTCGTCCTCTTCGAAGAATGACGCTGTCTCCACGTTTCGAACGGTGGCGAGCGCAGTGCCGCAAGCCGGGATTTCAAAGGTTCGCGTGGTGTGCAGTTCCGCGAAACGCTTCGTCAGCAGCCCAAGCCCCACTGATGCTCTGGCCAGAGTGTCCACATAGTGGTCACCAAACACTGTCGAGCCCTCGTAGTGGAGTCGTGGGTTGTCTTGGTGGCGAGCTACGAAAGCTTCCCAGCCTCGTCCTCCGATTCGCACTTCGATACCTGCGGATAATAGTTCCGCAATGCACGTTTCGCGGTCGGGTTCGCAAAGTCCGATCAGTACGGCCTCATGGCGTTTCCCGTCCCACGCACATGTCAGGCGATGCTGGCTGTCATCGAACGACTGCGTCACCAGCAGGATTCGATTTTCAGGAATCAATCGGCGATACTCATCAAGTTCGAATGACTTGGTTGTAACAACGAGATCGTATAGGGCTGCCGTTGCTTCGAAGAATCGAGATTTGTTGGCTGCGAACGATGTGTCGGGTGTGTAATAGACCAACCGCCGGCAAACACTACGGATTTTTCGTATCGTTCCGGGCCATAGATTTGCCCCTTTGTCAATCCAGGCGATCTCGAAGCGTTCGCCATCTAGCTCATCCATGACCTGATGATTCAAGGCTCTGACAGCAGGTCCGATCCGCAGTCGAAAAGCCAGAGTCCTGCTCCATCGCGGACAGGCCAGAAAACGAGCATCTGTATCGATCATGTTCCACGACAATGCGGTTCCAGCTCTTAGTAAAGTATCGGCGCGGAGTTGTGATGTTGTGCCTGCCGTCTTGATTCCGACGTAGAGTCCCCTCATTCGAGAAACGCCGATTTATTCGAATGGTTCGCAGTAGCGAACGGATGTCGATAAGTTCTCATTTCAGTAATCCTTAGTTCTCTGTCCCATTACAAAAAATCACTGATGGAAACTTTTAAACTGGTGATTTCGTTTTTGCTTTCGCCGCTGTTGATTTGCTTGATACTTCAATCGTTAGGATGGTTGCTGTACTGGCGGCGGCAACCACGATACGGCCTCATTCTAATCGCCCTCGGAGGCGTCGTGTTGTGGGTTGGCAGTCTGAGTGGATTGACGTTTGAAAAACGTCGTGCATCGGAATGGACTTACCTCCCCTTGAACATTCACGAGTCCGTGGAAGTCGGGCAGCCCACCGTGATCGTTGTTCTGGGGACGGGGTATAATTCCGATCCAATGCTGCCAGCAAACAGTCAGGTTTCGGGTGGCTTTCATGCTCGGCTGCTGGAGGGCGTTCGCGTCTATCATGCCCTGCCTGACTCACAGCTGCTGATCTCTGTCGCCGGGACTGCGGACTCCGCGAAAAAAACCGAATTTCTGAACAGTATGATTCGATTGCTGCAACTCGATCCGCAGCGTGTTAAGGCGATTCTGGATGCCGAGAGTACGTTTGACGAAGCTGATCATGTTGCTTTGAATCATCATGGTGAACAGATTGTTTTGGTGACTTCTGCTGGACACATGCCTCGCGCGTTTGAAGTATTTTGTGACAAAGATTTGGCGGTTACCGCTGCGCCTGCTGACTTTTTCTTTACTCGTTCTGGCAGTCCTGACGAAAAAATCTGGCCACGATGGGCTCCTTCAACGGATGGCATTAACGGCAATCGCCAGTGGCTGTACGAGCAGGTCGCGGGGATTTGGCATCGTGTCAGTGGCGGCTAACGGGAGTGCGTTGAGGCGGTGATATGTGTTGAGCCGGACTTGCTGTGTTCCGAACTGTGAGTCAATCGGATTGAGTGATCGATTCAGTAAGTTTCGCGAACTCTGTTTCGCAGGCCCCTTTCCACGGCACATATTCAAGGCCGTCACGAGATCTCAGACTTCCAGCGTCCACGAAGTCCAGATTGTCAAAATCCGCTTCGATGACTCTTGGAAACGTACCCTGAGTCGCATACGGTCGCACGCCCAGCATCGTGTTTGGGTAGATCACGTCCAAGCCACAGGTCAAATACTCAAATAGCTTGTTGGAAGCGTTGTAGACGTAATTTTGGGTGTTGGCTTTGTACAGGATCAGACCGACGTGGTATTGACGCAGTACGTTCGGGAGTTCGTGATACGGTACTGGTACGGTGTGGTGAGTGATTCTCTCGTGACCAGTCTCACGCAGCAACTTTTGAGCGGAAGCTGCAACATTGTTGGAAAACAAATCCAGAGTGACGTTGGCCTCGGTCGTGCAAACCCACGCGATTGCTTCTTGGATAAAGGTGTCCTCCACCGAAAGAGCTCCAACGTAAATCAGTTTTAACGGCTGCTCGACATCATCGGGCCACGATGGCAATTCGGACGCCCATTTTGCGGGCGGGTAATTCGCCTGGACATGAACTTTTTCTTTCGCCACCTGAGGGTGATCTGTCAGGAAAAAATCGACGCGGTTTTGGTTGGTCTGGGAAATCCATTCTGCCTGTCTGTACAGGAAACGCTTTTCGAACCAGTGGTACACTGCAATCAACCGCATTCCCGGAGCTTGAAAATGAGCGGGCTCATAGTATTCGTGATAATGAATAAACAGGCGGTGTCGCCAATTCAGCAGGCGATAGGCGAAGGCGGGAAAACTGGAATGTGGTTCGATGTACAGGACGACGTCTGGCCTGAATCGAAGCATTTTCCACAAAGCCAGCACCGGGAATTGTAGAAACGAAAGTAGTCGCCGGACGCGGCTCAGTCGGCGACTCGGAAATCGAATTCGACTGAATTGCACACTTTCGTTCGAGTATTCGCTGAGGTTTCGATCGTTGTGCGACGAGCAGACAGCAACTTCGCAGTTCTGCTGGCTCCCCAAGTGGTTCAGCAGGTTCATCGCAGGAGGATACATCTCCAGCGGATACCAGTGCAGAATAAAAAGTTTCTTGGGCCTGTTCACTTGGGTCTTCCCAAACTCGCTTCTGATCGCCGCCGCTTGTACCTGCTGTTGGTTGGGTCACTTTACATCGTGCAACGTGCGATCGGCGATGCACTTAAACTGTTGTTCCCAGCCCGCCTTGTGAATTCGACGTTGCGAAAAATTCTCGGCAAACCGGAGGCCTGCGACCTCGTTCAGAAATCGCTCGTCAAAACAGTCTGGGTCTGCAAACACACCGTTCACACCATTTTGGTCGACCGTGACGAATCGGTAGTTGTGGTGGCGAAACAGTGTCTTCCAACCAGCGAGGGAGCAGCCATAGTAAAGTCGGTCAGTTTCGGACTCCCCAATCTGAAATGTCTCGGAGTACGGGATCGAAACGCTGCTGTCGGGACCAAATGCCGAATTGTATTCCACGACAAAAATCTTCGGACGAAAACCAGATTCGAGGATGACCTTGCCGATGTGATAGTCATTGCCATCGATGTCCAACGAAAACACGTCCGGGGTCAACGTGTGAGCTGCTGACTTCATCGTCTCGATCGATTCACTAGTCACAAACAGATTCAAAAACGACAGTCCGTAGTTCATCGGAGTGAAGACATCTCGGTGATCATCGCTCTTTGCTGGATTGCCTTCAATACACAATCCGCTGTAGCGGTGCACAATCGAGAGCCAAGAGGAGTTGTTCTCTAAACCGTCGGCAGTACCGATTTCGATAAAGTAGCGTTCCGCTGACATTAGCTGCTTCAGCAGAACATCCAGCAGACCATCCTCACCATTCTGGCTGAAACCGGAGAATTCCCATGTCGCTGGGTCCGTCAGGTCGATTGTCCGCAACGAACTTGCCGCGGCCCCACGAGAGACCGAGAAGTTAATCTTTTGCAGGCTCCGGCTGCGAGACAGCATGTCCTTCATTCGATTCAGCATGGGGATCGTGTTTCTATACGAACGGTGAATTCGGCCTTAGCCAAGTTAGGACCAACCTGACAGATCACAGATTTTCTCTGCCCAGCCATCGCTGGTTGGCACAGTTGGCAGTTCTTCGGAAGAATCAGCCGCGTTGATGGAGGCATTTTTCATCGCGACAGTCAGCGACGAATCGAAGTTGTCGACAATCTGCACTTGAGGCATATCTGCCAAGAATTCTGTAACGCCGGAATCGCGATGGACGACCAGTTGCAATCCGCGGACGAGGCTCTCAAGTCCCGGTAATCCGTAGCCCTGTCTGGCTGGCATCACAAAGACATCGGATTCCGAATAGGCAGTCTCCAGTTCGTCATCAGAGACCAGGCCCGAGAATTTCACAAGAGCTTCAACCTGATGCTCACGCGTCAACTGCTTCAGCGACTCAGCCTGGCTTCCTTGGCCCACAATTTGCAACGAAAAATGAACGCCTGATTCGTCTTCGGCGACGACTCGCGCGAAGCACTGAATAATCGCGTCAATTCGCTTCGAAGGTTCTAGGCGACAAACCGACAGAAACTGAATCTGACTTCTCGGAGACGATTTTTTCGAAATCGTCTCCGGCACTCGGACGCCCGGTGGAATTTTTTCGAAGCGAAGACCGTAAGCGGTCTGAAGCTCCTCAACATTCCGCTGCGTCATCGTCGCGACTCCGCCAGCCTTACGAACGCCTCGTTTCGTTAGCCAGTGCACAACCTGCCCGCGACACCGCTTCACGAACGTACGTTCGTTCTGTAGCTCGGGATAGTTGCCTGCCAGCGAAAACGAATACTTGGCAAGATCGCTTGGTAACAACCCCGGCGGGTCTGCGATATGAATGCTGTATCCGTGCTCAAAGGCCATGCCTGCGTAAATGGCCCCACGCATCTCCATAGCCAGAATACTTCTAGACGTGATCCCCTGTTCACGCACGTACGCCTTTAGAACGCTGGCTTCTGCTCGCAAACTTCGCTGACACGAAATTGTTTCGACACGCAGGTTCGGTGCGCCGTAGTCTGCGAAGTTGACAAGATTTTGAAACGCCAGCAGCACCAGTGACTTGCCTCTATTGTCGAGGTACCGAGCGAGATCGACGATGAGCCGTTCGATGCCGCCAAAATTGGCGACGAAGGGATACAAAACGTAAACAGTGTCTTTATTCTTCAACTAACCGGCGATCCTTCTGATCCGCATTGCTGCCGACCAACCCAAAGTAGCACGAATTTTCCTGAACAGCGATCCGCCGATACAGTTCGCCGGTGCCTCACCAAGCTCCCTGATTCGTTGGTTTGCCTGCCTTGCCAATTCCGGGGCATCGTCAGAAAATTCGTAAACGAACTGCGCAAAAAGAGTGGCCAGAGCTCGACGGGTTTCTGAAGTGTCGTCAGCGTCGCGAATGTGACGACAACGCAATTCACAAACCTGAAACGCGGACTCCACCGCTTTGGTACTCCGGCGACGGCTAAGACTATTGTCGACCTTCCGATAGTGAACACAACATTCGGGAACAAATATCTGCTGTTCAGATTTCAGTAACACGCGAGTAAAATACTCACCGTCGTCGTGTAGTGAAAGAGATTCATTCCAATCGCCGGCTGCCTCACAAATGGATCTTGGAGTCAGCCAGCACGCGGTTTGCATCATTCCACCACCCATCAGCGAAACCTGCATCCACTCAATCGGGGCAGACACATTCCAAACAGGTTGCGGTTGCACATCCAGACCATTCGGCTGGCCAACGAAGTGACTCCAGCCGCAGGAGGCGACGAATTCCCAGCCGCACTCCAGTAACGCGGCTATTTGGACTTCAATCTTCCGTTCTGACAGCAAGTCGTCCGCATCGAGATACTGAATGAAGTCTCCCTGAGCCTCGCGAAAGCCCGTGTTTCTGGAAGCACTCGCTCCTAGGCATTCTGTTTTGACGACGCGAACGCGGGAATCCCCAAAACCGTTCGCAATGTCTGCTGTTTCGTTCGTCTCGCTGTCATCAACGACGATGGCTTCGATGTTATTGTGAGTCTGTTTCAGCACAGACGTTAGCGTTTGAGCGATAAACTCAGCGGCGTTGTGTGCGGGGATAATTACGGAGACGAGTGGTTGCATCATTTGCTAAGAACATCATTGCGGCCGAACAACGCATTGGCAAACTGCAGTTTTCTAGTCCCGTTCCACTCATGCGTTTGGTCGTAAACTGCAACGAGCGAGACATTGAACGGTTCCAGAAAGTCGGCATACTCCTGAACAGAGATAAAGTGTCGGTCACTGTGGAGGACTTCAGCTTCCAGTAATACGAAGTCAATTGAACCGGAGGCAAACAGTTTGCCGGCTCCCTCCAGAGTCTTTATTTCATGCCCTTCGACATCGATCTTGAGGAAGCCAATGTGAGGAATTGAATGCTCATTGCAATACTGATCAATTGTTGTGAGCGTGATGGATTCCGTTTGTCCGTTGCTGTAGTTGTACTCTAGCGAGCATTCAGTCGGGTCGGAATTCAGATTGATGTCGACCGTTCCGGTCGTATTGCTGAGTCCTAGTTGTTCGAGGAATATGCCTTGCTCTTTACTGGATGCGGTCTTTAGTTTCTCGAAATTTCGAGTGACTGGTTCGAAGCAATAGATCGCTGAATCGGGAAAAGACGATCTTAGCCGGGGGATCGACTGCCCGACATTCGCGCCAACGTCGAAAACGGCTGCTTTTGACGTGCTGCCGCAGATCCGCTGCAAATCGATGCGAAGGTCTGTGCCGAACGGCAGGTTTCCCGCACGATGAACCCAGTAGCGCGTGAGCCGTTCGAAGAGTCGACGTGCGTTCATTGATTTCCACTGCGGTTGAGGTAAGGATCGGATCAGTGATCAGGAATCGTACCCGCACAGCCCTTTCGCAAGATCCAGCAAGGTTAATTCAGACCGTTTAAAGAGTTGTCCAGCAGAAACCGGATGCCGCTGCCGAAGAGCCAGCGAAAGCAGTCGTCTGGCATGGTGCTGTTTTCGTTTGCGAAGTGCTGCGAGTCGAGCGGACTCGTCGAGAGGCGATCCTGTCGCCGTCAGTGCCTCAAGATCCAGTTTGTGCCCCAATTCAAGATAGACTGCTGCTGCATCGTCTTTGGTGAATTCCTGATCGGGATGCCGCCGCCACCACACCAGTCCCGGTGGCATCAGCGCCACGGGCCAGCGAGCCGCCAGCCGCAGCCAAAGGTCGACATCGGACAGGACTTTCCATTCCGGACGAAAACCGCCGACTTCTTCAAAGGCCGTTCTTCGAATGATTGCGCCAGTTGGGCCACAGGCAAAACATCCGCGCCCAAGGAAGTGCTTGTGAAACGATTCTTCTGGTGTCAACACCCATGGGTACGGTTCATCGTCCTCGGGCAATGAATGACTTAAAGCGAACCCGGTTTCCGGGTGCTGTTCCATTGCATTGACCATTACCTGCAGAGTGTGAGGATAAATCAGATCATCGGAATCAACGTATTTCAGATACGTTCCTCGTGCAAGTGACGCCGCCTTCTTTCTATTACCATAATCCCCGAGGTTCTCGTCATTTTTGACGAGCCTGATTCGGTCGTCTTCCCGAGCAATGCTCTCAGCAATCTTCAGAGATTGATCACTGGAACAATCGTCAACGACGATGACTTCGAAATCTGAGTACGACGACGCCAATACGCTGCGCAGCGTCTGTTCCAGATAATCCTGACGGTTGTAGACTGTGACCAGTATCGATACTGCGGGCACATCGTTCTTGTTGTCGATCGTATGGCTGATGTTAGATTGACTCAGTTCGCAGTCGCAGCGGTTCCAGGATTCTGACACGAAACGCTGCCCGCAATTTTTTCTTCAGTCCGCCTGTAGTTTTTCGTTTCGAAATTGGTACTTTTACGCCGCTACATTCAGCAGATGCCACAATCAGACCGTCAACAGAATGGCTCTCAGCCAAAGTATGTTCTGCGACGATTCCATAACCATGTTGACGTAGTTCCTGCAGACACTTTTGGTGAATGTATTCTGAGTGAGTCGAGATAAAGACCCAGCCGATTTGCTTATTGCTGAGTGCCTGAGAAGCACCTCGCAGCATTCGCCCTTCCGTCCCCTGAATATCAGCGTGCAGGATATTCAGGAAATCGATCCCTTGGGACTGCAGAATGGAATCCACGTTGACGGTCTCGGCTTCAACGGAAAAGCCCTTCCACAGTTCGATCTCGGCCTGCGGGCGACAGACGTCCGAAATAGCGGCGTGCACAAACGTGCCTTCATACCCATTCAGTGCAAAGTTGCGTTCTCCGGCTTCCAATGCAGAAGGCACGGGTTCGATCAGAACTGCCCTGCCCTGAGCGACCTCTTTAAGAAACCACATCGAGTAATACGCCCAGAAGCTGCCCAACTCCAGAATGGTGCCACCTGCCGGGATCTGCTTCAGGACCTCATGAAACACGCGTTCTTCCTGAGGCTCGTGGATGCCACGTAGTTGGCGAATCACTTCCACGTTGTAATCACCGTAGTGCGTTCCACAATACGTGCGGATGCCGTTGTGCATGAGTTGCACGGCATCGCTTCCCTCGCCCTGGGTTTCGCCGGCATGGTCCACTCGCGGAAGAATATTGCAGTCCCTGCACGAAACCGCTAATGCGACTCGCTGTTGATCTGTTTCTGATAGCGTACTGTCAGTCATTTGCAAGGATACTTCCCAGTTGTTCAAAGACGGCTGAGGCATGTGATGACCGGAGCAAATCGCTTTCAGTTAGCCATCGTCCGTTTTGAGCCTGTACTTCGTCAAGCGGCGCGGCTAGGCAGGCCCGGATCACTTGGTGAGGTTCGTGTTTGTAATCCGCTGGATCAATCCAAAATGCTCCTTTGAGCATGCTGTCCTCGATTGTGTTATGAGCTCGATAGACAGGGACGCAACCTGCAACTACTGCCTCCACAAATTTTTCTGTGAAGTAGTAAGGCTCGCACATGTTTTCCAGGCAAACAGCGCCCTTGTAGTTCGCCTGAAGATCTCGTTTCTCTCCGGCCGGCCAGTCCCCCGGAATCTCCCCCTGATAGTTCTTCGGTGCCTTGGGCCAGGAAAACAGTGAACGGCGGTAGGTCTTCCACCCGGACCGGCCGAACAGATCGACTTCCGGATGAGTGATAAATCGGTTGCGATAAGCAATCTGCGGGTGACGCATTCGCGGCGACCCACCGTGGTTGGAGACGATCGCAACTGCACGGTCTTGGCGGTCGACGTTGCCGTTCATTTCCAGTGGTTGAAAGTGAGTGATATGGGGCACGCGATATCGAGTGTCTGTGTGGGCGTGGAACAGAAATTCAGCGGGGTTAAGGCGGCTTCGTAGTTCCGGCCATGACCCACCCTGCATGTGTTGAAACTGACAGGCCGGCTCGCAGCAATACCATGCTTTTCTGCGAGGAAACGAGAACAGCTCTTCATCCGGAGCCCATTCGCACAATAATGCGTCAGCTTTTTCGATTGGGATCGAACTTGAAAATACGGCAGTGCTGGTTTCACAGTATTTCTGCCACGGAGAGACAAGTCTCACTTGCAACTTCGATGTCGTGGGCATCCTGGCGGTCACGATGCCTGCTGCAGACGTGTACGAACATCCTGATATTGTTCTGCTGACAAGCAGGCGGATTCAAATTCGCCTGATTTGGAAAAGTACGAATCGGGCAGCACCAGCATGGCGATTCGCCGGGCAATTCGCAGTGCGAAATAGGCACGGTTTCTAGTCATCCTAGCCACTTTGAAATAGGTCCTTGTTGCCATTCGTTTAAGCAAGTCTGGGCTGTGGTGGCTCTTCCAAGCCTCCAGCACTCTGATCTGCTGGTCGCGACTGCCTTCGCAGTTGAATAGCAGGAACTCAGTTTCGACGAAGTACTGTCCTTCCCACGCCCGCTGCTGGTCCGGTGTGCCATCGGCATTCAGTACCGCGGAGCCCTGCTCCAGCCGAACTAATCGTGAGTCCAGAAGTTGTTCTGACAAGGTGTTGGTGATCCGGCTGTCGTCGGCTCGGCGAATGAATACGTCGGGCAAAGCGTCTGCGTTCTTCGCAAAGGCAAAGTCGGACAGCAGTGCGCGCATGTGAAGGTCGGAATCGTCTCCGTACATGATCTTTTCGTTAAAGCCACCCAGATCAAGGATTGCCTGTCTACGCCATACTGGCGACGACGTATGCCACGGCGGATCAGACTTCAGAAAGCGATTCAGTTCGTCGTCCCCATCCATGGAATTCCATAACGTGTTTTGATCGCCAGGAGAATTCGAAAATAACATCACTGGGAATACGGAAAACGGTGCTTCCGAGTGTTCAGACATCCAATTGACTCGCTGGCTCAGGGCCCACGGAGCCATGAAATCATCAGAATCTAGGAAAATGACCAATGACCCTGCCGCGTTCTGCAGGCCCATGTTTCTACATCTTGATGGACCTTTTTGACCATCTGTTCGTTGCAGATACGTGATTCGATCATCTGCAAACTGACGTGCCCGGTTCCACTCATCCGGGCTGGACCCATCATCAACCACAATGGCTTCCCAGTTTTCCATGTCTTGCGTTTGCAGGGACACCAGCGTCTCGTGCAGTAACGCAGCTCGATTGAAGTGGGGGATAATGATAGAGACGAGAGGCGTCAAGAATTCCTGTTTTCAGCTGCTAATGTTTTGAGCTTTCTGACGATCCGCCACGGTGCTGTCTGCTGCAGTTTTCGCCAGTCGAATCGCCAACCAACAGCCGACTCCGGGTGACGCCACCGATGCCACAGTGTTCCGGGAAGTGACATCAGATTGTGAGGCCAGAGATACGCATACGGCGGCCCAACATGAGGGCCATCAATCTCGCCGGGATACTCTCCTCGTTCGCCTTCGTGCAGGTGCATGGCTCGTACGGAAAACGCCGGGTTGATGACTTCATATCCAGCAGCTTTGAGTTCATACAGCATGTGATTATCGCAGCGGGGTACACCCATCAGGTAGTCGCTGCTGATTGAGCGAATCCTCCCACGAAAGACCCATGCGTCTTGGCTGTCATTTCTGTCGAACAGTCGCCGGGCTCCGTCGGAATCAATATCCCAACGTGACAACGCCGCGCAGTGCCCAAGCCTCATCGACTGCCGCAAGATTTGCAATGATGAATCGAAATAGATATCGCTGTTGCAGACAACAGTGATATCTTCATCAGACTGAATTCGCGTGTTGGCCCAGTCGAAGAAGTCGTGATATGTTGGGCGATGCCCGACAGCGTTTGTGTGAAGTTTTTCCGACGTGTGTGTCGATGCCATGTCTTTCTCAAGTATTAAGCAGACTTCATCGATTGCCACAAGTTCGAGGTTCCGTTGGAGGCACTCACGGATCTCAGCGGCACGAGCCTTATCTGCTTCTGGGTAGAGCGAAGTGAAGATTCGAATCACCGGGCAACTCCGCTGATTCGGCCGACTTCCAAATCTCCGTCGTTGCTAACTAACTGTTTACTGATGGCGGACTCGAATAAGTTGACGCAACGCATCGCCCCCGAGACACTTAAGTGGTTATTGTCCCAGTAGAACATTGTTCGAGCGTCCCTAAGTAGGATTGCGCTACCGCTCGTGAAAAGGTTTTCCGTTTCAACGACGCTCACCTGCGGCTTGTTCTCCGCGAACGACTTTACAACCTCGTGTGCGATTCTTCTCATTTGAATCAGTCCCGCTTCTTCCTGGACGCGGCGCAGTAGTGGAAGTTCTAGGTTGCCAGATCCGAAATGTTCACCGCCGATCGGTAATTCGGGAGGCTGCAAGACAAAGAGAAACTTCGCACGCGGAGCAACGCTCACAAGATTTTCCAAATGCTGTTGCAAATCTGCTAAGGGCTGCCCGACACCAAAAGAAGACCATTTCGCGCAAACGATGATCAGATGGGGCCGATATCTATTGATGAACGAATGGCGGTTTTTGTCGAATTCCAAGCGTTGCTCATCGGTCCATGACATGACCGAGTATTCCGCTGGATCTCTGCCGTTTTGAACGAAGAACGGTGACGTACCGGATGCCGCACCATAAAAACCAAGACTTGCGTTTAGGCGCTCGCAGGCTAACTTAACAGCCGGGAAAAACATGACCGAGTGGCTGTCGCCAAGTATCAGGACATCAAGCTGTGAGATTTGATCCTGATCTGCGAGCAATAGCCCTTCCTTATAGTCTCCTGAGAATTCGTCGACCTTGGCATTGTTGTCAGGAGTCAGGCTAATGCTCAGCATGAGCTCTGGAATGTCGTAATTAACCGCCGGACGGCTGACCCAATACGGCAACGAGAGAGCGGCGCAGATCGAAACAGTTAGCATTACAAAGACCGCTTTGAACGGCCGATTTGCCATGCTTCTTGTCTTGTTTTCGACAACGTAATAAGAGGCGGCACCCATAAGAAGTGATGCTGTTAGCAATTGTACTCCTGTGACGTCCATCACCTTGAAGCTCAGAACGATGATCGGCCAATGCCATAGGTAAAGTGAGTAGGAGCTTCTCCCAATGACAACAAAGGGGGCGCTTTGGAGTAGTCTGGAAATCGCTGTTGCAGGTTGAGTTGTGTCGCGGAACAGGTTCAGGACTGCGCCTAGGCAACATAGAGTGGCCATTATGGGGGATTGGTGTCCTTGATCATCATCTATGATGAATATGGCAAGAACGACGCAAAGGCCCACATCCGGGAGCCATCTGCCAATCCACTTTTTAGACCCTTCGATCGGCCGAATTCGAGTCAGAATGCCAACGCAACAGCCAGCGAGGATCTGCCATGCTCTGAATGGCAGCAGGTAAAAGCCGGCACTGCGGTGGTGACTGGTCCCGTAAATCCATAATAGGAACGAGGCAACGAACAACAGGCAATGGACCAGCAAGAGTGTGTGCAATCGATTGTCGCGGCGATAGAATCGAAAGAAGAAGTACAAGGCAATTGGGAAGACAATGTAGAACTGCTCCTCAACTGCCAGCGACCACATGTGCAGGAACGGCATCGTGGCCGAAGACTCTCCCCAGTAATTGTTGGCATTCTGCCACATGTAAATATTGGCGGAACATGTGAATGCCGCGATTGTTTGCTCCGCCAGTGATTTCCATTCTTCTCGCTGAAGAATGAAGTAGCCCATCACCAGACAGGTGATCGAAAGGACGGAAACAGCGGGGTACAGTCGCTTTAGTCGCCGAGTCCAGAACTTTTTAAATGAGAACTTATCCGCCTCAAAATCCCGCAGCAGAATGGAATAGATTAGGAAACCGGAAATCACGAAGAACACGTCTACGCCCAGATATCCGTTGGGCAAGACATCAGGCCAGATGTGGAACGCAATGACCGGAATAATTGCAACGGCTCGCAGCCCATCGATATCTGCGCGGTAGTTTGTATTGACTGAAGTCATTTCCGTCACGATGCGTTCCAATCCTTCTCTAATGAGGAGTAAAGTTCGCGATAACGAAGTGCCTGCACACCTTCGTCGTAACGTTCCGCCGCATTCCGAGCAATGACGGCCTGATCAAAAGTGGTTGCCATCCCCGTGCGGATTGCTGCCTGCAAAGCCTCTGCGTTAGTTTGTTCAGCAATAAATCCGTCCCGTCCAGTGGCAATTGGTTCGGGAATCCCACCGGCTGGTGTACCAATGACTGGCGTACCGCAGCACAGGGATTCCAGAATCACATTGGGAAGGTTGTCTTCACGGCTTGCGATGACAGTTAAATCCGCGGCTGAATAAACAAGTGACATCAGACGCTCGTCGGTGATTGTGCCGACGCGATGGTATTTCAGATTGTCCAACGGCAGTGGGCCATCACCCACGGCGACCAGATCCCAGCCCTTTGCCAGTTCCGGCACCTGTAGTGCGTTCAGCAGCAAATCAAAACCCTTGCGGTGATCGTTCAGACGTTCCGCGACAACGAGAACGAGTTTGCGATCTAACGGCAAGCCAAACACCGATCGAGCAAACGCTTGCGGATGGGGCCTAAAAACACGCGTGTCCAGACCGTACGGGATGTGTTCGTGACGAAATTTGCCAAACAACTCCGAGGCCAGCGATTGCTCCTGCAACCATTTCGATGGTGTCACAATCACCGGGGAACGGGCCGTCTTGAGAATTTGACTTTTCGTTCTGCGAACTTGGAGCTCAATCTCATGCGAGGCCGCACTGCCTCTTTGACGATCCGTTTCGTAATGAAAGACGCCCATGAACGGGTTCATGTCATGAAGCGTCCAGACAACCGGCTTGGTGTTTTCTCGAAAAAATTCAGCCCAAGGCAACATACCTGCCACCCAATGAAGGTTGATCACGGTTGCCTGTCGAATCGAATCGTGGTGCAGCAAACCTGCATCACTTTCAATGCTACTGGTGAAAATGTCGGTGCAATCCAACGCTCGACATTCTTTATCCCAGCGTTCCTGTGCGGTTAATCCAAGGCCGAACTTGCGGGCTGCTCGCTGCCAGAATCGTGGGTAGGCCTTTGGGAGCACATCCATGCGAGCAGATTCAGAGACAACCCCGTGGGCAGAAAGGAAGCGTGAATCTGTTCCCTGTTTCAGAAGTCCTTCGTGAAGTCGACGAGCGGCATTGCCCGCTCCGCCGCCTTGGCTGGTAGAGACGTGCGCGATCAAAGAAGCTCTTTTCGGATAGCGAAAATGTTGAGTTGTAGGTCAAAGCCGGCTTCCTGTTCGAAATTAACGAGCGGGTAGGCGCTGTAAACTCCCGTTTGCCGGATGTGGTAGCGAAATCCGCTTCGTTCCAACGCCCCCAATAGTGCTGACAATGACTGTGGCTGATTGACGAACGAATGGTACTCCACAAACAAACGCTGAACTCCATCCATTGCTCCTTCGCAGTCAAGCAGGACCTCGGTTTCGGCTCCCTCGATATCCATCTTCAGCAGATCGATTCGTTTTCCGTCTAGCAGGTCTCGCAACCGAATTCCGTTGACAACAGTTCCGCCTGCATTTGAGATTCGACCACCATCTGCATGATCCTGAGCAAAGCAAACTTGCTCGGCGTTCTTCCAAACCGCTCCGTGCATGACTTCAACGTTCGCTGCACCGAATGACTTCAGGTTGTTACACAAAGTTTGATGAATTGCTGGATCGGATTCGATAGCAGTGATTCGTGACTTGGGGTTGGCAAGATGAAAGAAAATACTGGCTAGCCCGATGTTGGCTCCGGCGTCGATGATCACGGGGTCCTGTGTCTCTGCGGGAAGCCTGTAGATTTGGTCTTCGAAAATCTCTTCGTGGGAAGCAAGGAAAGAAGCTGCGTCAACGACGGTCAGGTCGTGACCGAACAGTTGCACAGTCGAATGCTGGAATCGCGGCAGGCGGCGGAGATTTCTGCGGGCTGAAGCTGCCAATCCGAATGGATGTTCTTTTCCAAGAACGCTCCGAAACGGTTCCTTAAGACGTTCCGGTATCCACTGCATCATGCGCCGAATGGTTCGCTGTGGTGCCGTGGGACGGCGAGGGGTTGAATTTGATGTCAATACAGGCGATTCGTGATGTTGGGTGCATTTTCTTTTGAGTCAGACTCGCTGGGCGATGATCTGAACAATTCGTTCCGCGGCGTTGCCGTCCCAGAGCTCCGGGCACTGGCCAGTCTTGTATTTCCCTGTTAGCACATTTTCCAACTCCACAGCCAGCAGTTCTGCGTCGTTGCCAATCAGCGTGCTGGTGCCTTGCTCGACGGTGACCGGCCGCTCTGTGTTAGCGCGCAGAGTCAGACAGGGAATGCCGAGTGCCGTAGATTCTTCCTGCAACCCACCGGAATCGGTAATCAGGACTTTTGCCTGCGAATTCAGGCAAAGGAAATCCAAGTAGCCCAGTGGTTCCACAACTTGAATGCCAGACGCGGCATTTAGTTGATCGAGTAACCCAAATTGTTCCAGACGACTCTTCGTTCTGGGATGCAGTGGGAAGATCACCGGCAGTCGGCAGGAGACCTCCGTCAGTACCTTGATGATCCTAGAAAGTGTTGGTGCGTCGTCAACGTTGGAAGGTCGATGTAGTGTGACGGTTGCGTAGCCCTCGGGTTTCACTCCGAATTCAGTAACAGTCTGTCGTGCTCTGGCCTGCGGAAGAAATGCTCGAAGTGTGTCGATCATCACATTGCCAACGAGATGTACCCGTTCGCTGGTATGTCCTTCCGAGATAAGGTTCTGAACGGCAGTCGATTCCGAGGCGAGCAACAAGTCGCAAATCGAATCCGTGACCAGCCGGTTGATTTCTTCGGGCATCGAACGATCGCCGCTCCGCAGTCCGGCTTCGATGTGAGCCACTGGGATTTGCAGTTTCGTTGCGGCCAGCGTTGCCGCCATAGTTGAATTGACGTCACCAACAACCACGACATAATCAAACTGACGGCCGTTACGATCCCCCTTCGTAAAAATAGCCTCTGTGCCAGTCAGAATTTCCGCAGTCTGCTCGCCATGTGTCTTGCCGGAGATGGAGAGTCTGACATCAGGACTTTTAATTTGCAGTTCATCGAAGAAAACGTCAGAAAGGTTCGCATCGTAGTGCTGCCCGGTATGGATCAGCGTTGATGAGAATCCACCGTGCGCATCAAAGGCTCGCAGCACGGGAGCAATCTTCATGAAATTTGGGCGCGCGCCAGCAATGACTGCGACGGATGAGGAACTCATGCGTTGAGGGACTTTCCTGTCAGGTCGGTAAAGAGTTTCAGATAGTTGGCGACGTGAATCTGTGTGTTGAGTTCTTCTTCGATGATTCTGCGCGATTCCCTGCCCAGCCGTTGTTGAAGGTCTGCATCGCCCAGCAACGCTCGTAGTGTCTTAGTCAGGCTGTCTTCGTCGCCGTCGCAGAAATACATGCCATTTAGGCGTTCGCGAACAAGAAATGTTTCGGTGCCGTCTCCACGGCTGCACACAACGGGAACGCCGAAGCACATTGCTTCGTTGATCGACAGACCGCCCATTCCGGCCATCACGTAGATGCTTGATTCGGAGAATTCCTTGGCCAGTTCGTCAGGTTCATAGACGCCGCCGCGAAAGTGAATCGCATCTTTGAGGTCGAGTTCTTTGGTTAAAGATCGCAGTGCGTCTTCGCAGGGACCGTATCCAATCACTACAAGATCGGTGTCTGGAAAACCGTTGTTTCGTAAGGTCGCCACGGACCGGATTAACATGTCGACGCGTTTCCATTCAACCAAGCGTCCGATATGGATCAAGCGACAGCCGTTGTCGCAGGACGGATGGCGATCTGCCGCCGCCAGTAGTTTTTCTGTATTTGGCGAATTGCGAACAACACGAATTCGTTCCGCTGGCACCCCATACGATCCATAAACATCCAGGCCGCCGTCGAAGTAAACCGCATGCGCGTCTGCGGAGTTGAAGATCGTCTTTTGAAAATTGACCCGTCGCAACAGGGCTCGCTTACGGACCAAGCTTAAGTAAGCTTTGTCGAGCCGCAGTGCCTGTATCAGCAGTCGAGCCGGTCTCGGAAGGCTTTGCAGAGGCAGCCGGTCAGGGATTTCAATGGCCTCCAGTGCTTCCTTGAAGCTTGGTAACTGAAACGGAATCGAGTGCAGAATCAGTCTTGCCTTACTGGTCCTGACTGCCGCTTTTACCTTCGAATCGATACTAAAAGCTGCGTGGAAATTGACGTTAACGACGATGATGTCAGGTCGCAGCCTCAGAATGAGGTCATCCAGCTTTGCAAACGAACTGCAGCCCGGAGCCGTTTCCAGATCCGGAATTCTGAGCGGACGTCTCGGAGAAATCGATAGCTCCGGCAGCTCCACATCATCAAAATCGATCCCCGACAGATCCTGACGAACGCCAGCGCCGAGGTGCCGGTTTTCACCGACCGGACGAACATTCGTAACCTTGACATGACCCTGCGACTGCAGGCGGTTGAGGAAGTCGCGATAGTAAGGTGTGATCGCGAAGCCAACGAAGAGAATCTGCACGTGCTGTTTCTGTGTCTAAGCAGGAATTGAAGGTTCGTAGCGCGAATTCGGTCGACCTATTTGTAGGATTCGATCGCTTGCCGAATTCCCTCACGGAACGTTAATGCCGCGGTGAATCCGTATTCCGCCTGTTTTTTCGTGCAGCCACCTCGAGCGAATACACCCGCAGGCTTGTCGGACAGCCCAACGACTTCCGGTTCATAACCGCACTCTTCAGCCGCGATGCGGGCAAACTGCTTAAAGCTGGTGTAAATGCCGGTCGAAAGATTCAGTGCGTCCCCGTTGTCAATTTTATCCATCGTCGTCAATACGCCATCGACACAGTCTTCGATGTGAATGAAGTCACGCATCTGGTCTCCGGTGCCCCAGACGTTGAGGATCGGTTCGCCAACGTGGGCCATTGCTCGCTTGCAGATGCTCGGAAACGGATATGTGTCGTCCTGATCTTCGCCGTAGCCGGAGAATGGGCGATAGCAGACGGACTTGAGTTCGTGCTTTTCGAATGCTAGGCGAGCGAGATATTCGCAAGTTAATTTTGCCCAGCCATAAGACATATCAGGCATGCCAATGTCGTCATCAAATGCGATCATATCTTCCGACAACAGCTCATAGCCTTCCGACTTCTGCCGACCAATCGGATAAGCCGCGCTGCTACTGAAGCAAATCGTTTTTGCTGGCTTCGCTCGTTCCGCCCATTGCCAGTATTCGGCATCAATGGAAAGGTCGTCGGCCACCGCCAACGGCCGGTTTTCGATCATTGCTCGACCACCAACCATCGCTGCGAGATGGAAGACATAGTCGAAGTCCGTGTCAGAATGTTGCTCGAACCAGTCCCGGCAATCCTGCTGATAGAAGTGGAAATTACGGTAGTCTTTCGGAGCGTAAAGTGGGAACGCGCCGTCAGGGTGGACTCCTCCAGTGTGCTCGGCGACAGGGTCGACACAATGAACTTCATCACCTGCATCGAGATAGCGTTTGCAGAAACGGCGTCCAACGAATCCGGCACCGCCGGTTACAAGAATTTTCTTCATGGGTGGTTTTTAAATATTAGAGGTTATGTTTTCGGTATTGATTGGTGGCATATTGCTGCCAGTATTCGGCCGAGTTTATCTAGACTTTGAGATGGCCGTACGGTCTGTAAGCTGGGTCTCGAAGAGTTTTTAGCTTCCAGTTTCAAGTTTTTGCCCGCTCCCAACTTTCGCGAAAAATTTCGCATACTGATCGCCACACTGCTGTGCCGACCATTCTTCCAGAGCCAACCTCTGATTGGCCGGCCCGATTCTGCCTTCTTCAACCAGTCGCAAAGCTTTGTCGACGGCGGCAGCAGCTGTTTCCGGGCGTGTTGGATCGAAGACGGGATTTCCTGTTTCTCTTAGCAGTTGACCCACATCCCACGAGTCCGGTCCAACCACTACCTTGCCGAAGGTCATCCCGAGCGTGATGTTACCTGAGTTCAATACTTTTAGTCGAGGAATGAACAACACGTCGGCAGCATTCAGGTACAACTGAGTATCTTCTTCTTCAACAAATCCGAAGTTGAATCGATAGCTTGGGTGTAGCCTGTAGTACAGTCGGCTGAGATCTCTCAACCAGTATTTCAGACGGATCCAAGAAACGTTGGCCAGCCGTTCCCGCCACTTCGAAACCAACAGCAGCTTGTCGTTTTGCTTTAGCCCGCGAAACGTGTCGAGGATCAGGTCGACTTCTTCGTCATTGCGAATTGATCCAAAGACCAGCATCACTTTTTTGCCATCTGGAATCCCCAGTCGTTGCCGTGCCTCACTCTGAGAAACAACATTTGGCAGGCTGGTGTAGTTGTGGTGCGGCACGATAGCGTGCTGTGGCGGAGCTTTGAAGAACTTTGTGCTGGCGTATCTTTGTCTGAATTCGTCAACGCTGGCCTGAGCAAAATGAACGACGCCATTGGCATAGCGATACATCACTTCGTACATCTTTTCCCATTGCGGATCTTGCAGAGCGTCGTGAGGCAACAGGACATGTCGCGTGACGACAATTGTGGACCGTTCTGCCCAATAGCGTAAACGCTTCTCTGTTTCCGCAATGAGTTCGTCAGTGAGTCCGGTTTTATACGATTCCTGTATTTCGAACGTCAAATATTCCGGGAAGTGCAAATGGACGACGTCGAAGTCACCCTGCATGTTCCAGAACGTATCAGGATCATGGGTGAGTTCGTTGTTGACCGAAAGTCTCTGGTTGAGATCAACCAGAAATCTGTTGAAGGGCATCGGAATACTACCCACAAGAATGTTCATTTCACCGGCTTTCTCGAGCTTGAGCAATGACCCTGTCGATACAGGCGATGTGTCTGCCAATGCTGTATTTGTTCCGTATGTGTTTACGTGCATTGTGACCCATCTCGATCGCTGCCTGTCTGTCTTTGAGAAGTGCAATCAATCGTTCGGCCATTCCATCGACATCTCGTTCGTCCACAAGATACCCAGTGGTCCCGTCCACAACGGCATCGACAATGCCCGCGTGTCTCGTGGCAACGACCGGTAGCCCGGCTGCCTGAGCTTCTAGGATGGCAACCGGAGTTCCTTCTGCATCTCCATAGCTCGGAATGACGGAATGCTGGACAAAGCAGCGCGCCTTTCCAAACACTCTGATTACGTCGTCGTGTCTCAATGCTCCCGTAAGTTGAACTCTGTCGGCGATTCCCAGTGTCGTGGCGAGAGTCTGGCAGGCTTCCAGCAATTCTCCGTGGCCGCCCATAATAAGTGTCGCGTTGGGGCACGCCTTAAGGACTTTTTGAAATGCCAGCAGCGTTAGGTGTGGGGCTTTAATATCTGTGAAACGACCGACTCCAACGATAATTTCTTCAAACGTGGACTCGTTGTCGAAGAAGTTTTCCTGAGGGCCGTATGGGTTCAGAGTGATCTTGTCTGGATGTGCTCCCAAAGCAATCAATGCGTCCGTCATGTATTGGGAAACAGTGATGATCTGAAACGCGGCTTCGAACATTTGCTGATACTTTTCACGGTACTCGGCGATCACCGAACTTCGGTGAGCATCGTGTCCGTGAAAATGGACGATGAGCGGGATGCCCATGTCTCGAGTGTGCGCGCAGATGTCAGCGCCGACGTTCCCGAATTCAGCCAGAACGACGTCGACATCGTGCGTCTGAAAGAAGGCCTGCAATGCGTCATGTACTCGTTCTGGCGAATTTCGATGTTGTTCTACAACTCGGTGGTAGAGCACATAAGGTAGCAATCGTTTGAGTTTCTCTCGCCATGGCGTCGTGGAGAAGAAGTACTGGATGTTTCGACCCTCAAACGTGTAGCCTGGGTAGTAACCATCAAGCACGACCTTAGAGCCAGCCAGAAGGTCTTCGTGTGCATTAACGAAGCTGCCTTTGTTTTCTGTGCGGTGCGGAAACCCTCGAATGATACCGAGTGTACTCATGATTTAGTTGGTTGTTAACGGTGGTCGCGGTAAGTGTGAGACGTCTGTGAGAGAAACGAACTTAGAAGAAACGTCGCCGCATTCGGCCTGCCATTATTCGAAAACGTCTTGCCGCGATAATGATCGAAGACGGAGGAACTGTCCGGTGAGCGACCGACTCAAGCGCCGGGTTGCGAGGTGGAAGTTTGATGCGTCTAGGAATTCTTAGCTGAGCTCCGTTTGTTTTCTGGACAACAGAACTCAGAAGCTCGGCCCATTCATCGAACGATGCTTCATCAGAATACTCGTTGATGATTCTTTGCCTTGAAGTCCTTGAAAGACTCCTGCGCAGTTCCACGTCCGAATGGAGTCGGGTAATCGCCTGCTCAAATGCGGCTTCACGGTCCGCTACGATCAGACCTTCGACTTCGTTTCTGACCAGTTCCGGTATGCCACTTCGCATCTGCAGACACACCGGCACGCATCCGCAGGCCATCGCTTCCAGAAGTGCGATCGGCAACCCTTCGTAGTCTGAAAGTAGTGCGAGGACATCGCATTGAAGAAGTTCAGACTGAATTTGCTCGTTTGGTACAGCGCCCGCGAGTCGTATTGCAACGCCCTGCCCATCCTCTGCCAGAATGGCCTCAACATTGCCGCGGTCCGGACCGTCTCCATAGATCACGGCCTCTGCATTCGGAATTCGACGACAAACTTGAATCAAGGCTCGAGTGAGCTTTGATATCTGTTTTTGTTCTTCTGAGAGTCTTCCCACGTAGGCAATTCGGAATCGATCTGAGTTGTGCTGCACGTTTGCTTCAGGAACCGCGACGCCATATGGAATTCGATTTACTGTCACACCATCAGGGTTCCGTCCGCTGACCTGATCTTCGAGTTCGCGCGACACACAGACGATCTCGGAAACACTACGTTTGCTGGAGCCGAAAACGAATTCATCCTGAATCGCTCGATAATAGGCATCATCAGAATGCAGAATCCCCACTGATGGAATACCAGCGACCTTAACCTGCTGGATGGCGTGATACGCCGCAACCACAAGGTTTGGCACAAAAACATCAGGTGGGTTTTCCTGCAGCCGTTCCAGTAGCCAACGGACCTGGTCAGCCATTCGGATATGGCAGTCGACAGATTCACACTTGAATCCATCCGACCGAAGCGCTTCCAGAACTGGTCCGGTACCGCCGAAGTGAGTCAGAAACAAGCACTCGCATTCGAACCCACGATCACGAAGTGCTGGCAACAATCGTCGCAACCATGAGAATGGCCCACCGACGTTACCGGGTTTGTCATAGGAACAAAATGTGATTTTCATTGATACGAAACAGTGTCCACTACTGATCGACTGAGGGCCGAAAAACGTCCCGAATGCAGCGTAGCCCAGACGCGATTGTGGAATTCCTAGCTCGATAGACGAAGCTCTTCCATCTGTGCACAACCGGGTCAATATACCGAGAATCGAAGATTCGCTTTCGAATGAATTGTGCCCGCCGATCGCTGTCCGGTTCGGCTCTTCGAAACATCAATCCAAGCCCGTGTTGTCGCATGTCTGTGATCAACTCGTAGTCGGTCGCACTTTCTTTGATGAACTCTTCGATGGCGGAGAGCACTCCATTTCGTGGACCACCTTCGTGTTCGGCGTTGTAGTGACCTTCGTTGTATCCGCCTTTCACCAATTCTGACCGTCCGCGTTCAACTCCGCCTTTGCGGTGTGGTTGCTGAAACTCGGTCGGAATCAACTCCGGTTGATAGCAGACATCGCGTCGACCGTAAGGCCAGCCGATCTCGTGGAAGAAAACCATGCCATCAGCTGCCGTTCCTCGATGATCAGAAGTTCGTTGTAGACGGTCTACCAGTTGTGGTCTCCGTCCAGAAAAAACTGACTCAATAGATTTGCCACAGTTCATGCCTCCTGCGATTCTGAAGTCAAACGTTGTCTGTTTGACAAAGTCGTGAGTCGGGACATTAAGTCGAAACCGTGTTTGTTCCGCAACATGGATTGCACTACTGAGCTGGACGAGATGATTGCCCAGTCGTCCGACCTAGGCCTTTAAGCGAAGTTGATAGCCATTTTTTTCGAGTGTCGACATTCTTTGAGACCTGTGTGAAGCTGCTGGCTCGTTCGTGGATTTACTGTTTGATTGGAGCAGCGGCGAACCCTTTGTACTCAGATGTGTGGTCCCTAACCTGCATTGGAACCTGAGTAGATAATATCAAGGTTCTTCGTAACAGCTCGCCAGTCGTATTCGTCCAGCACCCGCTTACGGGCACCTACGTCACGACGCCCCAGTTCCAGTTGTTTCCGTACTTTGCACTCCAAATCGTCGATGTTTTCCAAGCTGTAGATTTCGCCGAACTCACCATTTCCGATTGCTTCGACACTTCCCGGTTCGTCAGAGACGACAAGGGGTGTGTTACTTGCCATGCCTTCCAGAACTAGGGTTGGCATTCCCTCACGCCAACTCGTGACCACCAGCACAGAACAAGCAGCGATCGCATCCTGAACGGACTCTAGGTTCTGAGCTCCCAGAACTCGCAGGTTGGCAGGAACTGTGATCTTCCAGTCTTCCATGAGTGTGCGGCAGCTAAGTCCCCCTCCAAGCATCACGAATTGCTGATCGGGCATTTGGTTGGCCAGCTTCACGAAGTCGACTGGGTTTTTCACGGGATCATTCCGCCCAACATATAGTATGAACCGGTCCAGATGCTGCTTCTTTTGAAACCTCGTCGGGGATGCCGCGTCACATATCGATACGTCGACTCCGTTGGGAAGATAGTGGGATTCAATACCGTATTTTTCGCGAAGCTCTTCGCACTGCCATTTCGAAACAGACAGGCGAATGTCCGCCTCAGATGCCACGCCGGTAAGACTTTCGTTTATTTCCTGCTGCCAAGGCTGAATCACCCCGTTTCCGTGTTCCGGGTAATACATCAAGTGGTAGGTGTGTATCCATCGCAGGTTGGCGTTCCGCTTCTGGCGGCACCATTCTGCATACCACGGGTAGACATGAGAATGAAGAACTTTCACACCGATGGGTTCGAACGTGAACATCTGATCACGGAAGTCATTCATGAAATCGCCCGGAGACAAGACCTCGTTGATTTCCGGAGGTGGAAGCAATTGGCAGTTCAACGAGGAATTCCGCTGGATTGCCTGAATGTGATGTTTGACTCCACCGAAAGCAGCAAAGTTGGCACCGAGGAGCACTTCGGGCGGGGTCTCATTGAGACACTGAAGCCACGCTTGAAGGACTCGGCTCTTTTTTTCGTGCATTCTACGAAAGCAAAACATGGAATATTCATGCTTTAGCCATCGATAGTAGCCACCCAGTTTTGCAGGCATAGGAGTCACAGCGTCCTCAAGCGACTCTATGAGCAAGTACGGTTTCCAGTACTGAGCGAGTCATTCGCTCGACACTGAAGTCTGACCTGATTCGTGCGAGATTCCCTCGGCCGAGTTCAGCGCGTTTCTCGGGACAACTGGCAACTTCCATCATCAATGAAGCAAGTCGGTCAGCGTCACCTGCCGGTGCGAGGCACGCGTTTCCGACTTCCATCCCCAACGCCTGCTGCATGCCAGAAATGTCGGTGCCCAGCACACAGAGACCTCGGGCCATGGCTTCTAACGCCCCGTTGGGGCAGCCTTCCTTAATTGAACTGTGAACAACAACGTCTGTACTGCTCAACAGCGACTGAACGTCACCTGGCGACAGAGCACCTGGAAACTGTACCGCTGCGCTGAGGTTAAGGTCGAAGGCCAGAGCCTTGAGTTGCAGTGTCATTTCATCATGTCGGCCAGCTAAGACCAAACGGCACGTTTTTCCGACTGCCGACGAGCGAACGATCGCAAACGCCCTCAGCAGCGTTTCATGGTCTTTGTATTGTGAAAGATTGGCAACCATTGCGAATAGAATGTCGTTTGCGTCTATTCCATTTGCATTGCGCCACGCCGAATTCGTGGCGGATTCCGGGATCACAATGCCGTTGTTGATGACTTTGACACGGTCGTGATTGAGTCCGAACTTGCGGATTAGAAAATCACGACCTTCGTACGAGTTTGACACCACAGCGGGGAGTGTCTGCAGTAACTTCCGTTCACGCCTTGTGCCGTAAATTAATCGACCCTCATCTCTTTGATTCCACCAGCAAAATCGTGCTCCGGTTTGTCGCCAAATGCTTCCAATCACTTTGCAATGCGTACCCACAAATGGCAGCAGGTACTGCGGTTGAATTTCTGTTCGAATGAATCGTGCAAGTTTCAGCATTCTGGTGGCGAATCGAAGTCCCCGCTGCCCAGTGTCCAGTGGAAACACAATCGGACGACAACCGATGGCTCGCACTTCCTCTGCCAGAACTCCGTCGCCACCCCATCCCAGAAAATCCACTTGGCAGTCGTAGTCTTGTACCAGAGACTTCGCCAATAACACGGATTGCCGTTCGGCGCCGCCGAAAAAATCGAAGTGTCCCGGAGCAATCAGGAATCGTGCTCCGCAGAACGCTTCCGGAAGAGGGTCACCTCCCATTGACTCACTACTTCGAGGGAATGTCAAGGATCTGTATCAGGCAGCAGGGTGCCAGCGACACTCAGAAGAGCGCTGCTGGGGGTCGGATAGGTTGTTGTGAAACGTTCGCTCATGAGATCAGGCGACACGTGGCGAGCAATGATCGCCGCAACGGAAAGTGCACGCAGGCCATCAATGTTTGGGATGTTGCGAAAGCACGCTTGCCTAGGAACCTGAGTCGTTGTTTCGACAACGCCTTTGGCTGGTGGCACGTTAGTGACCGTGGCAGACATGTTACCAGGCACACTTTTGGGCAGAGAAAGAGTAAATCCCTTTGAGTGCCGCCAATGTCTTGAGAGGACGCGTAATCCGTCCGTTTCCAGGATGTTTTAAACCGATTTTGAGTGCAGACTTCGCGTACTCAATCGCTGCTTCCTCCCGCTGCAAACGTTGGGCAAATTCGCTCATCTGCATCCACTGCTCAAACTGAAACTGCCTGACTCTCGTCTGTGTCTCCGATGCCGCGACAGTCTTGTCTGTATTTCGCAGCGGTAGCAGGCTGTCGATTGCCTCCACCCATTTTTCCGCAGCAGCTTTCACTGTGAACGTTCGTGAGATGTCATCATGCGCGGTAGAGCCGATTTCTCGTCGTCTGTTCGGATCTCTCAACTGGCTGAGGCAATGTCGAAGCTCTTCTGCGGTTTCAAACAGGAATCCATTGCTGCCGTGCCGGATCACGTCTTCGTAGGCCGGCAGTCTTCCAGTGACGACAGGGATCCCAGCTCCCATAATCAGTGTCGCGCGATTGGCCGATTTGTATTGTAATTCCGGACTCGTTCCGAAAGGTATGACGGACAGGTCGAAGCTCGGAAGTGCAGCCAACATATTTTCCGGTGACCAGACGATATCAGCAGACTCATGATTGGAGACTGTGACAAGTCTGAAGTCCTGGAAATCTCTTTCGGCAAGTACTTGTCGCAGCACTTCCAGAGTGCCCCAATTGTTTTCGTGACCGATCCAGCCGATGGTCAGGTTTGTTACCTGAGGTCGCACTTCGAGCGGAGCCGCCCAGGTGTCTTCGTTGGGGTCCTGGATCACTCTGACGTTCTTGCAGCCTCGCTGCTTGTACCATTCTGCAAGCACTCGAGACGGCACAATGACCATGTTACATTCGAATGGGACCGCGTTGTCTTCGTCCAGATCACTGTGGACGAAAACGGTGACGCCTCCAGCGTCGCGGATCATCTGCGGCACCGCTCGCAATTCTTCGCCGAACATCTTTTGCATGACCACAACACCATTGCCGGTCGCGTCCACGAAACGCTTGCATGTCGATTCATCCCAAGGCGATTCCCACAGCCAAATCGGCGGAGCCAGCATGAGTTCAGAATGAAAACGACGGTGCGAACGTTGGATTTCTTCGTGAATCAGGTAACCCTGCAGGCGAGAACTGGCAATCACGCGATCGCCACGCAGTAGCCAATACAGTGGGATGTGATTCTCTAGTTTAGTTGCACTGGACAATATGTAACCGTTTGGCCTCCGACACATGGATTCAATTTTGTGGAGCAGTGCATGTTCCGTATCTGACCTGCGAGACTCAGTCCGACGCTTCTACAAATGACATCAGGTACTGTGTCGATTGCATCAATCACTCCAGAGTGCTCAGAGGCATATCAATGCAGTCGATGAGAGGCCGGTGAGCCGTTTCTAGTGACCAAGTCGACTAACCGTCCCGCCGCACTGAAGAGTCGTTTGCGCACTCCGGGTTCCGCTTCAGGAGTATTGGCCAGCGCCGACTCAAACACATACCCGAAATTTCTAATGTCATTTTTGTACAATTCGGCCACTCTTTCTTGTTGAGCGCTCGAATAATATGTTGAGTAATGTTTATGGCTGGATCGGTTCACGAATGGCAACGTTTTTCTTTTTACACCCAAGCGATCCAAGACGAGATTGAAATCAGGCTGTAGGCATTCAAACCTGCATATTGTGTCGGCAAACTGGACGCCGTTATTGTGGGTGTATAGCGACAATGACAGACAGTGGATATTTATGTCTTCCTTTTTCAGGTGTTCATTGATGCCATTCATGAAGTCGTCAAAAGGTATACCAAAGTACGAGGAAGCGGAAACGAATCTATCCCAAGGATTCCGAACTACTGAAAAAACGTGATAGTTATTTAATTCTTCATCTGTGATTCGTCTAAGCCATGCATCGAATGTTGCTGGATGATCCTTGCGGTGAAAAATTCCTTGAATTTCCGGTTCCAAGGTGGCTCGCAGAATACTGGTTCCGGCCGTTTTTGCCGGCTTCATATAGATGAACTTCGGTTCCTCGCAAACGATAATTCCACTCGTGTGAACGTGGGTCCGCAGATATGTAGCCAACCCCTTTTTTTTTGATTCAACTTCCACAATCCAGCTTTCATTTTCAGGCACAGTACGCGGGAATAGATCACGGTGTTGTTGTACGTGTTTTTCGACGCAACTCTTCAACAGTGCAATGCTTCAGTTGCACCGTTTGGGCCGAGGCATCATTCCATGCGATGGAGAATGCCCGGACAATTCGTTTCGGCTGAGAGTTGGCTCCAAACCAACTCCACGTAAACTACTCCCCCCGTTGACGCTCGGCGATCACTAGTAAAGACGGAGTCGTTCGATCTGGATATGGTGAATACATGAACTTTGTAATGAAGCCGGAGGTATTGAGCAGCGACGACAACGAAGTTGCGCAGAACCCGCATTTGTGATACATACCGGGGTGTTCCTGTGAGCCGAAGAGCATTTTCATTTCGTAGGAATCGAGGGTTTTGCTTGAGTCTTTCCACAGTTCAATAACTTGTTCCATATCAGGGCACGTGATGGCAAGGTGTCCACCCGGTTCCAGAACCCGCGACCACTCCGCCAGAGCCGGTCGGACTTCATGAATAGACAAGTGTTCTATCATGTGGTGAGTTTCGATAAATGCGACGCTGCCATCGGCGTACTCTAGGTCGACGATGTCAGCTCTCACGTCAGCATGTGGGCTGTGTAAATCATAGTTGAGCACACCGGCAATCGGATGGTCACCGCACCCCAGATTGAGACTTATGTGGCTTTGCTTTCGCAACGAATCCAGAAGTTGATTGATATCAGATTGAGCATCACTCACGGAACGTGTTGCTGTCGCCGGAAAGGAGATTGGCATGATCGCTGCTGGCTGGTGGTTGAAGAAACGGAACAGATTCACCCCTCGGTGGCTAGGAACTCAGACTCTCGAGCCAGAAACTTACGGCTGATGAAGCCCGCGTCGATTTCCTGCTTTATAATTCGGATTGACGCCCCCGATTCAAGTCTCACCAAGACCTTTTTGTCACGTGTCGCGAAAACTCCAATGACGATCGGGTACAGTCCTGCGTTGTAGTCAGCTACGCCAAGTTCGATTCGGACCGAGCGTCGCCCTGGAGGTAGGATGAAGAGTTCGGAGTCGTCGTTTTTTACGCTTCCGTCAATCAGTGGAACCAGACTCTGCGTCCGAATAGCGATTCTCATAAACGCAGCCTCCATCGTTTCGATGTCTAGCTCCATCGATAAACGGCATCCGTGAGGAGCACCAATATGTGGTGACGGCTCTACATCGCTGCTGTCAGTGTGGATGCAAAGATTGCGAATTGTGGCTCCACCATTTCCGGACTCGCAGGCCGATAGCGCGAAGCCTCCATGGTACTTGTCGATCACTTCGGGCACATTATCCGAACATGCGACTGGGGTGCCATCCCGAAGCATCATCGCGTGTGAGCAGAAATTCGTGACATGCTGCATGTTATGACTAACGAAGATTGCAGCGCTACGATTCGTTAAGTCCCGCATTGCGTTGAGGCACTTGACTGTGAACCCGATATCGCCAACGGCAAGAACTTCATCCAGAAGAAGTACATCCGGCTGAATAAGGTTGATCGCCGCGCTGAAACCCAACCGTACTTGCATGCCCGAACTGTATGTTCGAACAGGGGAATTTATGGCGTTCCTCAGTTCAGCAAAGTCGACAATCTTGTCCAGTCGATCGCTAATCTGTCGTTGCGAAAGTCCAAGAATGGACCCATTTACTTGAATGTTCTCACGACCAGTTAATAGAGGATTAAAACCTGCCCCCAACGCGATCAGGCCTGAGACAGTGCCACGGAGTTCGATCGAACCCTGATCGGGACGGATCAGTCCGTTCAGCATTTTCAGCAGCGTTGTCTTGCCAGCCCCGTTACGTCCAATGAGTGCCAAACATTCACCACGGCGAACTTCGAAATTGATATCGTGATTCGCCCAAAATTCGTCCGGCCGCAATGCTGGCAATGTGTTGGCGTCAGAGCCTGCCGGCTTACTCCAGCGAAGGAGATCGGCGGTCGAATCCTTGACGCCATACCATAGGCTCTTCTTCAGATCTCGGCAGAATTTCTTGCCGAGGTTTTCACAGGTGACCAAAACATCACTCATGCTACATTCCTAGGCGTTCGACAAGATGAGGCAGGGCGACTCGGAAGATCACGAGCGCAATCAGCAGAACGCCGAACGCAATCGCCGTGGTAATTAGCATTGCCACGAGGTACGGGCTATGTCCAAGAGTCAGCCAATCGCGTGTTGTCATGATTACGGCCGTCATCGGATTCCATTCATTCAGAATCGAGGCCAGCCCAGTCTTGGCGGGCGGGTAGACGACCGGCGTGAGGTACATGCAGAATCCTAGGCCGGTCGTGACCAGACGGCTGACATCCGAATACAGAGACCCGATCGGCAACGCGAGGTAACCCACAGCGAGGCCAATGAGCGCCGCACAAATCATCCCGACGGGAAACAGCAATGCTGTCGACGCGGGAGTCATCTTTAGCAGAAGGAATACAGGAACCAAGACGACCATTCGAATCAGCAATTCGAACACGATCTTGCTGAGTCCCGACAGGATAAAGGCCTCAGCCGGGACCTTTAGCTTCATGAATACGGCCCGTCCTGCCTGAAACGAAGCAAGCGGTTGATTGACAGACGCCGTGAAGACTCCCCAGATCATCGATCCCAAAAGCACATAGGCCGGATACGGAATGGGAGTCTCCGCTACCTGAATCACTTTCGTGGAGTTCAGAAACATCCACACCACGGTGGTTGAGATCACAGGAACAAACAACCAGATGTATCCGAGATAGCTCTGACGATACTGAGCTCTCAGGTCCCGAGTGAACAAAATCCAAGTCAGTTCGCGGAACCGCCAGAGATCAGAGAAGATCTCAACCAGCAGCATGATGGGGTTACGCAGTTGTGCGTCGGCCATATAGCGCACGACGTGCAATGGCTGTTCGGGGACTGCAGATGGTTCCGGTGTTTGAGTTGTTACCAAGGTCGCTCAATAAAAAATGTCGACTGATTAGGCCGGTCTGCAGCGGTTGCGCGGACTTCGTTCCTGTGGGTGACCACCAGTTGGCAAGGCACCGTCGCTACAGACTCGGTTTCTGCATGTTCTCACAGGTCACTCCTGTGCTGCGTGTCTGGAACATACTTCCGAATCCGGCACATCGCACCGAGATTTGTTCGGTTTTTATGGGACGCTGGGCAAGTCAAACGCGGGTGCTGGTCAGACGAACCTCACGCACCTGTGTTCAAATAACAACATGAAGTCCAGAAGAGTCTTCAAAAGCTATCGCCAGAATGGGGGCTACTGGCGACTGCCGTTATTCCAGTGTTCCAGCCACTTCAGTCGAAATGCTCTACGGGAATTTAGGTGTAGTTCAATGGCACTGTTGGTGACCTCAGTGTCGAGAGTCCCTGAGTAGGGAACAAAGACTTGGCACTGGCGAACACTTGCCACGGTGCTGTCGCGTCGATTATTGTCCAATCGCCCCTTGAAAAGACGACCAATTCCCTCCTCGACAGACCGAGGGGCTTCATACCTCCTGGCGTCGATCGGGTCACCATCATCAAAGAAGAGCGAAAACACGAGCAGCGACTGCATGTCCGCCGACTTTTCAAGGTTTGCGACGACGCAGGCTCACTCGCCTGAAGTCGTACTCGGCTGCGTGTTGAGATCACTGTCTTCCGATTCGCGCAGGCAAGTCGATTTATTGCTGACTGTCCAACCGTTTCCCTGATAGCAAACAGTAAGATCGTGCCAGTGCATAAAATCAGCCTGATCAAACGTGATCAATGCAAACAGGTTATCCCGTTGAAACGTCCACGAGTGTGTCCACGCAGTTTGCTTTTCCGAGAGTAACTCCGGTGATGGCGCGGGGGTGAAGTCTCGTCTTCTCCACTCCCCCAAACAGGCTAGCAGACATTCCTCCGTCAGGATGACGTCACCACGATCTAGGCCCGGCTTTCCTGTTTCACGTCGAAGTTCAACATGGTGCGGGAGATACTGAATCAAAACCATGCCACACACCACCACAGTCACGAGCAGCCCTACCTTTGGTTTGTCCGGACCGTTTGCGGGCGGGCGGGCTCTGATTTTTTGGGCTGATTTCGTTTTCGGAAAAAGTGGGTGGCAAGGAAGGTGATGACACGTCTGACTGACCGAGACAGGTGCAGCAGCAAATATCAGCTCTGCAGTGCAGGAGTTGGCAACCAGCGAGACATGATCTTTAATTTGACCCCGCAGCTACCGGCAAGCGCGCAGCTACTGAATCTGATCATCCTGCAGATTTGGGGATCACTTACAATTCAGGGCTGCAAGATCCGCATCAACCATCAGGTGGACGAGTTGTTCGAAGTCAATGCTGCGGGTCCATCCAAGCTTTGTCTCGGCTTTCGTAGGGTTTCCGAGAAGTGCGTGTGCATCGGCAGGGCGTTTGAATCGATCGTCAATCTTCACGTGGTCCTGCCAGTTTAGTCCGACGTAGTCAAAAGCAGTCTTCAGCAGATCTTTGATGGTGTGCGATTCTCCAGTCGCAAGGACGTAGTCCTCGGGACTTTCCTGTTGCAACATTCTCCACATTGCCTCCACAAAGTCTCCTGCGTAACCCCAGTCACGCGCCGCATCTAGGTCACCCAGTGAAAGTGATTGTTGAAGCCCGGCCTTGATACGTGCCACGGCAAGCGTGATTTTCCGGGTCACAAAGTTCTCACCGCGCCGCGGAGATTCGTGGTTGTAGCAGATCGCATTGCAGAAAAATAAGCCGTGCGACTCACGATAGATTTTGACCATTTGCGTCGCGAAGGCTTTGGCACAGCCATAAGGAGAATTAGGATTAATCCGAGTGATTTCGTTCTGCGGACTGACGTCTGGCGTGCCGAAAATTTCGCGACTGCTGGCGTGCAAGAATTTTGGCGGCGACTGCTGGTCGCGCAGGATCTCCATGATCCGTAGTGTTCCAATCGCGGTGACGTCGCACGTGCTTTCCGGGATCTCAAAACTGAGTCCGACGTGGGACTGGCCAGCAAGATGGTAGAATTCCGTGGGGCGGGTTCTTGTGACCACACGACGGATGGTCGTCGGGTCATCGAGGTCAGCATAGTGCAGGAAAAGCCGTTGGTCCTGCACCGTGGGGTCGCCGTAGAGATGTTTCAGACGCGAACGCTCAAGGCTGCTGGACCGGCGGACTAAGCCGTGAACTTCGTAGCCTTTGTCGAGGAGCAGTTCCGTCAGGTAGGAGCCATCCTGTCCGGTGATGCCGGTGATGAGTGCGGTGGGGGGGGGAGGAGTTTTCATTTTTCATTTTTCAGTTTTCAGTTTTCAGTTTTCAGACGAACAGCCAGCAGGAAAGATGGCTACGAAATCGAGTTGGGGAACTCCGGGCACAGTCGCGATTCGTGCTGGCGGAGTTCCGGGGCATCTTTCAGGAACACTTCCAACACGCCGTCAAGATTGCAAACCCAGACTTCCTCAGCACCGGCTTCGAGATAGAGGTTTCGTTTGCTGCGAATTTCTGAAACGGTGTTGCTGGGCGAGAGGATCTCCACACAGATCTCGGGAGCGATTTCGAAGGCGACTTGGTCTTTCACTTTTTGAAACCGTTCGTCCGAACACCAGCCCACGTCGGCCGCTTTGACACCGTCAATCGTCGAAATCGGACATTCGGGAAGAGCGTGGCCGCCGAGGAGATCGTTCAGGAGAACAGTGATTCGGCCCTGACGATGGCTGTGACCGATGGACGGCGGAGGCGTCATGGTGACTTGTCCGTGAGCGTTGGTTTCTAGGCGATAAGGCAGTGCGGCCAGACGCCGATCAGCCAGAATTTCGGACCAGCGAATCCGGTTGAATTCAATCTGTTGCTCTCTGGGAGGAAGGTCAATGATGAGTTTCATTGTGAATTCCCGTACGATTCGTTTTATTCAGGGTTGTCAATCAGTTCCTGGAGTCTGCTGGCTAGCGGCGGCGAATAGCGGCTGACCCATGTGTGGTCGATCAGTTCGACATCCAGCATGTCGCGGAGATGCATTCGATCTTTGTCTCGAAACACGTTGAGTTTCATGCGGACGAGGGCTTCGAGTGTCAATGTGCGATGTGCGTCCACGGCAATCGACTCATCGACATCCGGAGCCGCGACGATATCTGTTTCCCGCACCTTTTCATTTGCCAGCAAGATATGCACGGCGTCTCGGGCCTTGGCTTGCGAGTCGTCGAGGAACATGTCGATTCCGGCGGAATGACGGTAGACAAAACCAGCGGCTTGCATGACTGCAATGGCTGCTGGTAGGTCTTCGCGCCGCAGCAGGATATTCACATCTCGCGTTGTTCGCACGGCTGCTTCATCGGCTTGAGCCACCCACGCTCGGACTGCGTTGCCTCCGATAATGGCATACGGAATACCACTGGCTTCCAAGGTGCGAGCTGTCTTTTCGAGGCGTTGCTGCACTTTTTCCACGGCTCGATCCATTCTGTCCCAGAGGGCTTGGCCGGTCAGGTGAAATTCAACCATTGAGAAAGTCCCCAGCAGTTTTCAGTTTTCCGTTTGCAGGTTGCATTACCGACATGACCCTTGTCGACTGCTCAGTACGATGGCTTCTTGCTTGGCAAGTTCTAGGTCGTTGTCGACCATTAAAGCGGCCAACTCTTCCAGAGATGTCGTGGCCGTCCAACCCAATTTGTCTTTGGCTTTGGAGGCATCGCCCAGTAGTAAATCGACTTCCGCCGGACGAAAGTAGCGTGGATCGATTTCGATGTACTCAGCCGGATCAAGTTCCAGTTGGGCAAACACCAAGTCTGCAAACTTCTGGACGGTTTGGGTTTCACCGGTGGCTAGGACAAAGTCATCCGGTTCGTCATGCTGCAGCATTCGCCACATGCCTTCGACGTAGTCTTTGGCAAAGCCCCAGTCACGCTTGGCCGCGAGATTACCTAGGTAGAGCTTTTCCTGCAGGCCCATTTTGATGCGAGTCGCAGCACGAGTGATTTTGCGAGTCACGAACGTTTCGCCACGTCGCGGGCTTTCGTGGTTGAACAAAATCCCGTTGACCGCGAACATGTCATAGGACTCGCGATAGTTCACGGTTTGGTGAAACGCATAGACCTTGGCACAGGCGTAGGGACTTTGCGGCCTGAACGGCGTGAGTTCTGTTTGTGGCGTTTCCAGCACGTCGCCAAACATTTCACTCGATGATGCTTGGTAGACTTTCGTCAACTTCTTCTTGGCTAGTTGCCGTGCCGCTTCCAGTACGTTCAGCGAGCCACCACCGGTGGCTTGAAGCGTGTAAGCTGGCTGATCAAAGGACACCCGAACGTGACTCTGGGCACCGAGGTTGTAGATTTCGTCTGGTTCAATATCCAGCACCAGATTGGTAATGCTCTGTCCATCCGTTAGGTCCCCATAGTGGAGGTGCAGCTTTACGTTTGGATTGTGCGGATCACGGTACATGTGATCGATGCGTTCTGTGCCGAATGTGCTGGAGCGTCTGACGATTCCGTGAACGTCGTAGCCTTTTTCCACAAGAAGTTCTGCAAGGTAGGAACCGTCTTGTCCTGTGATCCCGGTAATAAGAGCTGTTTTCGACATGCTGCTGAATGGTCCTGTCCGTATTTTGATGCGTCGTTAAGTTTTTCGTTAAGTTAGACAGATCTGAGGGTGGCTGCTTCAAGTTCTTTCTTGAAGCAGGCGTAAGCAGAGATCAGTCCTTCCGCAAGGCTAATTTTGGGAGCCCATCCGGTGGCGAGAATTTGACCGATATCGGAGAGTTTTCGTGGCGTCCCGTCTGGCTTTGAAAGATCGTTTTCAATCTTTCCGGCGTATCCTACGGTTTTTGCGACTGCAATTGCGAGATCTTGGATGCTGATTTCGCTGCCACTGCCGATGTTTACCAAATCCGGGGGATTTGCCAATGACAAGAGGTGGACGATGCCGGCAGCGAGATCGTCAACGTGCAGAAACTCTCGCAGAGGTGTGCCGGTGCCCCAAATTGTCACGGATTCTGCATTCGTTTCTTTCGCTTCATGAAAACGTCGAATCAGGCTGGGCAGCACGTGGGAGTTTTCCGGGTGGTAGTTGTCGCCTGGCCCATACAGATTCGTTGGCATTCCTGAGTGGAACAGGTCGCCGTACTGCCGCCGGTAAAATTGACAGAGTTTCAGCCCCGCGATCTTGGCTAGCGCATAGGCCTCGTTCGTGGGTTCCAGTTCTGAGGTCAGCAGACTCTCTTCCGAAATTGGCTGCGGTGCCATTCTTGGATAAATGCACGTGCTGCCAAGAAACAAAAATCGCTGGACACCATGTTCATGTGCTGCGTGGACAGCATTTGTCGCCATGGCTAGGTTTTGGTAGATGAACTCCGCCGGATAAGTATTGTTTGCCTGAATTCCACCGACTTTTGCAGCCGCAAAAACCACAATCTCAGGTTTTTCTTGGCTGAAGAACTCGTTGACGGCGGCCTGATTGGTGAGGTTGAGTTCCGTGCGGGTTCTCAGGACAAGATTTTCGTGCCCTGCCGAAACAAGCCGACGTGCGACAGCGCCTCCAACCATGCCTCGGTGGCCTGCGATGTAGATTTTGGTTTCGCTATTCATTCTTGTGACCTACCAGTGAGGAGTCGCCTTGCCAAGATCGATTGCCCTCCAGCGCAGACTTCGTTCTTGTCGGTGACAAAAACTCTTTTTTGAGATCCTGTACCTGCGGTATGGTTCAGCACTAGATCCACCCGTCGCGGCTCGGCAATAAAAACATCGGGTACGGTGGATTTCTACTCGCTACTCTTAAGGTTGTGGCCAGGAAACACCGAGGCTGATCTCGTGCTACCGTCGACGGGACAAGTGGCCCATGAGGTTTCTCGCTGGTTGCCTTCCAGGTGTCCGGCGACTTATCGCGTTCTCATCCTTCAGTCGCCACTTCTTCGACTTCGTTTTCTGAATCCGCGAAGTATGCTTCGTTTGCCTTGTCGCCATATCCGTCGCTGTAGTCGTTGTAACGATACCGGTAGTCGGAATAGCTGTAGCTTCCGTATCCATAAGCGTCTGACTCTTCCACACCGTTGATAACAATTCCAGTCATGTTAGCGCCAACGTCTCGGAGCTGTTCAAGCGCTCGTCGGCCAAAGTCTCGTGTATGACGTGACAACCGGACACAGAGTAGAACTCCGTCAACTCGTGGAGCCACGCTACACGGATCGGTAACGACTAGGACTGGCGGAGTATCAATAATGACGTATTCAAATTTTTCGCGGAGCGCTTCCAACATCTGTTCATACTCGGGACGGGTGATCAGCTCGGATGGATTTCGTGGACGAGATCCGCACGGCATCACAAAGAAACCGTCGAGTTCCGTTTCGTAGATCGCGTCCGTTAATTCAGCATCACCGCGAAGCACGTCTACAACGCCAACGGAATTGTCGACCCCCGTCAGCTTGTGCACTTTCGGGCGGCGAAAGTCGCTTTCAATGATCACAGTTTTCTTGCCGGATTGCGCTAATGATACCGCGAAATTCATCGTGAGTGTTGACTTGCCGTCACCGGCTGCCGGGCTTGTGACCTGAATGACTCGGTGCTTGCTGCCCAGTGCACTGAAGCACACAGCCGTTCGTACGGATCGGTAAGCTTCGGCTGGTCGCGAACGTGGCTGATGCAGGGATATCACAGTGCGGTCCATGATCGTGCCTTTGGGGATTTTCTTCAGCTTTTGCTCCTGCATGAAAGGAATGTGCCCCAAGATCGGCACGCCGAACTCTCTGATAATCTCCTCTGGTTTGCGGAAACTACGGTCTGCGATTTCCACGATATAGCCAAGGACGAGTCCAATAAGTCCACCCAAGAAACCGCCCATGCCAAGGAACTGACTTAGCTTAGGATAGACGAGTCCGCCATGGCGAGCTTCTGTGAGAATTGTTGCCGTGATGCCCCCAAAGTTCGTGGGAAGTTCTGTATCTCGCATTTGCTGTTGAACGTCTTCGAATAAAGAGGTTTCGCGCGCAATTTGCCTTTGGTAGTTGGCTCGCTGGTGGACGAATGTCCGAAGGTCTTTCGCCGCCGCTTCTTCCTTTGCTGCCAATGCATTCAGTTCGGTTTGTTGTCTCTGAATAAGGGTGATTTCCTGAGCCAAGGAGCTCATATACACGGCAAGAAAGTCAACTTTCGATTTCGGTTCTCCCGGTGCCTTTGGATCGGGGGTCATTCCGGCCAGCTTCTCGAAGTAGATTTGAGTTAACTCAATACGACGTCGCAGAGCCTGAAGCTTGGGATGGCCAGCTCCTAATTCTTCAGACAGGATTGCCTCTTCCATAAGCAGCGGTAGCGTCTGTTGAAACATCGATTTCGCTGACGCTACGGCTTCGTCAACTTTGGCAGGTGTCTCACCCACCTGACCTTGTGATTGCTTGCCAATTAGCATTAGTAAAGCATCTTTTTGACTCCCGCTGTCCAGCGCATCCTGCAAGCCCATCAACTCTGCTCTCAACTCCGTTTCCCGAATGACAAGAGCGTTCGACTTGGACTGAATACCTTCAAGCTGCTGCTTATGCGGGTTTTGTCCATCGCTGCTTAGCGGCGAAGTACGATCAAATTCCTCATATTCAGCCTCGAGCCTTCTCAGCGACTCACTCAATTCGTCTTTCGCGCGGGTCAGCAGTTGCTGCAGTTTTGTCACTGCGTTCTCGTAACTCTCTTTTTGGTGTTCAATAAATTCCTGCGAGACGGCGTTCGCAATCTGTGCCGTGTCACTCGGGTTCGAACCTTCACAAGACAGGAGCAAAATATTCGATGCCTGTGAGTTTGCAGATACCATCGATGCGATTCGACGTGTCGCGTCCTCAGGCGCGAGACCTCTTAAAGATTCAAGTTCCGAGAGGTTGTGTTTTTCATAACACGGAAGCAGTAATTTGCGACTCGTAATCACATACTGAGCATCTGAAAGATTTCTCTCTGCAAGCAGACTTTCAACTCGCGGGTCTGAGTTATGGTGAATCACCTGCAGTAACGCAGCAGACCGATATCTCGGAACCTGGCGCTGAAAATACATGTAGCCCAGCCCGCCACCTACCAACGCCAGCAGGATCACAAAAGACTTCCGACGTTGCAAAAAGCCCCAGAGATCCAGTCCCTGGTCGTCGTCTGTCATGTTGTCGAGCGAAGCCCACGGGGCGTCCTGAACTTGATTTTGCACGAATTGCTGCTCCCTGTTAGCCCGCGTTGTACTTGATCCCCACCGTCCGAATGGCTCGGCTGGTCACGTTGGAGATTGTGTCCTCATTAAGACGGATAATCCACGAATTGCTATCGAATTCACCCAATCGGAACTCATTCGTTGTTCAGAAATGAACTTAGGGAAGGTGGGCAGGTCTGTTGCCATCTCGAAACATTACGTCGCTCACCAAGCTACAACCGTGCCAAAAACACTCCGCCCGCTGCTGTTCGCCCAATTCTGCTTCGAAAGCACAAACTTGATTTGACCAATCCCCAAACGTTAGGTCGCAATTCGGACTTGGATTCTTCTCCACAATTTGATGTAAGTCGTTTTGAATGCAGGGAATGCGTGTTTCAGGGCGGCGGCGTGCGTTTCGAAAAGGTGACCAGAATTCGGCTCTGCAATGGCTCCCGCAGCCGTCGAGTTTGTTGCTTCGCTGGGGACGAAACCTCCGTCAACGGCATGATGTGCCCCATCTTGCGGTTCTGTTTCGCTGCGGGTGACCCATCAGACGCCGCTGCAGATGGCACTTTGCTACGGATCGATGCACCCAGCG
>JBDNHJ010000202.1:0-4135 GCA_041688835.1 Fuerstiella sp.
TGCCTTCACCGCCACACCGAAAGCCAAAACGCTGGAGCTGTTCGGTCGTCGCCCAGATCCCACGCAGCCTGCGTCAGAAGACAACCTGCCGGAACCGTTTCATGTGTACTCGATGCGTCAGGCGATCGAGGAAGGCTTCATCCTGGACGTGCTGAAGAACTACACGTCCTACAAACTGGCGTTCAAGCTGGCCAATGGTGGTCAGGAGTTTGACGACACAGAGGTCGAACGCAGTACGGCGATGAAAGGGTTGATGAACTGGGTTCGTCTGCACCCCTATAACATTGCTCAGAAAGTACAAATTGTCGTTGAACACTTTCGAGAGGTTGTTGCCCCACTGCTGGCTGGAAAAGCCAAAGCCATGGTGGTTGTCAGCAGCCGATTGGAAGCCGTACGCTGGCAGCTTGCCATTGATAAGTACATCAAAGACTGCGGCTATCCACTCAGAACCCTGGTGGCATTTTCTGGTGAAGTGAACGACAAGGAGTCTGGTCCAGAACCGTTTAAGGAAACCAGCAAAGAACGCAACCCGTTCTTAAAAGGTCGTGATGTCAGGGAAGCATTCAAGGGTGACGAACATCAGATACTGCTGGTCGCCAACAAGTTCCAGACCGGATTTGATCAGCCACTATTGTGTGGAATGTACGTTGATAAGCGATTGGCAGGACTCCAGGCCGTGCAGACGTTGTCTCGCCTGAATCGCTGCTATCCCGGTAAAGAGGAAACCTTCATCCTGGACTTTGTGAACGATTCGGAAGACATTCTGAACGCATTCAAAACTTATTACACAACAGCAGAACTGTCGGACACGACGAATCCCGAGATCGTGTTGAATCTGCGTACTAAGCTGGACGCCACAGGTTACTACGATGAACACGAAGTGGAGAGAGTTGTCAGCGTTGAATTGAACCCCAACGCTAAGCAGAGTCAGTTGGAAGTGGCCATTACCCCCGTTGCTGACAGACTGCTAAAACAATACGCCAGTGCAAAGGCAGCACATCAAGCGGCGAACCTGGCAAAGGACAAAGCTGCAGCCGAAGCCGCAAAAGACGCCATGGACGCTCTGTTGTTGTTCAAGGCTGACCTTGCCACCTATTGCCGTGCATACACGTTCCTGTCACAGATCTTTGACTACGGCAACACTGACTTTGAAAAGCGAGCCATCTTCTTCAAGCACCTTGGCAGACTGTTGAAGTACGGGAGAGAACGTGAGGGGGTGGACCTGTCCGAAGTTCGCCTGAGTCACCACAACCTGAAGCCCGGTAAGCAGAAAAACCTCGGGCTTTCCGGCAAGGATGTTCCAAAGCTGGCACCGATGGGCGAAGCTGGCAGCGGCTCTGTGCAGGAGAAGCAGAAGGCGAAACTCAACGAGATCATCGAGAAGGTCAATGAACTGTTTGGTGGCGATACGACGGACGGCGATCAGCTGTCCTGGTTCAAGGCCTTAGACGCGAAGGTCCAGGAATCAGAAGTGCTAAAAAAGCAGGCGGCCAACAACACGAAAGAACAGTTCGCGACCTCCCCCGACTACGACCTTGCAGTCAAAGACGCATACATCGAAACATTGGACGCCCACACAAAACTCAGTACGGAGGCCCTGAATTCAGACAAGGTGCATCAGGCATTGAAGTCATTGCTACTGGGTGCAGGCGGGCTTTATGAGTCTCTGCGTGAGCAACAAGCATGAAGTATCAGGGGTTGAAGCGTCAAACACGCAGAAAATGTCGACGGCTAAAAAAACTGAATGAATTGTGATCTGAAGAAGAGAATGAGCAATGCAGCCAGACGAACATTCCAACCTGCCATCGCAGTCGCAGTCCAAATTTGCGACTCGTTCCAGCATGATCTTCGACTTGAAGGAGTTCTCGCCGGAGCGGTGGAACAACTTCGTGCTTGTGTACACACCGCTGCTGAAATTCTGGATCGGTAAGAAGAATGTACCGTTAGCGGCAGAGGACGATGTCCTGCAGGAAGCTTTGCAATCGGTCTTCGCGGGTATCGGGAACTTCGAGCGTGACGCCGCCAAAGGCAAGTTTCGCGGCTGGCTGCGAACGCTCGTCGAGCGACGGGTAGCGGATTACTTTCGCTCATTACCTAAAGATCAGGGCGTACCGCAGGAAGTGCTCAACGCCGTGGTAACGCCAGATCAGAAGGATGCTGACGAAATCGAGGGTGAGCAGCAGGCACTTGATGAAGTGAAAGCCCGGGCTATGGAATTGGTCCGCCAGTCGACGGCTGAGAAGACCTGGCAGATGTTCTGGCTGAATGCGGTCGAGCAAGTGCCGACAGCCGACATCGCTAAGCAATTCGACGTCACGACGGCTGCTGTGCGTGTGTCTAAACAGCGTGTTCTTAAACGACTCCGAGAGTTGATGGTCGACGATTTGAGCGAGGATTCCTGACGCTGGATTTGCGTGTTACGCCCTCCCGATATTCATTCACAGGAGTATCTCCGGAATAAAAGACAGGAACATTCGGTACCGCAACCATGATTAAAACGGCAGAGTGCCCCACACGAGAAGAATTGATTCGCCTGACCCACGGCGACTTGCCGGGGGATCAGCTGGAATCCGTCTGCGATCATGTGGAGGCATGCGAGAAATGTCAGGATTCCCTCTCTCAGCTCGATGATCCGCCTGACGAATTCGCGAAACAACTGGCCCGGATCAGTGCTGATGATCTGGAAAACGCCCGAGCCGCAATCGAAGCGGAAACTCTCAAGGAAACGGCGACATCCGTGTGGGGCCTTCTCACTGGTGCTGGAGCCCAAGGACCGGAAGCCGCGCTGACGCTGACCGTGCCGTGCCAACTGGGGCAGTACGAAGTTCTGCGGCTGATTGCCCATGGCGGTATGGGAGAAGTGTACGAAGGTCGGCATGTGCGGCTGAAACGCCCCGTCGCCGTGAAAGTGATTCGTGGTTTTCGGCAGGACGATCCGGTCTCACATGACCACTTTCTCAGGGAAATGGAGACTGCGGGTCAATTGGAGCACCCAAATTTGGTCCGAGCCTACGATGCCTGGGAACACGACGGCTATTTGTTTCTGGCTCAGGAACTTCTGGACGGTGATTCGCTACACGCACTGGCTCATAAGGGTCAGATCAAGACGCCCGGCGAGATCGTTGCCGCGTTACTCGGCACCTGCCGGGCACTGGAGCAACTGCACGGCAAAGGTTTTGTGCATCGCGATGTTAAACCTGCCAACATTATGCGGCTAACCGACAGCACGATCAAATTGATTGACTACGGTCTCGCCATTGCTGCGGACTCCGGGAAATCAGCGGGGCGAGTTGGGGCAGGCACGGTTGGCTATATGTCACCCGAGCAGGCCAACGGTTCCGGCATCGTCGACAATCGTTCGGATATCTACTCGGCTGGCCGTGTGCTGAAGTATTTACTGAGCAAGTTGCCGGAAGTATTCGCCGAAGCGACGCAAGCCGAACTCGTTCAGAAGCTCACCGCACTCGCCGAACGACTGACGCAGCGAGATCCGAACGGCCGCCTGCAGAGCGTCTACGCGGTCATCGTGCAGTTGGAACAGCTTCAGCAATCGATCGTGCCAACCGAAACGCCGTCGGAAGTAGAGGCACCACCGAAAGTGCCGCCAACTTCGCCCGGCAAAACGTACCCGAAAGACAAAGAGAGTCACTTCACGCAAACAAACAGCAGCAGCACCAACACTGGCAGCGAGACCGCAGACAAAACCACATCGTCGCGGCAATGGGTGGCTGGTTGTGTTCGCGTTGATCGTTGCCGCCTTTGGGTTCGGTGCGTTTCAAATCATTTTCAAAACTGACCGCCAAACGACCGTTTTGGTCGAGAATCATCAGCCTGGCGACGTCATCAACATCACCAGCGAAGACGGCAAAGTCCAATCGGTTGAGCTTGGTGATCAACCAAAGTTTGTCGTTGATGCCGGAACCTATGAATTGTCCCTCGATGGCCCGGACAGTCGGCGGCTGAATCCGGCCAACATAACGGTCACCGGATTGGACCAGATCACTGTACGAATCGAGGATCGCCCAGTTGTCGTCGATGATGTCGAGCCGATCGAAGTGGAGAGCGTTGCCAAACCAATCAATGCGGAACGCTCGGACGATGTCGCCGAAAAAGCCACCGATCGTGCAGTCACGAA
>JBDNHJ010000203.1:0-21963 GCA_041688835.1 Fuerstiella sp.
CAGCCTGGGATGAAACATCTGACTGGGGGCGAGGTGCCGCCAGTCAGGTGACGCAGGAATGGTTGCTCAACCCGGATTTCGAAGTGTTCGTGGGTTCGAATGAAGGCCGCCGTTGGTTCGACGATCTGGTCACCCGATTTCATACCGATATTCCCGCATGTCACTTTACGCCATGTATGGGAACGGCATGGATGATTGCTCGATTACAAAAACAGCACCTCGCCGAAGCAGCCCAACTCCCTGAAGGTGAACACGCCATCGAGACGTTATGTCGGACTGATCAGGCAAGTCCGCCGTCGCTGAAACGACTGATGGAACTCCGATATGACGACGGCGATTCACCCGCCGTTCAGGAAATCCGCTTGCCGAGAGACGTTACCGAAGACCGCATCTTTTCTCATGCAGATTACTTCATGGAAATGAACGGTCGAGCGATTCCGCTTCACACCGGTCATGCGTGGCAGTTCGGCGACCAGCCGATAACGTTTTTGTAAAATATTGATTGAATTCCGGCCTGAAAAGCCGGGGTATGTTGGTGCTCCGGCCTGAAAGGCCTTCGCACAAACTGCGTTGCCCTTTCAGGGCAATGACTGGATGTGTTCGTGTTACCTGGGGCGGCGTTCATCCGCATTCGCGGATTCACTTGCCCCAGGCTGACATGCTGGGCCCCGTTGGGGCGAAACGCAATGTGTCCGGCCTGAAAGGCCATGGCATGTCAGCCCAGGGCAAACGCCCTGGGTTAGCAATTCAAAAAGAACCAAACGCCCTGAAAGGGTATAGCAACCCAATTCGAAAGGGCTTCCCATGTCGCAATCGCTCGTCAAAAACCTGATTCACCTGGTTTACAGCACAAAGAATCGCATGGCATGGATTCCCGAAGACGTTCGCCCAGCGCTGTATGCTTTTCAGGCCGGTGTTTTCAAAACGATGGAAAGTCAGGCCCTTATCATCGGAGGCGTTGAAGATCACGTCCATGCGTTGTTCAGCCTCTCTAAAAATCAAAAACTCACGGACGTTATTGGTGAAGTCAAGAAAGCCAGTTCAGGGTGGATGAAATCGGATGGGACCAAGTATCCCGGTTTTTACTGGCAGGGAGGATACGCCGCGTTCTCTGTCAGCGAATCCAACATCGATCAGGTCCGACGCTACGTTGAAAACCAGCAGGAGCATCATCGAAAAATGACGTTTCAGGACGAACTGCGTCTCCTGTGTCAGCGACATGGAATCGAGATTGACGAACGGTATGTGTGGGATTGATTGGTGCGATGCAGCGAAAAATTTGCGTAGCCCTTTCAGGGCAATCATTGGATGTGTTCGTGTTACCTAGGGCGGCGTTCATCCGCGTTCGCGGATTCATTTGCCCCAGGCTGATATGCTGTGCCCCTTTGGGGCGAAACGCAACTGTTTCGACCTTAAAGAGGCGGCCTGAAAATTCATCGTTGTCCGTGTTCCGGTCTGAAAGGTCATCATTGTCCGCGTTTCGGCCTGAAAGGCCATCGCATGTCAGCCCAGGGCAACGCCCTGGGTTAGCAATTCAACAAAAACCAAACGCCCTGAAAGGGCATCGCAAATGCTGTTCTCGCATCCCGACAAACCACTCCAGCAACATCTGCATGACGTTGAAGTTGCGGCCATGGCGATTCTGGACAGACATCGTGCCGATGCGTTCAAGAGTATGAATATCAATGTGCGTCAGGTGATGCATTTTCTAGCCGGATGGCACGACATCGCCAAAGCGACTGTGTTCTTTCAGCAGTACATTTGCGACACGGAAGGATGGCAGAAAAAGGTCGCCAAAAACGCGGCGTCAAACGAACAAAAAACGCACACACCGTTGGGCGCACTGCTGGCGGCGGATTACTTTCGAACGCAACAACCGTGGTACCTGCCGCTACTACTGACAATGGCAATTCGCGGACATCATAGTCGATTACCGACGATGGCCAAATTGAACACGACATTAGACAGCGAGCGAGATTTGCTGGCTGAGCAGGCCGAGAAGTTGTCTCCGGACGTTGCTTCGGCTCATCCATCGCTCGAAAACTCACTGAACCGCCTGAAGAACGACGGGTTCGATGCCGTCTACCGAAAAGCGATGCGGCTTGTGGGAAGGGACTGGCCCGAGCAACTCGAAGAAGGCAGGCTCGATCAATTAGTCCGAATCCGTCTGGCGGTGCAGTTTTGCTTCTCCTGTCTGTTGGAGGCTGACAAGGCATTGTTGATCCATCCGACTGTCGAGAAATATTTTGGCGTCCGGACACGCAGCTATCCGGCCACACTCGTTGAAGACCAGTTACCTCCCGGCGACTCGACGTCTGCCATTAACCAGCAGCGCCGGTCAGCCTACCAGGTTGTCATCAACGACGCGAACTCAGATGGCGACGATTATCGTCCAAGAGTGCTCACATTGCCGACGGGTCTCGGGAAAACTCGCTGTGCGGCCGGATGGGCGATGCATTGGCGAGCCCGGATGGAACGCGAAACAGGCGTGCGTCCGAAGATCCTCGTCGTGTTACCGTTTCTTTCCGTCATTGAACAAACAGCGAAGGTGTATCGAGAGCTATTGGGTTTGCAAGACCATTCCAACGATGGTCATTTGCAGACAAGCCACTCACTGTCATTGCGTGATCACATGGATGTGGAAACAGACTCGCTTGAAGGTGATGCAAAAGACGTGGCGTTTGGGCAGGCAGAATTCATGCTGGACACCTGGCGATCCGAAATCGTTCTGACCACGTTCGACCAGTTTCTGCTCGCGCTGATGGATGCAAAGTCGCGTCATCAGCAGCGGTTTCACAATCTCTGCGATGCTTTGATAATCATTGACGAAGTGCAGGCATTTCCGGTCCATCTGTGGCACCCGGTTGGCACGTTACTCACGGAGTTAGCCGCGGCTGGACGTTCACGATTGCTGCTGATGACGGCCACGCAACCCGGCATTATACCTCCCTCATCACGACTCGATCTGATTGATCAGCCACGACGCTACGCGCAACCTCGCTACCAAATCGAAATCGACTTACACGAACAGCCATTATCGCAGTGGCTGGGTGAAATAGCCGTTGAAGTAGCTTCAAAACCGGAAGTGAAAAAGTGGCTACTGGTCTTCAATACGCGCCGATGTGCTCAGGACGTTTATCGCCACTTAAAGAACACGACGAGCGATCTGCCGCATGAACTGATGTTGTTATCCAGTGACATCGTACCGCGTGACAGGCTCGCCAGAATCGAACGAATCAAAGGCAGTGATGCGTGCATTGCCGTGACCACTCAGTGTGTTGAAGCCGGTGTTGATATCGACATGGATATGGTGATTCGCGACTTTGCACCTCTCGATTCGCTGGTTCAGGTGGCCGGTCGGTGCAACCGCAATGGCACGCGGCCTCGACAGACAGTGCGTGTCGTCCGGCTGCTCAACGAACTTCCGGATGGAACGGTTCATAAGGCTTTTGGCGACTATATCTATGACAAAATCGCACTCAGTTCATCCGCCGAGCTTCTACGATTAACGCCCGTTGTCAATGAAGAAGACGTCACTGACCTTGTGGAGCAATATTTTGCAGAACTCGCCAAAAAGAAGGACGGTGGGTCTGACCTCACGGAAAAATGGGCACGCTTCGCCCACGATGACATCAACATTCAACGCGAACTACGCGGCGACAATAACCGACAAGTCTCGTTCGTCGTCGAAAAGCTCGATCCATCGCTGCGTGACGAAATTGTTGCCGCGTATGAAGAAAAAGATCGATGGAAGCGTCGTCGCAGGTTACGCGATCTCGGGCCGCGCATCGCTCTGGTAACGGTCACGGCGTGGCTGAATAAGTCGTTTCGCCCGGAAGACGTCGCCGAACCATTTCCAAATGCCGACTTTCCGTCATTCTGGTTTCTTAACCACATATATTACAACGACGAAGTCGGTCTCTCCGTGAACAACGTTGCTGGCACGGAAATCTATTGATCAGATACCAAAGTTCCCCGGCCTGAAAGGCCAACCCATGACAGACCAGAGCAACACCAATACCGATTCAGTAATTCGCCATCTTCTAATGGCTCGATTGCGACTGAATATTGCACCACTTCGTCCCTTGCCACTCGCTGCTCATGTGCGCGGCGCACTGGCGCACATGTTTCCCGAACTGGATCTGCTGCATCAGCATGGAGAACACGGTCTGATTTATCGATCTCCCCGAGTCATCTATGCGGTGGACAATGATGGCCCGTTGATCATCGCCGTGGAGGAAGGCGCTGAAGAGTTGATGAAGGTGCGTCTTCTAAGCCGCGCCGTGCGAATGGGAAACACTGATCGCACGATCATTGACACAACACTGAAAGTATCCCAAGTCACTCTGGGCCAAAGTGACGAACCAATCCCTTATCGTTTTCGCCGTCCATGGCTGGCACTGAATCAAGAGAATCATCGGCGGTACGAATCGATGCCGGCAACCGATCGCATGGAATTCCTGAATCGGCAACTGTGCAACAACTGTCTCGCTCTGGCGAAGTCGTTTGGCGTCCGCATCGCCGAACGCCTTTCTGCAGAATCTTCTCTGCGTGAAGTCACCACAAAGCACAAAGGTATGCCCATGCTGGGCTTTGTCGGTGAATTTACAATCAACTTCCACATTCCCCAAAGCATGGGTTTGGGAAAGTCGGTGTCCAAAGGCTTCGGAAGTGTTGAACAGGTGTAATCATGCAGCTCATCCTGAATACATTTGGCACCAGTCTGCGAAAGCAGGATGGCATGTTTCTTGTGCTGGCGAACGGTCGGAAGGCTCTGTTGTCGCCGGAAAAGGTGGATAGCATTCTGCTGGCAACGGGCGTGCATCTGTCGACGGACGTTATTCGGCTGGCCATTGAACACCACATCGACATCGTATTGCTTGACAGCGTCGGTGAACCGTATGGTCGTTTCTGGCACGGACGACCGGGATCAACGGCAGCTCTACGACGGACTCAATTGGAGGTGTCGTTTGGCGAAGAAGGCGTCGTACTGGCTCGCGAATGGGTCACCGCCAAACTGAATCACCAGGCAGCGTTACTGCGTGATCTTGCTCGAACACGGCCCGATCGCCTCGAAGCTCTGGAACAACAAGCCGTGAAGATTGACCGCATGGCCATCGCAGTCGAAGCGACAAGCGGAACATCAGTGGATGAATTGCGAGGCACTTTAATGGGTCTCGAAGGCGTCGCTGGTCGCGAGTATTTTAGCGGACTAAGTCTGGCCCTTCCCCAACGTTATCGCTTCAGCGGACGAAGTCGGTCCCCGGCAAAGGATGAATTCAACTGCCTGCTGAACTATTCTTACGGCGTTCTGTACGGACTCGTGGAACGTGCCTGCATGATTTCCGGTCTCGATCCCTACATCGGATTGCTGCATACAGACAACTATAACAAGCTGTCACTGGTCTATGACCTGGTGGAACTGTTTCGAGTTCACGCAGAACGCGTCAGTGTCAATTTGTTTGCCGCTCGAAAAATCAGCTCAGATTTGTTTGACCAGCAGGACACCGGATTTCGGCTCAACAAAGAAGGCCGCGCACTGTTATTGCAGTCGCTCAACGACTATCTGGATCGACGTCACCGGTACGGTCGCCGCAATCTAAAAATCCGAGACACCATCCCGTACGAATGTCAGCGACTTGCAAGCCGACTTTTGAAAGGAATGGAACACGACCTGGACATCGATTTAAGCGTCTTCGATTTCGAGGCGAATTCAGAAGTACTGCCAGCTGACGACGTTCCAGTGAATCCCGAAAACTAAGAGGGCCTTGACGATGCTGACCTGGGTAATCTACGACATTTCTGCAGACAAACAGCGAACAAAGGTCGCCAAGGACTGCCTGCGGTCGGGATTGTATCGTGTTCAAAAAAGCGTGTTCCTTGGCGACCTGAACCGCAATCAAGTGGACCAGTTGGCCTTACAGATTGAACAGCTTATCAATCCTGAGGTTGACAGTGTCTTTGTGTTCCCGATGTGTAAGCCGGACTATCATCAGGCTCGACTTCTGGGTCAGGCATTCGACGAAAAACTCATCACCGACGAACTTAATGCCCTCTTAATGTGACATAGAACATGGACCTTGACTTTTCCGGAATATCGCTGACCGTCAGTGACGTGTTGGAACATTTGTATTGTCCACGTTTCACATGGTTCGAAAAGTACCAGATGTTGCCTGAATTTCAGGAGCGGCGTGCGAAGGTGCAACTGGGCCGGTCATTACACGAGGTCCGTGAGAAGACCAATCGCGGTTATCTGCGACAGAAACTGAATGCCGTTGAAAAACACATCGATGTCAGCCTGGTGAGCGAGCGATATTCTTTGCGAGGCCGAATTGACGAGGTCCTGATTTTCGACGATGGTACTGCAGCCCCACTTGACTACAAGTTTGCGAAAGATCCCGGGATCATCTATCGAACACTTCGATTTCAATCAGCAATTTATGCGTTGCTGATTCAGGAACATTTTCACCGTCCGGTAAACAAAGGACTTGTGGTGTACACACGCAGCAATAACGCGGTCCGCACAATAGAATTCACTCCGGAAGACTTCCGCGAAGTTGGCGTCATTCTGGCCGAGATGCTTCACATCATTCAGAACGGCCACCTTCCTCGCCGTGCACCACCCAGTCGATGCGTCGATTGCTGCTACCGACGTATTTGCACTTGAGTCGTCAGAAAGCTTAACGTCTTGTTCAACAACAACTTAGGAAACGGAAAACCATGTTCAATGAACCAATTTTGAAGCCAATTTCGCCGCATCACGACTCACGGAGGGGCAAAAGTCCCATACCAAATTTGACGCAAGTCAATTCGCAGAAACGACTTAAGCCACCGGACGAGCTTCAGCCAGTCATCCAGAACAACAAGGATTGAAACACGAGCTATGCTGGGACGATATGGACTTCGAATCTGGTAAGCTTCAGCCAGTCATCCAGAACAACAAGGATTGAAACCTGCAGGCGTGACCTTCGCCACTGCCGCAACCCCTGGCTTCAGCCAGTCATCCAGAACAACAAGGATTGAAACAACCAACACGGAACCATCGGAACCATCGGGGGCAACCTCGAATTCGCTTCAGCCAGTCATCCAGAACAACAAGGATTGAAACTTTTCGTCAGCCAGCAGCTCGGCGCGTTTTGTTGAGCTTCAGCCAGTCATCCAGAACAACAAGGATTGAAACCTCGCCATTGATTGTGCCCCGCTCGAATCGGTTGCTTGAAGCGGCATTACCCGCTGCAGCCGTTCAGGTTGCTGAGTTTTTTGACGCCGTGAGATTCCGCCATGCGATCGATCTCAGAACGCTTCGTCGCGAAGACAGTGCCGAACATACGACTGCGGTCTCGCAGCTTTTCCAGCCTGTGTTGCCAGAAGTCCGGGCTGCTGCCGAGTCGTTCAAGTATCCCGACAACGTCTTGGGGAACACGAGCCTCACCGACACGAAGCAACCGGCTGCTCCAGTCCAGCAACTGCAAATAGCCAGCCCGATTCATGTGCGGAGATACCCCCGCTCGCACGGCATTTGTGGTGTTGACGCCGCCACCATCGAACTCCTTCTGCATTGAATCGCGCTGTCCGCGGGTCTCCTGACCCCGCACATGATCGACCGCAGGTCTCCACCGTGCCCCCACGTCCCGGTTCACCGCAACGTCCAAACGCCACGGAGACCTGCGGTCAGCTCAGCGGCAAGGTCAGGAGACCTGCGCCGAGCGCGAGGAGACCTGCGCCGAGCGCACGGCATTTGCGGTGCTAACGCCGCCACCAGCGTCGAACCACATCTTCGTCCGACCAATCCGCAGCCACCACATCATTCAGCTTCAAAACCACGTGCATGTGATTGTCGAGAATCGCGAATGCCGCAACTTCGACGGCAAAGATCGAATCCAGTTCCCGCAACCGACCTTCGATCCACTGCTTGCGATGTTCACACCCCTCACCGCACAAAAACGTCCGCCGCACACACCGGCGTGGCAACGACTGGGGAATGAGAAACCAAGGGACGCAGCTCATTGCTTCAGCTTCCAGAAATGAGCTGCATTCGCTTTTCGCTTTTCGCATTTCCCCTTTTCGCATTTCCGCCAAAACAATGAGAGTCGGCACCAAATTACAATGCATGCCCTCGTTGGCCCTTCTTGTTTGTCTCCTCGCGGACGGTCAAAACGTGGTAGCTCATACCCGTCAGGCCGTCGCCAGCGTTTCTTGTGCCACGCGCATCACGTTGCCGCCGATGATTTTGCGGATGTCGTCGTCTGAATAGCCGCGCTGCACAAGTCCGACGGTGTACAGCGGCCAGTTTGTCCATGCGATGCTGTGACTGGCATCGGGCGTGGTTTTGTAATCGTCGTTTGGCCAGAGCGACCGGAATTCTTCGCGGCTTTTTCCTGTTCGTGGCACCTTCTTTTGTTCGGCCGCTGCATTCTGCGATGTATAAGCAACGTCCGTACCGATCGCAACGTGATCCGAGCCGAACTTCTTGGCAACATAGTCGATGTGGTCCAGCAGCGTGCTAATGTTTCCGTCGCCACGCAGATAGCGAGGGATACAACAAATGCCCGCGTAGCCGCCGGAATCAACAATCGCTTTCAAAACCTCGTCGGGCTTGCTGCGAATGTGAGGATGAATCGCTGCGCAGGTGGTGTGGCTGGCGACAACTGGTTTGGCTGAAACCTGGGCCGCTTCGAGACTGGTCTGCCAGCCGGAATGAGCACAATCCGGTATGATGCCAACACGGTTCATTTCCGCCACTGCCGAACGCCCGAAGTCACTCAACCCTGAATTCGACTTTTCGCCGCAACCATCGCCAATCATATTGCGGCGCTGGTAAGTCAGATGCATCATACGAATGCCAAGCTGAAAGAAGATTCGAACATAGCCGAGTTCTTCCGGAACCGTTCGCCATTCCTGAGCCAACGGAACTCCATTTCCAGTCAAATACAAGCAGTGCTTTCCGGCTTGCTTCGCAGCTTCGATGTCTCCGGGAACGACGGCCTTTGACACAAAGTCTTTCATCAGATCGGTCACGTACGTAAATCGTGCCAGTCGCTTGATCAGCCTGGTCGGTGCTTGGCCTTCTTCGCCGGCGTTCTGAAAAATGCACGTCACACCGGATGCTCGCCACGCCGATTCAAATTCCGACCGCTCCGCATCGTTCGTGGCACAGCGGGTCATCGACATATCTTCGCGAAGGTCTTTGATTTCAGCGGGCGAACCACCTGTTTCCACCAACGCCTTCATCACATCGCCATCGATCGCCGCTCGCGGTGCAAAGCCATACGAATCAAACACGACAGAATCCGCGTGCAGTTCTAAACCATGCTGCAGATCGCGAGCGGACGGCTTCAGAATGCCAAGCGCGACCTCACGAGCGTGCTGAATGGTCGGATTCAGGTTCTCCGTCAGCCGACTCGCAGCATCAGATTTTGTTTGAGCGTTCACGGAAACCTGAGTCAACGCCGCCGCCGTTGCGGTGGCCTGCAGAAAAGTTCGCCTGTCTGTTCGCCTGTCCATAAGGGGGCCTCGAAGTCTAAACACAGAAATGATTGCGGCACATCAGCATTGCATCCGATTGGGACGTTGCTCGCAAGCAACTTGTACGCCTCCAACGCCGGTGCATTCCTACGCGCTGCCCCGGAAAGCAAAAAGCGTCATTGTGGTTTACTAGTTGGACAGCGCCAGGTTTGCTCGCGATGCGAGTATTCGCTGCGTTTGACCCTCTCTCCTTTTTCGGTGAGAGTTAGGGTGAGGGTTTTTTGGTTCGGCTTTCAATTGCTCTTCGGGGCCGTCATCCACCAAGGCCCCCTCATCTGACCTTCGGCCATCTTCTCTCCCACGGGGAGAAGCACGGCTCGATGTTTCATTCTGATTTAGCCAGAGTTCTCCTCAGCAGACACCCAAAACGGGCGCTGTCAAACTGGGTTCGGTCGATTTTTAGCGGTCTTGCGTCCATCGGCATGTGATTGTGGCTTGAATGATCGCGGTCGCAGCTGGGGCCGCGAGGTTCCGCCGGGCCGTCGGAACCTGCGTGGCGCTTTGGTCGCTTCCGACCACGAAAAAAGGGCGAGTCCACTACAGTGAACTCGCCCTTCGCACGATGACGACATCGTTGGTGGGAGCCGTTGATCTGTCGGATTCCGTTCCGTCAGATCGGTTGTCAGCGGTTAGTTACAACCACCTAGTGCGTTGCAGCCGGGTGCCATTGGAGCGTTGCAGCTTGGTGGGCACGATTCTTCGCAGCAGCCGACATCGCAGGTGGCAATGGCAACTTTGCGACACACAATTCGTGGGACGCTACGTGTTTTGCAAACTGGCACACAGCGAGGAATGCAGCGCGTCTTGGTCACCATCTTGGTCTCACACACCTGATGGCAGGTTGTGTAAGGGATGCGTTTGGTCAACGTTTGCTGAACCATGCGGCAGGTTGTGTACGGAATTTTACGGCTGACGCAATGAGTTTCCATAGTGCAGGTTGTGTGAGGAATTCTTTTTGTGCGACATTCCGTTGTCCATGTACAGGTCGTGTACGGAACCTTCTTGGTTCGTGTTTCGCGCTGAATGACGCAGGTTGTGTAGGGAACCTGCTTGGTTCGTGTTTCTCGAACGAACGTGCAAGTTGTGTGCGGTACTTTGCGAGTGGCGGTGTACGGAACACGTCGGCACGTTGTGTAAGGAACTCGCTTGTAGCAAACTTCTGGCACCATGCGAGTGCAGGTGATCTGTTTTTGCACAACACACGGAACCCAACGCTTGCAGCAAATTGTTCGACAAGGGCCAGGACAGCAGATGGTCTTTGTGCAACATGGGTTGCAGGGGTCTGGTACACATTTCTGGATCATCGGACCCGGAACAGTCTTCGTGTAAGTTTCCCAGCGTCCACTGTTCACAGGCACGGTCTTGGTTGTGGTGACAGGCTTCATAACGGTGTAGCACGCATCACGGTAGCATGTTTGAGTTTCCATGCGGTAGGCCGTGTAGCATTCGTCGCGGTAAGTCGTTTGGTAAGTTGGCTTGCAAACGGTGTAGCACTGAGTGCGGTAGCATGTTTTGAAGACAGGTTTGCAGACGGTGTAACAAACATCTTTGTAGCATGTTTTGTAGCACGGTTTTTTAACGGTATAGTTCACCGTCTTCCAAGTGGTGCTCACAACCGGCTTGCAAACTTTGTGCTGCACAGTGCGATAGTGTGTTTCGTACACCGGACGACACACCGTGTAGTTTTCGTTTCTGTAGTTCGTGGTGTAAACATTCCGCGTGTATGACACGGGAACTTTTTCTGTACAGCGGTCGAACACCATTCGCATTGAGGTGTACTGCTGCTGATCCCAAACAACGTCTCGCACAGTGCGATACTTGACGTTGCTTCCACACTTTGCCGCAGCAAAGTCGCCACAAGAATCGCAAGCTTCTGTGCCACAACTTGAATAACCAAGTCCCAGCAAGCCTGCGTCCGACACACCGCTCTGAAGTAAACAGATTACCGCAGCAGCGACTCCCACCATGAGTCTTTTCATCGCCTTAACCCTCATCCATACAGGTCCAAAGTCATTCAGACGAACCCCATGGCCGCCTGTGAATTTCTACGTAAACCTTTCTTCGTCTACGCAGGTTACCTGCATTCACCATTCATCCTGTTCTGACGCAGTTGCGCGACCAGTTCTGTTGGCCAGGTTGGAATAACCGGAACACCTGCTACAGGTGGAACCGGCGGCAGAACACCAGAGGCGCGTCTGTCTGAGCCTTGTGGATTCCGGCGTCTCGACGAACGTCGATGTTACGTGGTGAAGAATTTGGGCACGAAGTGTCAGTCGTGGAGCGACGACAGCCGATGGCCGCGGACTTCAGTCCGAGGGATTGAGCCACCGTTGTTGAAAGCCGCAGCGCGGCGGCAGGTGGTGATTGTATCGCAGTTCGTACTCACCTGTCGTCGCTCCGCGACTGTGGACTGGAATTGTGACGATCGCTCCAAGGTTCGCGCTAGCTCTGGCCGCGCGCGGGGTTTTTCCAGACGAAGATATCTTCCGCTCGCAGCCGGCAGTAGCTTTCGTAGCGGCGGCTGTGAATCAGCCCGGCTTCGACGGCGTCCTTAATTCCGCAGTCGGTTTCGTGAGTGTGGCCGCAGCTGGGATAGCGGCAGTACGACACGAATGGTCGGAATTCGATAAAGTAGCCATCGACTTCGTCCATGCCGATATCCCACAGTTCAAACTGTCGAATGCCGGGCGTGTCCGCCACCCATCCTCCATCGGCCAGAGGTAGCAGACGGGCTCGGCGAGTCGTATGCGTGCCTTTGCTGCTGGAATCGCTGACATCGGCTGTGCTCAGATTCAGTCCCTTATCGACCATGTTCAACAGTGATGACTTGCCAACTCCGCTTTGCCCACTGACAGCCGTTTGTCGACCGATCAGATAGCTGCGAAGCTGCTTCACGCCGCGACCATCGTGAGAACTCGCCAACACCACCGGATAGCCGATCCGGCCATACATGTTGGCCACCTGTTGCACGTCGATCGGATCGACGAGGTCGATTTTGTTGATGCAAATCACGGCCTTCACACCGTGCCGTTCGGCCATCATTAGATAGCGATCGATGAGGTTTGTTTTCAGATCGGGTTCCGCGACTGAGGCCACAATCAGCACTTGGTCGATGTTCGACACGATCATATGTTCGCGTCGCTGACTGTTGCGCGACAGCACGCCGTGTCGCGGTTCAATGCGTTCGATGACGCCTTGGTACGAGTCGCCTTCTTGACGAAACAGCACTCGGTCGCCCGTCACCACCACATTCCGACTGTCTCGCGCCAGTGTTCGCAGCACACCACGAATGGAACATTCAAACGTGACTCCCGAAGCGTCACATTGCACTTGGCACGCCAAGCCGATGAAGCTGATGACTCGCCCAGTCAGGCAGCCTTCCGGATCGACAACGCGGACCAGTTGATCGTCTTCGGCTTCGATTCCGACAACCGTGCGACGCCGGGACAGTGAGCCTTTGCCGGTCAACCGCTCACCGTAGCTCGCATCTTCGGCCGCCACCGTGTCGCTCAGCATGTCATGCGTCACGTTTTGATCACGCGCCCGCACTTGTTTGTTGCGACGAATGTCCACGCGAACCTTGTGGCCTCGTCCCGGACCGCGTTTCTTTTTGCCCTTGCCACCTTTTCCACCTTTTTTTGCCATGCGTTGATCATACAAAACCGCAGCCGAAAAATCAGGTCTCGAGGCGATGGGTTTGCTCACCGACGAATTTGAAATTTGAAATCGGAAATCTCAAATCTCAAATCTCAAATCGAAAATCGCCCCCCCCGATCACTTGCTGCGAAACGTGTCGCTCATCACCACCGCTTCGACCAGTGAACGCAGGCCATAGTTGGATTCTTCGGCCGCAGCCACGATCACGTCCACCGCATCACGGTCTGCGAATTCGCAGGCGGCCCCGGTTCCGTAGGTCAGCAGCTGGCGGACAAAGTTTCGAGCCAGACTGGCTTTGTCTCGCAAAATCAGCTGTTGAAATTCTTGAAGTGTTTCGAACGAAGTGCCGTCCGGGAAATCGCCGGAGGCATCAATTTTCCGCGCCGCATTCTTCAAGTCCTTCGACTTCTTGGCTTTCGTCCGATACGTGGTTCGCCATTGGCCGGCCGGATCAAAGTTCTCCAGCACAAAACCGGGTGGGTCGATTTTGACGTGACACGATGCGCAGCTAGCATCGGATTTGTGCTTGGCCAGTTGCTCACGAATCGTCGTCGCCCCGCGAATGTCCGGTTCGATCGCGGCCACGCTTTTGGGCGGTGGAGGAATTTCGACGCCCAGCAGACGTTCCGAAACCCACACGCCGCGCAACACCGGCGACGTCGTGGTTCCGTTGGCGGTGACCTTTAAGATGGACCCGTGAGTCAACAGGCCGCTGCGTTTGTCGTCGGAACGCAGTTGCACCTTTTGCAGATGACCCCCAGACACTCGATCCATGTCGTAAAATCTGGCCAGACGACTGTTCACAAACGTAAAGTCGGATTCGATGACGTTGCCGATTTGTGCGTTTTGGTCGAGCATTTCTTGTAGAAATGCGTGCGTCTCCTGCAGCATCGATTGCTGCACGATAATGTCGAACTCACCGTACAGGCGGCGGTCAGGTTCTGTGAAATCGATTTCGCTGAGATCCAGCCATTGGTCGGCAAAGTCCTTCACAAAATCTTGGCCGCGTTCGTCCGACAACATGCGATCCACTTGCTGTTGCAAAACCGCTGGCTGTTGCAACCGTCCGGATTTCGTCTGCGCCATCAACGTTTGATCGGGCATCGTGTTCCATAGCAAATAGCTGAGCCTCGATGCCACAGCGAAATCATCCAGCAGCCCCGGCTCCTCTTGAAAATGCAGAAAGCGGGGCGAACACAAGATCGCTCGATAACCGACTCGCAACGCTTCCAGCAGCGACATCTTGTTATCGATGCTGTCGGCCACCAGCTGCTCAAATGGAGCCACCACAGCGTCCGGCACGGGGCGACGAAACGCACGTGCAGCGAACTGTTGCAGCAACCGGGCCGCGTCTTGTTTGGGAGCCGTGGAAATCACGCGTGTGTGTTTGCCATTCTTGTCCGCAACCACTTCCAGCGTGTCGAACAACAACTGCCGAATGACGCCATTGTTCGGACCTTTATGAATTCGCTGCAGTTGCATTTCGTGGATCGCGATGCCGGGAAGTTTTTGCGGCGTGCCTTCGCCGGCACCGATCTGTCCACCGGCAAAACGACCTTGCTTCAGCGTTTTGTCTCCCGGACGCACTTCGAACATCTCGCCGGGATCAAGCCACGCATCGAACGTCCATTCCAACGGCTTGTCGACCGCTTCGAACGCTCCACTCCACCCCAGCAACGGCGCACTGGACACGCACGGCCCGGTTCGGACGGTCGACCAGATGCCATGCTGTTGCGGAACGTTCAGCCCCGACACTTTGATTTTCATCTGATACCAACCCGGCTGACGCGCCGTCGTGACCGGCAAGCGACCATAGAAGGTGGTGTTGCCCGACCAGACAACCGCCTTGCCGTTCAGCATTTCCGGTTCTCGACAGCGCCGCTTCGGGTTGGTCCGCGCGATCTGCTGGGGCGAGAGCGTTTTGCTCCATTCGTCAGGTTCATCCGCTATCGCGCGACGAAACGCTTCGTCCAGCGCCGCGTCAACAACGGACAAATGCGTCTGCAGTTGAAAGTGAGAAATCGATTGACCTGCCGCGACGGTGTTGAAGCCGTGTGTGCGAGGTTCGTCGGGCATCAGGCGTGCGAGTGGAATGTCGATTCCCAGCAAGTCCTGCAGCGTTCGTTGTAGCTGGAGGTTGGTCAGTCGACGAGCTCGCACGCGGCCGAGTGACTGAAATTCCTGTCGCTGATGTTGCAACAGTTGCTTCGACGTCGCTGCCACAAACGCGTTCTTGTCGTCCGGCTGCGGTTGGTCGCTGTCCTTGGGCGGCATCTCTCCATCGCGCACGCGATCGTGAACCGAAACCCACGTATCGAACGATCGCTGCGTGAGTTCCCCAGTCAACGCTGATAGATCCAGTCCAGCTTCGGCATCGCTGCCGGTGTGGCAATCAAAACAGTTGGACTTCAAGAATTCCACGCTGCCGTTCGGGATCGATTCCGCAAACACGATACCGTTCAGCAACAGAAACACAAGGATGGGCAGTGGACGGGTCATGGCAGGCAAAACGATGAAAGTATCGGAAGAAGGCGACGAGGAAGCTGAGGTGGGAAAGTTACAGCAAGCAGCCGCAGAATTATACACGCTCACCAACAGGTTGCGCAGTCAAAATTCGGTTGGAATCCTTCACCCAATCGATTCAGCAGTCGGCGATCTATCGACGTGCGATAAGCTTTCCGCCTGTCAATCTGCCTGCACAGGCTGGAAGCCGATGCCACGTATTGTTCCGAAGTGCCTTGCGCCGTAGTTCCGATCTGGATATGCTTGACCACCAGCAGAACCACCACCACGCCTCCACGCCACCACCAGCATCTGCCAAACATCCACCATGCGAATTTTCATCACAGCGTTGCTATCGCTATCAAGCGGTTCCGTGTGCCTATCCAGCGACTACAGCGTGGTTGTCAGTCAAGACACCTACGCAAACGCAAACTGGAAAGCTGTTGCCGATCATCTTGTGCAGAAGCACGACGGCAAGTTGCTGACCTACCGCGCGACGCCTGTGGAAATTCTACCGGCTCTGAAGGCTCACCATCCCCGCCACACATGTTTTGTGGCGACGCCCGCCGAAAGCTCGCGCGAATTCGTCGCCACCGTGCATCAGTTGACTCGCCAGCTGGACAGCGATCCATACACCGACACGTTGTGGGGAATCCTGACCGGCTTCGATGCCGCCAACGCGCTGACCATCGCGCAACAGCACGAACCTTTAGTCGTGCGGAAAGTGGCGGCCGGGACAGACGTGGCTCTGGAAATGTGCGAACAGGGACTGTGCTACGACGAACTTGTCAAAAACAAATTGGTCCGCAAACAGTACGGAAAGGCGGCCGAACAAATCGACGGACCAGATGATACAACGGCCGCTTTAGCGGCCACATTGAACGAATATCAGCCCGACCTGTTTGTGACGTCCGGCCATGCCACAGAACGCGACTGGCAGATCGGTTTTCGATATCGAAACGGCTACTTCAAATCAGCCGCTGGCCAAATGTTCGGCGAAGACACTCAACAAAAACGAATCGAAATCGATTCCAGCAACCCCAAAATCTATCTGCCCATCGGCAACTGCCTGATGGGACATATCGACGGACCAGACGCGATGGCACTGGCGTGGATGAACGATGTCGGCGTGCGGCAGATGATGGGTTACACCGTTCCGACGTGGTTCGGTTACGGCGGCTGGGGCGTGTTGGATTATTTTGTGGAACAACCTGGCCGGTATTCCCTGACCGAAGCGTTTTTCGCCAACCATCAGGCTCTGCTGCACGCCATCGAAACTGGGGCCGACAATCAGCGAGGCCTAACGTTCGATCGTGATGTGGTGGCCTTCTATGGAGATCCCAAATGGGACGCTCGGATGGCTCCGGCAAAACTCGCGTACGAACAATCGCTGACGATGACCGACAACATCTACACATTCACAATCACGCCGCAAACAGGCGAAGCGTCGTTTCAGCCCATCAACACCAACGGTTCTCAACGAGGCTGGCGACCGATCGTCCACTGGCTTCCGAACCGTGTCACCGATGTCAAAGTGATCAGCGGCGAAAACTTTCAGCCGGTGATCACCGACGACTTCATCCTGCTGCCGAATCCGCGAACCTGCGATCCGGCGGTCACTTATGAAGTCGTGTTTTCGGCCACGCCGTTGTGACAGCGATTGAGGCCGGGGAGGGATGCCAAGCTTTTGTGGGTGACGGCGTCCCCGTTAAGGCGGGTGGCACAAGCTGGTGCAGCCTGCCTGTGTGGCGCAGCCACCGGAAACCGCTCTCACGGCATCCAATCCCATGGTGGCTGGCATCCACCTGAGTTGCGTTGAGAGCGGTTTCCGATCGCTAAAGCGACACAGCTTGACTGAACGCCAAGCTGATGCCACCCAAGCCAAAGCAAATCCCTCAAACCGTGCCGCCGGCGGCCAGCGCGATTCGCTTTTCGTCGATGAATGCGACGTGGTGCAGAATATGAGCGATCGTGCGTTCTAGCATGGATTCCAGAGTCATCGGGCCGGCTTCTGAATGGACGCCGGTGCGCTGAAAATCTTCGATGTCGCAGTGCTGCAGAATCTTCGACATCTGTGACACCGTGAATTCGATGATCGACAGTTCTTCTTCCAGATCTCGTTCGCCGTAACTCAGCTTGGCGGCGAAGTCGTTTTCGTTGCTGCCGAACATCGTCGGATTGTCTTCGGCAATGATGCGCTTCATGCGCACCGCGTTCAAGGGTTCGAAATCGGCGATGTGGCAGATCACCTGCCGGATCGACCATTTCCCTGCGATCGGCGTGGCGTCGAGCTCCGCCGGCGACAGTCCAGCGAAGGAAGTCCGCAACACGGCAGGACCGTTGGCGTAGTTTTTGAGCAACGTTTCGATTTCGACCATTTGAGTTCTCATGTGATTATGCAGCGATTTCGAGCCTGCTTTTACCGTCCGCGACGGCTGCATTCTACCTTTGGGCATTGAATTTACGGCACTTTGTGGCAGACGCTGTGATTCTTGTGAGCTAAGTTTGCTGAAGTCGCGCGGCGCGTTCGTTGGACAAGAGATACATTTCAGGACTGTTTGCGATGTCACCCGTATTGTCTGTGACCGATTTTTACAAAGCCTACGAAGGCGTGCCGGCCGTCAAGGGGATTTCGTTTGAAGTTCGGCCGGGGCAGATTATCGGGGTTATCGGGCCTAACGGAGCTGGCAAGACAACCACGATGCGCGCCCTGTCCGCCATCATTCCACCGACCAGTGGACAATTGCAGGTGGCGGGCTTCGATCTGGAAACCGATCCCGTGGCCGTCAAACAGCGTCTGGCGTATGTGGCCGACGATCCCAAACTGTTTCCCAATCTGACCGTTGCGGATCACATGGCGTTTACCGCCGCCGCCTATAAAGTCACCGACGCCGACGCAAAAACGGATTCGTTGCTGGAACAATTCGAACTCACAGAAAAACGCAACACAGCGGCGAAAGATTTGTCACGAGGCATGCGGCAAAAACTGGCCATCTGTTGTGCCTATCTGTACGACCCGGTAGCACTGTTGTTCGATGAACCACTGACGGGGCTCGACCCCATGGGAATTCGAACGCTAAAACGCACAATCCTCGACCGCGCGGCAACAGGGGCCGGCGTGTTGATCAGTTCGCATCTGCTGGCGATGGTGGAAGATATCTGCAGCCAGATTCTGATGCTGGACCGGGGACGCCAAGAATTCTTTGGGACCGTGGCCGAGTTTCGTCAACAGTTCGGATCTGCCAACGAAGGTGTCAGCTTGGAAGACGTGTTCTTCGCCGCCACGAAACGACAAACCACGCTCGCCGAAGCTTGCGTCTGATTTCAAATCTTAAATCTCAAATCTCAAATCTCAAAATGCCCACCGCACTGCTCGCACTTTTCAAAGCTCATTCCCGCGCTCGTTGGCGACGACTGCAGACGGCGTTCTCTACGCCTCGGCGTACGTTGTTATCGCTGCTGGTGTTGGTGTTGGTCATTGTGTGGACCGGACAAACGGTCGCCAGTGTGTTGTTGCGAAACGCGTATGATCCCGATGTCTTTCGTCGCTGGGTGGCCGTGCCGTTGTTTGCGTGGTTTCTGTGGCACATCGTGCGTGTGGCGTGGAAGCGACCGGGAACCGCCATCGAATGGAGCGACGAAGAAGCCGAACTGATCGTTGGTGGACCGTTTTCGGTTCGTGAACAACTGGCGTATCGTTTTGTCGTGATTCTGACAGCCACGTTGCCCAAAGCGATGCTGACGTTTTTGGTTCTGCTGCCGGATTTGTCGTGGTGCAGCCCCATCGGTTTGATTCTGGCGCTGGTTGGGCTGGAATTGTTTCGCATGGTGATGGATATCGGAACATGCTGTTTAAACAATTCAAACTACCGCCGCTATCGCGTTGCGGTGGTGGTGCTAATCGGCCTATTGGCGTTCGCCTGCCGACTGCCGGAAGTGCCTGCATCAACCGGCACGTCAACGGCAGACATCGTCGCTCAAGCCAGAAATCAGCAAGCATCGCACTACGTGGATTCGTTGTTGCAAAACGAGATCGTGGCCACATTCGCCGTCCCGTTCTTGTGGGCGGCGGATGTTATTGCGGCACACGGGACCATCGCCAGCCTGACTGGTAAGATGGCCGTGATGCTGGTTTCACTGGCCGCCATGGCTTGGCTGATTACCGTCTTAGAATCGCTGTGGCGACGCAACACAATTCGTCATGAACGCGAACTTTGGGGCGGACCAGATCACGTCGACCCGGCTGCATTGGCGACGGCAACAGCGCAGCACAACCGAACATTCGTCCTGCCGAAAATCCCATTCTGTGGACCGTTGGTGTGGCGACAATATCGCCGCGCCATGCAGTATCGTGGCAGCCTGTTGATTTCGATGGCCATCCCCGCCCTGTTGCTCAGCCCATCGTTGTTCAGTATCGCTAATCCGATCGTAGCCTTTTTGTTGGTCGTCAGTGGCGCGTTATTTTACACGTTTGTGCTGTTGCCGGAAGCGATCAAATTCGACTTCCGACTGGACAGCGATCACCTTTGCCAATTGAAGCAACTGCCCATGACACCCACCCGCGTCGTGCTGGGACAGTTGGCGATTCCCATCGGTATGGCGTTTGTATTTCAGGCCACCATCTTTGTGACCGCAGGTATGTACCGTTCGATTGATTGGTCGTTGATTTTGGCGGCGACTGCCTTGAGCCTACCGTTGACGATTCTGTTTGTGGCCTTGGACAATCTGACGTTTCTGCTGTATCCACACCGCCCGACTCAGGAAGGCTTCGAAGCTTTCTTGCGAACCATTCTGAAGTTCACGGGCAAGTCTGTGTTGTTGGCTTTGTTTGCAGCAGCCATCTTTGTGTGGGCTCCGCTGGCCGCCAATATCGCCACGGGCTTCGGACTGGATTCTCCCAGATGGGTGTTTGCAACAGGCCTGTTGGTTGGAATCTGCGGCCTCGCCACCGCCGCTGTCGGCAGCGTGATTTCTGCTTTTCGCCGCTTCGACGTTTCGCTGCATGGAATCACTTGAGCGCCGCATAACGATCATACAGCGTTCGCAGGCATTCTCGAACATTGCCGCCGTGTTGTTCAAACAGCGAATCCAATTCCCCGCGAACGTTGGCCAGTTCTGCCGGGGCGATGTTCTTCACGGCATCGTGCAGCACTGCCGCCGTGGTTTCGCAGAAGATCAGCGGCGGCAATCGGCCGGTGCGGTGAGTCGTAATTAACAGTCCTCGAAATCGCCGCGTCTGTTGTTGAAAACGTCGCCACGCCAACCAGTTCAACTGTTCGGCTCCATCAACAACCAGAATTGCGTCGGTGTCAGACGTGGCCAACAACTGTCGGCACAGTGGCGTCACTTGTGAAGACGGCGAACAGTTTAGCCGCAACATCGCCACCCGCTGTCCTCGGGCTGTGAGGTGCTGACAGAAGTCTTCCAGCAGAGTCGTCTTGCCACGACCTTTTTGCCCCACAATGGCCGCTCGACCACCTATCGAAATGAACCGCTCGGTCAGACTGTCCAGCGAACCTGTGTTCAGAAACGAATAACGATGCCGCAGCACAGCTTCCGTCCGAAACGGGTTTTCACGCGCCAGCATCTTGAGCTTTCAACACAACTTCTTGGCCTTCGGGCCCGATCGTGATTTCCACGCGTGTGGATTCATCGGAAGGTAGCGCCACCAGTTCGATGGCCCATACGATCGACACCAGCTTGCCCGAAAAGCTGTACGGTTGTCCGGGAAGCTGCAGCGACACGGTTTGACGACCGCTGCGCGTGGGAGCTTCCAGCACTTCATGCTGAGCGATGCCTAGATCCTGAGTTCCCTTGCCAGTCGTGTTCCAGACAACTCGAAGTTCCAACGCATCGACGGGTTCCACGAAGTCCCAGCTGATTTCACAATGCAGCTGCCCGTTGGCAACGAAGGACGTTTGGTTTCGCAGATCAATGTTAAGCATCGTGCGGCCCGACCTGTATCAAGAACTCAGACTTCACATCTGGTCGCCACGGGATTTCGCCGTGAACCACAATCGACCACGCAATCTGGTTGTGTTCTGACTGAAACGAATGCATCGTGTCCGTCGGAATGAAAATTTCAGCCGCTCCCTGACTGACTTCCAACTGCAACCCAGAAGCATCCAGCACGCCGTGTTCGTAAAACGTTTCGGTGTCCGTCGTGGTATCTGTGCCGCGAATGTATGTTGCTTTTTCAACCGCCTGCAACGTAATTCGTAACCGGTGAATGGCGTTGGTGCTGCCACGAAACCGCCACTGCAATTCCGCCGTGCCACC
>JBDNHJ010000204.1:0-25021 GCA_041688835.1 Fuerstiella sp.
GAAGCAAACCTTTGAACGCGGAGAATGGCCGACCGAAATCGATCGCGGCTGGATCGAATTCACGCATGTAAAGTACGGCACAAGTCCGGTCGGCGGTTTGCAGAATGGGACTCCGGTCAACGAGCCGACCCGTTAGTTGTGAAAGCCATCGAGCAGGCTGGCTTCTCAAGGCCCGATGATCAGCGACATAGCAGCCACTGGAGCATCACTAATGACGCATAATTTCCAGCGACTTCAACCGGCATCATACTTGGCCGCGTGATGTATATGTCACTGGGTCACCGAATGGTGGCGAATCGAATCTGCCGCATGATTTCCGCTTCCAACACTCGATCGTGGCCGCGAAAGATCCAGCGCGATGGACCGCTTTGGCCGAGCACCTGATCGAGGTCACGTTCCAGAGGCTGCGATTCTGAGAACGTCGCGCCGCCTTCGTAATTGGCCGCGAGCCCCGGCAGGTCTTCGATTTCCTTGTCGACGCGAACGCTGACCTGCACGGTTTCTGGCGAAACACTCTGGAACGTCACAAACACGCGACGGCGGATGGAATGCAGCGTGCTTTCCAAGCGATTGGCGTAACCGATGGAATCATGGTGCCAAGGTTCCGCCAGATTAGAACCCGCGCGATATTGAGTTTCGATGACGCCTTCCTGCTTGCTTTCGCGCGCGATCGTGAAATGCAGGTCATTCAGCACAGCGACGGCTCGTTCCCAAGTCACGTTGTAACTGTTGGCCGGCAGCTGAATCGCGTTGGTCCCACCCGCGGGCGTATTCGCAGACGGACCGGATAGGCAACCGCAGATCCAAAACAGAACCGCAGTCACCACCAGACGCCAGCACTTCGCAAGTTGTGTGTCGAAATTTCGCACGTGGCTCATCCGTGAGCATAAACAGAGAACCGCCAATTGTCGCGGTTTTGGCAAATCACGGCAAGGTCGAGTCTTTGGCAGCCATTTTCGAATCGGTTACGCAATCACGTCCTGCACGACGTGTCCTTTCACATCCGTCAGGCGCATGTCGCGGCCGCCAAAACGAAAGGTCGATCGCGTGTGGTCGACACCCATGAGGTGCAGCATTGTGGCGTGCAGGTCGTGAATTTCGACCCGGTTTTCGACGGCTTTGTAGCCGAATTCGTCCGTGGCTCCGTAAATCGTGCCCGGCTTGACGCCGCCACCCGCCATCCAAATCGTAAAACCGAACGGATTGTGATCTCGACCGTTCTGCCCTTGAGCGAACGGCGTGCGGCCGAATTCCCCCGCCCACACCACCAGCGTTTCGTCCAGCATCCCGCGTGTCCGCAGGTCGGTCAGCAGAGCGGCAATCGGTTGGTCAACCGCACGCGCATTCTTTTCGTGGCCCTGCTTCAGGTTGTTATGCTGATCCCAGCGGTCGTTGCCCACGTTGGGGCACGTTAGTTCGATGAACCGCACGCCGTGTTCGACCATCCGGCGGGCGATCAAGCATTGAGTCCCATAGATTCGCGTTGGTTCGTAGTCTGATTCTAGGCCGTACTGTTTTTGAATATGAGCGGGCTCCATTGATACCGACATCACTTCCGGAACCGCCATCTGCATCGCATAAGCCAGTTCATAGTTGCGAATCGCGGATTCCACGCTGTCGTGTTGACCGAACTGTTGCACCGCTAGACCGTCTAGCTGATTGACGAGGTCAAGCTTCGAACGCTGTTGTGAGGCGGTTGTTTCCGTGCGTTCGATATTGGCGACGCCGCTGCCCGCTGGCTTGAATACTGAACCCTGATAACTGGCGGGAAGAAAACCGCTGCCGAAACAATCCAGTCCGCCTGGAGGAACCAGTCCTCCATTGAGCGCCACAAAGCCGGGAAGGTTTTGACATTCGCTGCCCAGCCCGTAATTCACCCAAGCTCCCATGCTGGGCCGACCCTGCAATCCGCTACCGGTGTGCAGAAAATAATTAGCAAACGTGTGCTCCGGAAACTCCGAAACCATCGATCGAATCAGCGCCAGTTCGTCCACACACTTCGCCACATTCGGAAACAAACTGCTGACCGGAATTCCAGACTCTCCGTGCTGCTGGAACTTCCAAGGACTCGCTAGCAGATTGCCGTTGTTATTGAACTGCGTGGGCTCCACATTAAACAAGCTGCCCGGAGACTTGCCGTTTTGTTTGTCGAGTTCCGGCTTGGGATCGAACGTATCCACCTGCGATGGCCCGCCGTCCATGTACAGGAAAATCACGTTTTTCGCTCGCACTTGGTGGTGCGGACCATGCCCGGCGGCTCCCAGATCGACGTTTGTGGCCGTGTCGAAACCAAACGCCGAATCTCGCGACAACGCCGCCAGCGCGAGTGCGCCGAAGCCACTGCCGCACCGCTGCAGCATCTCACGCCGCGACGTTGGTGCAGACTGCTGTCGTTGACACGGATAGCGATCGAAAATGTGTTGAGCCATAGGATTCGATTATCGCAGAAAAATGAACTCTTTGGTGTTGATCAGTGCATGAGCGAAATCCGCCCACAGTTGAGGGTTGTTTTTGTCCGTCTGTTCGTCGGACAAAAGATTCGTTATGTATCCCATCGCCACCGCTGCTTCCTGCGGCGTTGGTTGCCGTGCGAATGCGGTTTGATACATCCAGTCGATGCGAGTTTCGACGGTCGACTGTTTTTCAATCGCCTGCGCGGCCCAGTGGCTGGCCAGTTGGACCACCAGCGGATCATTCATCAAAATCAACGCCTGCGCTGGGACGTTCGATACATTGCGGCGGCCCATGGTGCTGAATGGCGTGGGGGAATCGAATGTCGTCATAAACGGTGACAGAAAATTGCGACGAATCGCCGTGTAGATCGATCGCCTGTTGTCGCCGTCGAGTGGTCCGTTTTTGCCTGGTCGCCCACGACCGTCCATGCAGGCTGTTAGATGTACGGGCACGGGTTCGCCGAATTGTGAATCATCCAGTTGGCCCGACAGCGACAGCAACGCGTCACGAATCGCTTCGCCTTCCAAGCGTTTTGGTGGACGATGATGCCACAGCAGGTTTTTCGGATCGGCGGCCATTGCTGCTGGATCCGGATGGCTCGACATCTGATAGGTTCGAGACAACACGATGGTTCGAATCATACGTTTGATGCTGCGACCGTCGGCCATAAACCGCATCGCCAGATGGTCGAGTAATTCCGGGTGCGTGGGTTGCTGCCCCAGCACACCAAAGTCATCAGTGGTCGGCACGATGCCGCGTCCCGACAGATAATGCCAAATGCGATTGACGATCACGCGCGAAGTCAACGGGTTGGTCGGATCATTGATTTGTTCCGCCAATTTCAGGCGACCGCTGCCCGCTTTAATGGGCATTGGTTCGTGACCGGTGATCGCAGTCAGAAAGTGTCGAGGTTCAACGTCACCGGGCTTCGACGAATTTCCTCGAATCAGCACGCGATCGTCTTCGCCGGAACCATCCATCATGGCCAGTGCCAGCCGTGATTTGCGCATCACATCAGAATTCAATCGTGTCCGTTCCTGCTGCCAAGCCTGCAGAATTCGCGCGGCCGTCGCGTTTCCGCCGGTCGCCCCGTTTCGCTTCAAAAACACGATGTGATCGATGCCGATATTGCCCCAACCGGATTTGTGATTGTCGATCACTTGAATGCGCGCTTCTTGGCCCGCGAACGGTCGGACGTTCCACGTGTTCAGCGACATCTGATTGTTTCGTTGACCGGTGGCGGTCAGCACCGGCTGGCCGTCAATGACCAGATTGACGCACGTTTGTCCCGCATGCGATCCACCGCCGACCAGAAATTCAATGGCGTCGAAGTCGATCGTAAACGGACGCGACGTCAGCGTTCCGGTCAGACTGTCGCCGCGTCCCACATCACCGCCCTGGCGAATGTTGTGTGAGTTCACAAAGTACGTTCCCTGACCATTGATCTGCCCTTGATAGTCGGCAATGGTCTGCAGCGTTTGAGGAATCTTGCCGAAGGCGTCTCCAGTCGCCGTCCAGCCTTCGTAAGTGCCGGATTCAAAGTCAGCGAACACTTGCTGTTCAATCTTCACATCACTGTTCAGAATCGCTTGTGCAGCCGTCGAATATTCTGCGAACGATTTGTCCGTTGCCGCCAGTCGTCGTTCGATGTCTGCCAAGCCAGCAGCGTCTAGGCCTTGGGCCACCATTCGAATTGACAGTCGCGCGTCCGCAGCTGGGACGAATTCCAGATGCAGGCGATGTCCGATGTATCTGGATAGGTCGAGCGTCACCCAGCTTTCGTCTTTCGCGGTGACTTTTTGAACGGTCTGATTGTGAAGTGGTCCCGCAATCAGTCGGTGAGAATCGACGCAGGCCAAGACATGACCTGTGCCCTGCACGAGGCAACTTACGGTGCCGCTTTGCAGTTCGAATGTGGGGCTCCGCAGCGTCCGCCCGCTTTTCGGCAGACTTGCGATCGCACTCTTATCTTGCACGTGTCCTTCAGTGATCGATTCCAAACCGTTCCAAAACGAATCGCTGGCGGCGGCACCGTGTGTGGCAATTCGTACGATTGAAGAATCATCGAAATCGAGGTGCGGCTGACCTGCACGCAGTGGTGTTTTTCCGAAAACAAACCCGTCCTGCATGTAGTCCTGCTGCGGGAGATTGCTGTAATCGACGACGATGGATGGGTCGTCGAGATAGCTCATCTGCCGCGGAAAAGAGACTCCTGCCGCATCTAGCAGATCACCAATTTGAAGCTGATATTTGGCGTCGACTTCCGCCAACTGATCGGCGACGCGGCGATTTTGTTCGATGGATTCGAACCGAACTTGGCGATAGTCGCTGCTTTGCAAAAAGCCGGACAGCGAATAGTAGTCGGCGGTCGATATCGCATCGAATTTGTGATCGTGACAGCGAGCACAGGCCACGGTGACACCCAAAAACGTCTTGGACATCACGTCCAGCATGTTGTCGAAGCGGTCCGATTCGTCTTTGCGAATGTCGACGGGAGAATGCACCCATTCGCCCAGAAACCAAAAGCCCGTTCCAAGGACCGATTCGTTGAAGCCTTGCTGGGCATGCAGTCGCGGTGTGGCCACAAGATCACCGGCAATGTGCTCTCGCACCAGCTGGTCGTACGGCACATCCGCGTTCAGCGCGCGGATGATATAATCGCGATACTGAAACGCATTGGGGGTATCGTTGTCGAATTCGTGTCCGCGCGATTCGGCATACCGCACAAGGTCTAGCCAATGCCGGCCCCAGCGTTCGCCGAAATGCGGTGATGCCAGCAATTGGTCCACCAGCGTCGCAGTCGTGGTTGGCGAAGTGTCGTCCAGAAACTGTTTCGCTTGGTCGGGCGTGGGAGGTAACCCGATCAGATCGAAGTACAGCCGCCGCATCAACGCCGCTCGATCCGCATCTGCGGCCGGATGCAACTTCGCTGCGCTGGCTTCCAGTTTGGCCAATACAAAGTGATCCAGTGGATCTCGCGGCCAGGATTTGTCGATCACGTTCGGCACCGCTGGCGATTGCACAGGCTGCCAAACCCAATGCTGTGATTTGCGATGTTGTAGATCGAATTCCGGTCGATCTGCGTCAGTCGTCGGGGGGGCTTCTTCTGGCCAGGGAGCTCCCATTTCCACCCAGCGTTCGAGCGTTTCGATTTCCTGATCATCCAGTTTCCCTGAAGGCGGCATTTCGTACGCTTCGTACCGCACGGCTTCGATCAACAAACTTCCGTCGACATCACCGGGCACAATCGCTTCGCCGGAATCACCGCCATTCAACAACGCCGGGCGACTATCGACCAACAAGCCTGCTTGAATCTTCTTCGCCCCCACGCTGTGACAGGCATAACAATGTTCCACCAACAGCGGTCGCACTTGGCTTTCAAAAAACGCCAGCTGTTCGCTGGTCTCGTCTGCTGCCAGTGTGACGTTCGTCGCGGCAACAAGCATGGCAGCGCCGACGATGTTCAGGATGAATCGATGTGTACTCACGGAGTGCCTCGTTTTTCGTCGGTGATATTCTTAGCTTTTAACGGCTTCTTCAACAGCGATTCGAGTTCGCTTCATCGGCTGCGCCATCAAGCCAACCCATTGAAACAAGAAACGCATTCCATTTTCAAAACTATAGACTTCAGCGACCGCCACATCTTTGAAATCGTGTTTTTCTGTTTCACAGAACGCACGTGCGGCAAAGAATGAGACGCACAGAATTTCAACGTTCACGAATTTCATCGGTGTCTGTTTCCCGCAGGTTGCCCCAACGTTGCCGTCGGTCAAAATGGCCAAAGCCGCATTATACAGCGTTTTCGGTCTGCAAAGAAAGCTTATCTCACGGGCTACAAGTTGAGTTTTCGCCAGTAGTTCTTGATTCGCGAAACGGTCAAACTGCCGACGTGGCGACTTTTTTCCTGACCATCGGCGACAAAAATGAACGCCGGACCACGGTTAATCTGATATCTCTGCCACGCATCTTTGCGATCTTCGGCAATGATAGTGATCGGATATCCCTGACGAATCACTTCTGCGACCGCAGAATTGGCTCTGTTACAGCGTCAGTGGTTTTCTGTGAAAAACAACAGACTGCCGGACTGCAGATCTTCCACGAAGATCGTGTCGGCATTCATCGCGGCCAATATCAGCGGCGGCGCCAAGGCAATGCCCAGACATGCGACAGCAAGTTGTGACTTATTCATAACGATCCCAACCCGGTAGCACCCGTATTCGTCGAAAGCGAGAAACCGCACAAAAAAACGGCACGCTGCTTGCAGGCTAGCCCGCTTGTCCGCGGTGTTGAGTATTTTTTACGGTTTCCGGGACAGCCGACATCCTGAGATCGCCCGACAACCGAACCAGCCATTACCATCGCGACGATCGGGCTGACCGTGTTTTCAACGCAGTAAACGAACTCCCGTAATCAGGCGATCGTCTTGGCGAGATTCTGTGTGGCTGCTAAACTCTGGGAGACAGTTCGCCCGACCGTTGAAGTCCTTTGTTCGCTGAGAAAACTCATGAAACTAAACCGACGCAATGTTCTTGTGGCAGCGACAGCGTTTGCCGCGGGATACGGACCACCGAACACGCAAACAGCAGCGGCTGAAAAACGCTCGCCGAATACGAATCAGATATTCGCAGACGCCACAAACGTCGCTGCCACGGCGGCGGAATGCGCCGCAGCCTGCCACGAATCCCTCGACGCCTGTACTGCACGGCTCAGTTTCGGCGCTGAACGGCTCAAAGAATTGATGGCAGCGATCCGCGATTGCAGCGACATCTGCGCTGTGACGGCAACAGTGCTGGCGCGCCACGGCACCATGGCTCCAGCACTTTGCCAAGCGTGTGCCGATGCTTGCCAACGCATGATTGCGGCCGGCCGGGACTTTGCTGAGATCCACGCCATACAGCAAGGTCGTGCCGCTGCCGCGCGCTGTGCGGTGGCGTGTCGCAGCTGCATTGCATAGGTTGTCAGCCATGGGCAAGTTTTACGAATCAATCCGTGCCGTCAACGGGAATCCCTGGGGTTTCACTCGTGCCTCGTTCCAACCCCGGCCACCCTTCTCCGGTTAACAATCATCTGCGATCGCACCCCAAGGAATTGGCAAAGGGATCGATGTCGACATAGAGTTCGAACGTTTTCTCGGCCACGAGTTTTCCTTCGAGCTCCAGTGTCATGTGCCAGTTGCCGAGCTTATCGGCGACTGGTTCCCAGATCGTATCGCCCAGATAAAAGTCCCAGTCGTTGGTTTTGACGTATTCGATTCCCGAAAATGGAGCACGGCGAATGCCGTCCGCATCCAGAATGCCGGGGTGCTCGATACAGAATCGGACGGCTTGGTTCTTGGCGGTCTTGATGTTCACAATGAAGCCGAATTCGACATCAATGTCAGCCCGCACATGCGTCGTGATTTCAGCGATGCGCGGCAGTGCTTTGGCACCGGAATCCCACTGTGTGTAGATGCCGTACGAACGGATGCGTATTTCTGTCTTACGTTTTGCCATGCCAGTGTTGGAAAAGTAAAGTGATTTACGTGATGCGATGCTGTTGTACCTGAACAAGCGTTCAGGATGCTCATCCATTAACTTCGTGATACCTGCCCTGCCGGATAGACTTTCCGCATTGACGTAGACTCAACGGGGCAATGGAATGTCGTCTGAGCCACGATGCTGCGCTGATTCATACAGCATAACGACAGCTTGACGACACCACGCGGCTACGGAAACTCAGCACTTCGTAATTACGTTCGTTTCAATCAGAAATCCAGCGGGACAAACATGCCGGATGACAATTCCAAGCCGATCATCTTTCTGGCGTTTTCGTGCCCGGTTGACGAAAACGTGATTCCGTTAAGAAAGCTGTCTGTTGAAAAACGGCAGCTACGCGATGCGTTGAAGCCTGCTGAGGAAGCGGGATTGTGCGAAGTCATCGTGCGGTCTGACTGTACCGCCGGTGACATCTTCAAGATTTTCCAACACCCGAAATGTCGCAATCGCATCGGCATCTTTCACTACGCGGGGCATGCCAACAGTTACCAATTGCTGCTGGAAGCGGCCGATGGAAGTGCGACCACAGCAGACGGAGCGGGACTAGCCGCGTTTTTGGGACAGCAGCGCGCATTGAATCTCGTCTTCCTAAATGGGTGTTCAACTCTCCAACAGACCCAGGGACTACTGGCGGCCAACGTTTCAGCGGTCATCTCAACCTCTCGCGACGTTGTCGATGCAGTGGCGACTGACTTCGCGACGCAGTTTTATCAAGGGCTGGCCGGAGCAGCCACAATTCGCACTGCCTTCCAAGAAGCTCAGGCTGGCATCCAGATGCAGCATGGCAGCGAAACTCGGAAGCTGTATTTCGGCAGCAAGAACTCCGGCATCGCTCTGCCAGAAACAGGTCGCTGGCCGTGGGAAATCTTTCAACGCGAAGGTTCGGAACGAGCCGATCAGTGGAATCTTCCGGAGGCCGCCAACGACCCATTGTTCGGCCTGCCGGAATTGCCCGCCCAGGATCTTCCGGAAATCCCCTATCGGCAACTCAGCTGGTTCGAACGCCAGCACGCCGATATTTTCTTTGGTCGAGGTCGGCAGATTCGCGAGCTTTACGATCGACTGACAGCCCCGCGTTCCGCGCCGATTGTGTTGTTTTACGGACAGTCCGGTGTTGGCAAATCCTCGATCCTGTCTGCCGGACTTCTGCCACGACTGGAACAAGATTACGAAGTCCATTATCGCAGACGAACAAAGGATGGACTCACCGACACTCTGGCCGAAGCGTTGCCACCGGCAGCGGTTGGCGAGTCACTGGCCGCAGCATGGAACGCGACAGAGACGCAACTCGGCAAACCGTTGGTCATCATTCTGGATCAGGTGGAAGAACTTTACACGCGACCGATTGTTGAGCAGCCCGATGAATTGAATGACTTCTTGTCAACAATCGCCACCATCTTTGCCAACCCCCACAACAGACCGCAAGGCAAATTGGTGCTTGGATTTCGCAAAGAGTGGTTGGCAGAACTGGAAACAGAATTGTCGTCGCACACGTTGCCTCGCAGTCGCGTGTTTCTGGAACCACTGGACCGCAGCGGAATCATCGAAGTCGTTCGCGGGCCAACCACTTCGCAGCGGTTGAGCGACCACTATCGATTGCAGGTGCAAGGCGGGTTGCCGGATGTCATTGCCGATGATTTGCTGGCTGATCGAGATTCGGCGATTGCCCCGACGTTGCAGATTCTACTGGGAAAAATGTGGGCCAAGGCCACGGAAGACAACTACGAAACGCCCACGTTCACAACAGATCTGTATCAGCAGTTGAAGCGAGACGGAATTCTACTCCGGGACTTTCTGAATCAACAAATTGTGAAGTTTCAGCAGCGATATCCCGACGCCGTCCATTCCGGTTTGCTGCTCGACATCTTGGCGTTGCACACCACGTCTCTGGGAACTGCCGATCAGTGTACTGTGGAACAAATGCAGCAGCATTACGATCACCAAGGAACGCAGCTGCCCGAACTTCTGCAACTGTGCCAAGATCTGCACTTACTAACGGTCACCACGACTCAGAAAAAGCAGAACGCCAAGACAACTCGCTTGGCTCATGACACGCTGGCACCGCTGGTTCGAGAACAATTCGAAGTCTCAGACAAACCAGGCCAGCGTGCTCGCCGAATTCTTGACAATCGTGCCGTCGACTGGGAACACAACCAGCGCGGACAGCCGCTTGATGCGAATGACTTGAGCGTCGTGGAAGTCGGAACTCAGGGAACGCGTGCGCCGAGCGATACGGAAGGGCGATTGATTCTTTACAGCCAACAGCGTCGAGCGAACGCGAAACGCTGGAGGCGCGTTTTTCAAGGTGTGGGAATCCTTGCGATCGCACTGATCGCAGCATCTGCCGTTGTGAGTTATTGGTTTTCTGTTGAGGCCCGCGACGCTCGTGTTGCGGCCGAAGGCAGTGCTAAAACCGTGACGCGACAACTGGCACTGGCTGAACGAGACAGTGCGTTTCAGTTTCGTGACGACCACGACAATTGGACCATGGCCGCACATCTGTTCCAGAAATCGTCGAGCGTTCTGGAAAACCCACGAGAAACATCGGAACTCAATCTGGCAGCCCGCAGTCTGACGAAGACTCTGCGACTGCAGAACGTGATTGACTTTCAGGCCGCTGTCGATGGTGTTCGTCGACTGCATGCCGGCGATTTGCTGTTGATCTGGGGCCAAGACAAAGACGGCTCGTTTCTGGAAACTCGCGACGCCAACACCGGACAGCCAGCGGTTCGCCAAGAAATTTCGAAGCCGCTGCAAATTCTGTTTCCGAAAGACGGCGATCGTCTGATCTGCATTTACCAAGACAAGCCCCCCGAACTGATCGCAGTCGGACAAGATGGCTGCGAAACGTTGGCCACAGCGCCGGTCAGCAATGCCATGTCGTACACGAGTGGAACTCTTTGCGGTGACGATCAAGAACTGATGATCAGCGGAATCCCTGTCCCATATCCTCGAACAACTGTCAGCACCGAGGCGATCTGGAACTGGCGGTTTAATGAAACACCGACGGAAGTCACAGACCTGACGCGCGAATTCAAACAAAAATCCGACGACCGCGAATGGGCTGAGCGCCGCCGACTTCAGATCACGTCTGTTCATCCTGACGGTCGCTCCATGTTTGTCCAGTCGACCGGAGCCTACCTGCTTCGCAAGAACTCAGAAGACCGTTGGGAAACAACAGCCGTTCATTTCATTCCAGGCTATAGCAGCGGATTCCTGTTGGCTCCGGAAATCGCAATTTGTTTCTACCGCGTGGACAACGCAGTCGCAATCTTTGACGTTCGATCAGGTGAAGCCACGAGCGTTGACTTGGCGGGACTCGCCGGAAGACGGGGCAAGCTGAACCCCGATGGCCGGACTGTGGTGATCTCTGGAGATGAAGGCACAGCAGGCTACTCAGTGGCACAGATCATCGAAGCGATCGACCAAGAGCAAGGCATGCCAGAACCGTTAATGACAGGGTCGGGAGTGATCGGGGCGATTTCCACAGGAGGGACAATCGAAATCGCAATACGTCCGGGGCAAAACATCGAAACTAAAATGGCCGAGAAAATCCGCTGTTTTCTAACGACAGATTCTTCGGGAATCATTCATGGAAACCAAAGTGAATTTTCGGTCAACACCGAACTGCCGACGATCTCATCAAAATTTCTGCACGACGACAACTACCTGCTGTGCCTGACTGGAGAAGCAGATCTGGCCGAATTCGACACATCAAGCGATGTCGGCGGTCGGATGCATGGGGTTCTGAAGATCTTCGCCACTGATGGACGCGGGCAGGCCGCTTTCTCGATTCGGCATCAGACAGCGATTAAAGGTTACTTTGTGAATCAAGCGGAAGACCGAATCTGTACTTGGAGCGACGACGGACAGGTGCGAGTTTGGAAATTTGAACCGGATGCGATGTTGACCGCATCGAGTGCCGAAATCCTGCAGACGCAAAACGGGAATTCGACATCAATCATTACTGAAACCCAAGACGATTCCCCGTTCCAGATCAGCAACGAAAACTTTGAGCTCAAGGTCGACCTTCCGGGTGCCGCGCAACAAAGAGTCAATTTCGCCTTCTGGGATGCGATGCACCAAAAACTGCTGACGATTGAGGAGACATGGGGCACGGGTCAAACCGCAGACTGGCGGCTGGCGCTATGGAGCTCCGGCACTCAGCAGCCGGACGTGCAGTGGACGCATGACGATTTGCCACTTCGCTCGGGTGAAGAGCTACGCTCGGCGTGTCTGTCGGCAGATGGCAAAACCGTGATTGTGTCGACTGGAAGTCGAATTCTGTGTTTGGATTCGCAGACAGCGAAACTGCTGGGGGCCTTGCGAGCCTATTCGCCGCATCTGGCGGCCAAGATTTCGCCTGATCGAAAACAGATTGCGGTGTGGGGCGTCGGCGACGGCGGTCCAAAAAAAGAAGGAACAGGAGACCTGCGAATCTGGGACTTGCAAACACTGCAGCCGATTACGGAAGTCCTGTATCACGAACGAGGCGTACGGAATGTGTGGTTTGATGAATCCGGCAAATACGTGTTCGCATCATCAACGCACACGCTTAGCGATCACCTGAATGTGTGGAGTCTCAACAATTCACGCCGCGTGCTGCCAATCATCTCGATCGCCGCGCAGGATGTCATCCACCAAAACAACCAGACAACAGTCGTGGCCACTTCAAAAACCTCGGACACACTCATCGGCTACAACCTGAACCTTCAATCCGACGAAGTGACTCCCAATGATCTGCAATACTGGACCGGCACCAGACTGAATGACGTCGGAGAAATCGAATACCTGACCGAACAGCAATGGCGGACGATTCAAGCGGCGGCGGAACCTGCGAGCCCCTGAGGAACTCTGCGCGGCTTAATCTTGGCTTCAGTCACTGTGGCCAATAATCTGGTATCGTTTTCGGTACTCACGCGGTGTTGTGTTCCGCAGTTCGCGGAACCGGCGATTGAAGTTGGATAGGTTCGCAAAGCCGGCTTCGAGGCTGATGTTCAGGATTGTGTCATCGGTTTCCGTCAGCAGGCGGCAGGCGAGTCCGATTCGCAGTTCCGAGATATGGGCGGTCACGGTTCGGCCGGTGGATTGGCGGAAGAAGCGGCTGAAGGCAGACGGGTTCATGTACACCAGGTCGGCCAGAGTCTTGTGATTCAGTTTCGGCTCAGACAGATGTTGCGCAATATGATCGCAGATTTGTTGAATGCGCGTTTCTCCTGCTTGAGTCGCCGTGAATATGTACGACGCACTGGACAGACACACGGTGTTTCGCGCCAGCGTCAACTCGTGCAGGCACGTTAATAGTTCGGCCAGTCGTCGAGCACCTTTCATGTGCAGCATCGCGGTGATGCGTTCACCGATGGCAACCGCGACTTGCGGGGGATAGGAGATGCCGCGTTTTGCTTTCTGAATCAATGCTGCCACTGGCTTGAGATCCGGAGACCTAAAAAAATCTGCGCCCAGAAACTCCGGGTGAAACTGAACGACCATCGCCGAATGACGATCGTACGTTTGGCCGCGGTATTCGTCAGAAGACCATGTGTGAGGCAGGTCGGACCCCAGCAGTACTAAGTCGCAGTCGCCATAGCTGCCGATGTGGTCACCGACGAGCCGAGCGCCCGAACCGCGTTCGACAAACGTGAGTTCCACTTCCGGATGACGATGCCACTTGACCGGCGAACGCAGAGTCTTTCGATCGAAACATCGAAAAGATTCACCGGACGAAGGCACCAGTTTTTCAAACGAAGGTTTCATGGCATGAGCCGCTGCTGGCACAGAACTGATCTGCGGAAGGATGTTTTCGCCGCACCAATGATGCGCACACAGAGTATCAGATTTTGCAAAGGAACGCTGAGACATAACCGCTCAGCAGCGCTAAGATTACCAAAGTGGAAAAGTTCGATTAAGAGAGTCACAGGTCGCCTGAGAACCCAGAATCATATGTCAGCCATAGATCTCCAGCCATTGGTGTGCAACTCCAGCCTGACAGTCGGCGTCGACATCGGTGGGACAAATACAAAACTTGCCGTTGTCGATTCTGATGGCGGCATTGTTCTACGAGAAGTTGTTCCGACGGCCAGCATGCAAGATCCGCGGGATGCGTGTCTTGAGATCGCTCGATTTGTTACCGACAGTGCGAAGGTGCGTGGTCTTCCAGCTGGCAGTGTTCACAATGTTGGCGTCGCGGTTCCTGGTGTTTTGGCCCCAAGTAGCCAGGTGCTGAAGGAAGTCGCCAACCTTCCCAAGTGGACGGGGTTTGCGATTCGAGACGAACTGCAGAAGCTGTTTGGCAACCACATTGCCGTCTCAAATGATGCCAACGCCGCAGCCTTTGCGGAATTCACACACCGTCACTTAACTCAAGAAACGCTGGCCTTGGTGACGCTAGGAACGGGAACCGGCTGCGGCGTTGTGCTAAACGGACGGCCGTTTGTCGGCGATGGCGGCTGCGGCGGAGAAATCGGACACGCCGTGATCAATTGCAGTCCGGTGGCTCGCAAGTGCGGCTGCGGAAAATGGGGACACCTCGAAGCGTACACGGGTGCCGCAGGCGTTGTGCAAACCATGCGGCACAAACTGGAACACGCCCCCGGCAATCCGCTGGTGTCGAAATTAAAGGATCGGCCGCTCACCCCGGAACTCATTGCGGAAGAAGCGGAGCAAGGCAACGCGGCGTGCCAGTCAGCCATTGACGATACGGCTCGTTTTTTAGGAATTGGGATTTCTGTTCTGTGTCAGACGCTGAACCCATCGATCGTCTTGCTGGGAGGTGCGATGACCTTCGGCGGAAATCAGACGGCGACCGGGCGGCGTTTCCTAAGCAGAGTCACTGAATCCGTTCACCAGAATTCACTGGAGCAAATCGCCGCTGGTGTCAAAATCGCATTCGCCACGCTGGGCAGTGACGCTGGAATGCTGGGCGCTGCGGAACTGGCACGCACGACGGGCTTGCAGCCTGTTGTCAGTTCGGCTTAGACCGGCTGGAAACCGATCGTACTTTTCACTCCCTCAGAAAGAAAATGACCCGTGATTGATATCGCAACTCCGAACTCCCAAATCGAACGCATTGCCTGCCGCGTCTACGATAACGCCGACGCCATTGCCAAATATGTTGCGGGGCAAATCGCAGAAGTCATTCGTCGTCGAGCGTCAGAACAGAAGAACTGTATTCTGGGGCTGGCCACAGGATCAACGCCCGTGGGCGTTTATGAAGAACTGGTGCAGCTGCATCAACAGGACGGTCTGTCGTTTGCCAACGTCGTGACGTTTAACCTAGACGAATACTTCCCGATGCAACCGAACGAGCTGCAAAGTTATGTGCGGTTTATGAACGAACATCTGTTCGATCATATCGACATCGATCGTCGCAACGTCCACGTTCCCGATGGCACACTGGCTGTCGAAGCCGTTGCCGAATATTGTCGTGACTACGAAGCGAAGATCGTTGATGCCGGCGGGATCGATATCCAACTGCTCGGCATCGGACGCACCGGCCATGTTGGCTTTAACGAACCGGGATCAGAAGCCACGTCGCGAACGCGGCTGATTACCTTGGACCAAGTCACTCGAACAGACGCCGCCAGCGACTTTTTCGGCGCGGAAAACGTACCGCGTCGCGCGATCACCATGGGCGTGGGCACGATTCTCAACGCGCACCGTGTTTATATTTTGGCTCTTGGCGAACACAAATCGTCGATCGTCGCTCGGACAATCGAAGGCGACGTTTCGGCGGCCGTGCCGGCCACATTTTTGCAGCAACACCCCAACGCAGTTTTCTTGGTCGATGAACCTGCATCAGCCGGATTAACGCGGTTCCATTCGCCATGGCTGGTCGGCAGCGTCACATGGACGCCTGAACTTATTCGGCGAGCTGTCATTTGGTTGTCGGAAAAAATGTCACGCTCCATTCTGAAGCTGACGGATGCGGACTACAACGAAGAAGGCTTGCAGGGACTGCTGGCCGAATACGGTTCGGCCTACGAAATCAATCTTACCGTCTTTCGTCACCTGCAGTCGACGCTCATGGGCTGGCCCGCCGGAAAGCCGGAATCAGAAAAGCAACCGGGCGACCGACCGGGGCGTCACGACGACATCTTTCCGAAACGCGTGATGTTGTTTTCTCCTCACCCAGACGACGACGTGATCTCGATGGGAGGAACCCTGATTCGACTGTGTGATCAAGGGCACGACGTCCACATTGCCTATCAAACGTCGGGAAACATCGCGGTGTTTGACGAAGATGCGATTCGATTCGCCGAATTTGCCGCCGATTTTTGCCGTGAGTTCGATGCTCTTTCGGACCGGATTATCGAACTGGAATCCCATGTCGAAGAGTATCTCAAAAACAAGCAGGCTGGACAGGTCGACAGCCACGAAATTCAGCGATTGAAGGGACTGATTCGTCGCGGAGAAGCTCGTGAGGGCGCTCGCGTGTGCGGTGTGGCCGACGATCGGCTGCATTATCTGAACATGCCGTTTTACGAAACCGGCACCGTAAAAAAACGACCACTGGGTGATGACGATATTCGGATCATCGTGGATCTGTTGCGAGACGTGCAGCCTCACCAGATTTACGCCGCTGGCGATTTGTCGGATCCTCACGGAACGCATCGAGTCTGTCTGACGGCCATTCTGGAAGCGTGCCGCATTTGCCGAAACGACGAATGGTTTGAGTCGTCGGACGTGTGGCTGTATCGTGGTGCTTGGCAAGAATGGTCACCGCATCAGATTGAAATGGCGGTGCCGCTGAGTCCTCAGGAAGTGAAACGCAAACGGGCGGCGATTTTTAAACACGAATCACAAAAAGACCGAGCCTTGTTTCCTGGTAGCGATATGCGTGAATTCTGGCAGCGCGCGGAAGCTCGAAACACAGAAACCGCCCGCCGCTATGACGCTCTGGGACTGGCCGAATACGAAGCAATCGAAGGCTTCGTGCGCTGGGATGGACAACCGATCTAAACCTACCACCACCAAAACTCAAAGGAACTCCAAATTATGTCACACCAAGATAACACCACTCATCCAGTGACCACAAAGTCGACGACGACATCCAATCGTCGCAGCTTTCTAAAAACGGGCGGCGCTGTTTCTGCAGCGATCGTGGCGTCACCCATTGTGCGGGGTGACGAGCCGGCCACGGAATCGAAAAGCGACGTCGTCAGAATTGGAATCATTGGTGCTGGAGGTCGTGGAAGTGGGGCCTTGAATGATTCTTTGACGATCAATGAAAATGTGAAACTGGTGGCGATTGCCGATTTGCATCAAAGCAGCTGCGAACGAGCGCGTGATATTCTGAGCAAACGTCATGGTGAGAAAGTGGCGGTCGAAGATCGCCGAATTCATACCGGGCTGGATGCGTATCACAAGGTTTTGGAAGATCCGAATGTCGATCTTGTGATTCTGGCAACGTCGCCCGGCTTTCGTCCGCTGCATATCGCGGAAGCCGTCAAAGCGGGCAAACATATTTTCGCTGAAAAGCCTTCGTGCGTCGATCCGGCTGGCTATCGAATCTGCGTGCAGGCTCATGACGATGCGGTAAAAAACGGGACAGCCATTGTCACAGGAACGCAGTATCGACGTCAGACAAATTATGTGGGAGTCATCCAGCAAATTCGCGACGGTGCCATCGGCGATATCGTGAGCGCCACAAGTCGATATTGTTCGACGGGCATTTGGTACAAAAATCGCAAAGAAGGCGTCAGCGATACGCAGTATCAGCTCAGCAACTGGATGCACTTCATCTGGCTTTCCGGCGATCAGATTACCGAACAAGCCGTGCATAACATCGACACCATCAACTGGGTGATGGGTGCTCCGCCGGAATCCGCGTACGGCTCTGGTGGCCGCTTTACGCGACCGGATGACAGCGAAATGTGGGACAGTATGTCGATCGACTACACGTACCCAGGTGACCGCGTTCTGTCGTTCATGTGCCGCCAAATTCCAGGGACAAAAGGCGACAATGGCAGCGTCATTTACGGAACCGAAGGCACGGCTCATATTAGCGCCATGAGCGGCGGGGCGAAGATTTTCGATCGCAGTGGCCAAGAAACTTGGGCCATGAAAGGCAGCATCGCTGATGCGTACCGTCAGGAGCACAAAGATCTCGTCGATTCCATTATCGCTCGCCAACCGATTGTGGAATTGAAAGAAACGGCGGCCAGTTCGCTGACCGCCGTGATGGGCCGCATGGCCGCCTATACCGGACAACAGGTCACGTGGGACTTTGTGACCAAGGAATCCACACTGGATCTGTATCCGAAACAACTGGACTGGGACGGCGAACGACCGGCTTCGTCACACGCTGTCCCCGGCATCACAAAGTTGTCGTAACGTTAAGGCGAACAGTCGGTGCCGCCTAGTGGGCGGCACTTTCGCCGACAGGCGAACCGAGTGAATCGCATTCTGCACAGACAACGCGACCGATAGTCTGCGCGATTTTGGCTACACAGCTGTCGCCTTTGCTGACTGCTGTCGCATCAAACCGTCTTCCATTTCGTAGATCGTGTCAAACACATCCAGTGCTCGGTGGTCGTGAGTCACCACGATCACGCCGGCTCCCTGTTCGTGAGCCACTTTAGCAAACAGTTCCATCACTTGGCGTCCTCGCTGACCGTCCAGCGCCGCCGTGGGTTCGTCGGCCAGAATGACGCTGGGCTTGTTCGCGATGGCACGCGCGACCGCGACTCGCTGCTGTTGTCCGCCCGAAAGCATCGATGGCAAGTTGTCGGCGCGATCCGCCACGCCCAGATAATCCATCAATTCCAGAGCGCGGTGTCGCGCGTTTCGCTTGGATGCTCCGTTCAGTTCCATCGCAATCTGGATGTTCTCAATGGCCGACAAAAACGGGATGAGGTTCGACTTCTGAAAGATGAAGCCGATGTGCTGACGGCGAAACGAACGCAGGTTGACCTGAGCCGCTGCGCCGTCCTGAATCAGCTTGCCGCCGATTGAAATCTGGCCGCCGGTCGGAGGATTGATGAGACCGACAGCGGTCAAAAAGGTCGATTTTCCCGAACCGCTCGGGCCTAAGAGCGCCACGACTTCGCCCTGCCGCACGTGCATCGTCGCATCGCGCATGGCGACAACTTCCGTATTTCCGCTGCCGTAGATTTTTGTCAGTCCAACGGCGTCGATGGCATTTGTGGTCATGACAGTGCCTCGTTCGGAGAAACTTTCATCGCTTTCCAGATGCCCAGCAGGCTGGACAACACAGAAATTGCCAACACGATTCCGCCCAGTTGCAGCAGGTCTGCATCCGCCAGAATGACTCGCCGAGGAAACTTCGGAAACAGTTGCTGGCCCACCAAATAGGCGATGCCGAACCCCACAATTCCAAGGATCAGCGCCTGCTGCAGAATCAAACCCAGAATGACAGTATTCGGCGCGCCGATCAGTTTCAGTAGCGCAATCGAATGAATTTTATCGAGTGTCAGCGTGTACAGAATCAGGGCCATGATGATGGCGGCGATCACGGTCAGCAACACGCGAAACAAGCCGATCTGTCGACGCACTTTTTCGACGCTGCCCTTTAGCAGCAGTTCGCGTTGACCGGTGGCTGTAAACACAGACACATCGCCCCACCCAGAAATCGTCTCGACCACTTTTTCCACGTCGACTCCGGGCAACAGTGTGACCATCACAGCACTGACTTGTGGTCGAGCCACCGCTGGAAGTTGAGCGGTGGGGCGAAAGGCGTTCTGCAGCATCAGGGGTTGCTGAATGGCCAGTTCAAATTCTTCGCCACGTGATTCTCGAGCCGCGCGTTCCAGCCGAACGGCTTCGCCCGGCGTTTCGAACTGAATCGCCTGCGCGTCGGCAACGGTAAAGAACGCGAGTCCGTCGCCACCGGAACTGATCATGTTGCTGGTGGTGCCGACGATGGTGTACGTTTCTTTGCCCAGCGTCATTTGTTCACCGAGTGACATCCCCAGCGTCTTGTCGACGATCATTTCATAATGAGCCTGCCCCAGCGGTCGCCCGGCGGTCAGCGGAATCCATTCGCCGCGATCGGTCGGCCAGCTTAACCCCAGCACGGCGATGCGCAGCGGCTTGCCATCGCGCTGCCGCTGGATTGTGTGATACACGAATTCCCGCGACGTCTGAACTCCAGGCACAGCGGCCGCTCGATAGACAAGACTCGATGGCACCCGGGAAAGTTCGGCGAAGGGCCCGCGCGTGTCTCGCTGAACAATCCACAGATCCGCTCCAACACTGTCGATCAACAACGTCGCGTCTTCGACCACGCCGCGATAGATGCCGCCCATGCCCATCACAACCATCAACAGCATCCCGATTCCGACCGCAGTCAACGCGAACCGACCGAGATTATGTCGGATGTCTTTGGTGGCCAGATTCATGGCGTTGCCACCCTTCGTCCGTCCGTCAGAGTTGCACCAGTCGACCGTGGCGTCACCACGATATCATCTTCCGCAAGTCCATCGACAACCTCCACCGCCTCGCGACTGCGGACTCCGAGTTCAATGGCTCGCCAATCCGCATGGCCGTTGTCATCCACGAATACGCCGTGACCATCGCCGCGATTGATGATCAACGTCGCCGGAAGCACAATCGCGTTCTGCCGCCGTTGTGTTTCGATAAACGCTTCGGCGCGCTGACCCACGGCCCAGTTTGCAGGAAGTTCCAGAACTCGAACGTCGACAATGAATTCACGAGTTTCCCGATCCGCTTCCCTACCCAGTCGCGCGACCGTGCCGACATAGCTGCTGGTCGGTTCCGAACGAAAAACCACGCGAGCTGTTTGGTCGGGCGTCAGTCGCGACATTTGGGTTTCGTCGACCCAGGCGCTGATCCACAATTCGTCTGTTGAGATCAACGTCAGCATGGCACTGCCGGGAACCACGACATCGCCGGGCTCGTGATTTCGGTTCACGATTAAACCATCAAACGGCGCGTGAATGTTTGTGTCCTGCAGTCGAGCTCGATGATATTGCAGCGTCTTTTCTGCGGAAATAAGTTCCTTCTGTCCTTCTGTAATGCCCGCTTCGGCGCGAGAAACATCGGCGACGGACACGGCCAGTGCTTCAGACGCTTTGTCGAGTTCGTCGGAACTCGCGGCCTTTTGCTTGACCAGTGCCTGCGTGCGGACGTGGCTTCTTTCGGCCTGCTCAAACACGACCGTCGTCCGCGTCTTGTCGATCTTGAGCCGTTCGATTGCGGCGTTGGCGGCTTCGATATTCGCCTGAGCAATCGCGACCTGCTGCTGCAGTTCTTCGTCATCCAGCCGCACCAAAACGTCGCCAGCGGAAACACGTTCTCCCTGGTCTGCGAGCACTTCGGCGATACGGCCGGAAATCTTCGGGCTGATCGTCGCTTCGACACGGGCTTCCAGAGTTCCCGTGCCCATGACCTCGGCGATGATCGTTCCACGTTTTACTTCGTGTGAATCAACAAGGATCGGTGCGAATCGCAGCCAATAGAGAATGCCAGCCCCCACTGCAAACAGTGCCACACCTTTCAAAATTCGCGAAAACCAGAGTTTCATTTGCTGCCCCGTCTGCTCAATCATCGAAGTTCAATTCAGAGATTGCCTGCCCCAGCCATTTCGAACTGACCGCTACATTCGATGCTGACGCTCCATGTCGACCAACTGGGCCACAAGGTCGGAGTGCCCATGCACCCAGAACACATACCGTGGCACCTGCTTTTCAACCGTGCGTGCCATGAACGGTTCGCCCCAAAAACTCAGCAGAGCTTCGGACTTTCCCTTGTGTTCAGTGTCGGCCAAGATGAAGGAAATCGTTTGCGGAAGTGCCCGCCAACGTGGTTCGAGGACTTTTTTTCCCTGAGCACACTCCCTGATCTTGGGCAACATATTCTTTTCCCAGAGTTCTTTCTCGGTGTCGTCCGAGATGAACTGAACGGATGTAACCAATGGGTTTTCGATGGCCGGTTTCAACAGCAAGTCGAAGACTTCCTGTGACCGGAACATCAGGAAGCAAACATTGAACCAGACTATATCGCCTCGTGCCGTAGCGACAAACCGGCGACTTTCGGCCCTTAGATCTCGAGGCCCGACCAACACCGCTGCCGGTGCTTCGAGAGATGCTTCAATGCGCCGAATGTCCCTTCTAATCTGCTGTACAGATTCCCCCAGATGTTCATCGTAGCCTTCACGCCGCAAGTCTCGAAACAACAGAATTGCCAGCTGCACAAGAACAATGGTTAGCAGCACATCAGCATGCACGACGTGCAGAAGGTGCAGCACGATCGCAATGACAGCGGCGGCGATTCCAGCAACAACGTCCCAGTCGATGCCAAGCATTCGTTTCACGAACTTGCCTCACTGCTGCGGGCGACAATCGTCAACAGAAAGGACGAATCCTGCACTGCTTCCAAAGCGTGTGGTTCACCTGCGGCCAGGTAAATCATGCTGCCTGACTGCAGCGTCTTTGGTTCTCCCATGGTCGTGAAGAGGAATTCTCCTTCCAGACATTGCACGATAATTTCACCAGGCGCTTTGTGTTCGGGCAGAATTTTGCCCGCCGGAAGGACCATGCGAATCACTTCCACGTGTGCGGTCTTGATCAGCGTTGTGGTTCTGGACGATGCCAGCTTGTCGGCCAACGGGCGCACGTCAATGACGTCTCCAGGTTGGGCGTGTTGAATAGCCATTGTGGTTCTCTCTGTTTCAGGTGGCGGTTTTGGTCGTGCGCTGTCGCGTTCTTCGTGCGCTGTCGCGTTCTCTGTGGCGGCCTTAGCTTCGGTCATGCCACACGCAACGTCAGTCTTTGAGTATCACAAACACTTCGCCATTCGTGACTTGAACTTGATGTGACTTGTCCGGCAAACTGCCAGCATGCGAAGATTCTTCGCCGAACGAATGTCAAATTGAGCCCCATGGTATGGGCATGGTACGGTGTACCGGTCCACTTCACCACCGGCTAACGGGTCGACGGTGTGGGTGCAGACATCAGCGAGGGCAAGAACCTCGCCGTCATCCCGGAACAAGAGAATTGGATTGTCGAAAACGACGACCGACAGCTGTCTACGATTCGAGATTTCTAGCAGCTGTGCAGCTCGCACTGCTTCAGGCATCTGAATCCGTCTTTCGAAACGAATGGCCGGTCTTTAATCCGGCCACGAAAATCACGAGAGCAACGGCTCCCAGAAAGAAGATCGTGTCGCCGGGAACTCGCATCCATTTTAGTGTCTGCATCAGATCGGTCTGCATGAATTCGGCACTGCGAGCATACCAATAGCCGGTTTCGACCGACGCTTTCGTCTGCAGCAAGCCGACCGGCAGCAGGCTCAGGACACACATGGCCATCAGGCCGATATTGAGCGACCAGAACGAGAACTTCAGCAAGCCGTCTTTCCATTCGCGGCCGGGAATCAGCACTCGCAGACACACCAGCATCAGTCCGATGCCCAGCATTCCGTACACGCCAAACAAAGCCGCGTGACCGTGCAGAGGCGTCGTGTTCAGGCCCTGCATGTAGTACAGAGCGATCGGGGGATTGATCATGAAGCCAAACAAACCGGCACCGACCATGTTCCAGAACGCCACAGACACGAAGAAGTAGATCGGCCACTTGTAACGCTGAACCCACGGCGATGTTCGTGAACGACGCAGATCCTCCATCGCATCAAACCCCACCAGTACCAGCGGGACAACTTCCAGAGCGCTGAAGACAGATCCCCACACCAGAGCCACAGTCGGTGTTCCGGAGAAATACAGATGGTGGCAGGTACCGATGATTCCGCCCGACAGAAAAACGGTCGCTGACAACAAGGCTGCGGCCGCCGCTATTCCAGGACGAATCAGATTCAGCCGCATGAACGTAAACGCGATGACAGTGGTCGCAAAGACTTCGAAGAAACCTTCCACCCACAGATGCACGACCCACCAGCGCCAGTATTCGACCATCGACAGATGAGTATGACGTCCCCACGTCAAACCCGCTCCGTAGAACAGCGCGATGGCTCCGGTGGCCACGGCCAGCAGAATGACAAGCTGTCTCTGCTGCCCCGTTTTTCTCATCGCCGGAAGCAACACGCGAATCATCAGGAACAGCCACAGCAGCAGACCGACCATTAACCCAATCTGCCAGACTCGCCCCAGATCCACGTATTCGTAACCCTGATGTCCCAGGTAAAACGACACCGTGTCACTGAGCTTGTTGTGAATGCTCAGCAATTCGCCCGTCAACGAACCAACAACGACCAGCAGTAAGGCTCCGAACAACACGTTGACGCCCAGTCGCTGGCCTTTCGGTTCGGTTTCACTGACCAGCGGCCCGATAAACAAACCCGCTGCCAACCATGCCGTGGCGATCCAGAACAGTCCCATCTGCACGTGCCACGTGCGAGTCACACTGTACGGCAGCCAGTCAGACAGAGGAAATCCGTAGAAGCCATCGCCTTCGACGCCGTAGTGAGCCGTGATGACTCCCAACAACATCTGCACCAGAATCAGCGCGGCGACCACCCAGAAGTATTTGATGGTCGCTCGTTGAGAAGGCGTGGCTTCCCACAACGCCAGCGGGTCAGTTTCCGGCGGCGGCGGTTCTTCCTCTTCGTTGCGTTTGGAAGCGTACCACCACGCCATGCCCGAAATCCCGGCCAGCAGCACAATGATGCTGACTCCCGTCCACACGATGTTGTCACCGGTCGGCACATTGTCAATCAGTGGTTCATGAGGCCAGTTGTTGGTGTAGCTGACCGGTTCGTCCATACGATCCGTGGACGCCGCCCATGATGTCCAGAAGAAAAACGCCGACATCTTTCGCAGCCGATCCGGATCAGAAACCGCTCCGGCATGGATGGCGTAGTCCGCGTTGCCGTTGGTGAAAACGTCGCTGTAATGAGCCAGATTCGATTCAAACGCGGCGGCGCGAATCGGATCAATCGTGACGACGCCGGACGCTGTATCGAACGTGTTGGTTCGCATCAGCTTTTTCAGTCGTGCCTTCAGTTGAGCCTGCTGTTCGTTGTCGAGCTGTTCGAACGAGTTTCCAGAATCGCCAAAGTCGTCGATCGCCCAGCGATCCAGAATGAAGACGGCTTCGCGA
>JBDNHJ010000205.1:0-4837 GCA_041688835.1 Fuerstiella sp.
AACCGGCGGTTCGGCAGCAGAGAATTCGCGTTGCAGTTGATGAGCGTCCAGTCTGCTCTGCTGTGTGATCGTCTGCTCCACAAGTTGCTGGGCTGCCAGCGTTTGTTCCAACGCAAACGAGATCACTTGGCTCAAGACCACCATCTGTTCTAGGTCATCCGGCGTCAAAGCGGGTCCGTCGTGGCAGCTGTCGATCTGGACGGCTCCGATCGTGTGACCCGCGACATTCAACAAAGGGGTGACCAGCATTCCGCTGACCGATGCCTGTCTGCGAACAGAATCCTCACGACTCCAGTGCTCAGCATACAGCAGAGCTTCCGCTGTCTGCATCGCAGTTCGGATCATCGGCAGGCAAACGCAGACTTCTTTTGCGGGCTGTCTGGCAACGGCGGCAGCCACGTCGATTCCAGTTCCTTGAGTGTTTCGGACAACAATGACCACGTGGGCTGCTGCGGGAAACACTTCGAACAGAACTTGCAACGTTCGTGAGAAGACGTCGCTGGGGTGCGTTGTTCGACGCAGTGAATACAGCAGCCGCAGTGTTTGGTTCAGCTTGATCGTGGAATTGTCGACGACCGGCCACGCTCCAGTGCCATCTCCCAGCGGAAGCCTTGCCAAAATCTGGCCTTGATGCAGACCATCTGTGCCCAGTTGCTCGTTTGAAATCTGATCACCGGCTCCCACCAGCAGGCGTCGCAGAGAATCTTCGCCAGAATCATCGTCCGAATCCGCCTCACCCGTGGAGATGCTAACGACGTTTGGCTTGACACCCCAGCTGCCCGATTTTTCCGCCAGCGAATCTTCCGTCAGAAACTGAAAGGGCAGCGATGAAATTTCAATCTGGTCGCCATCATTCAGCAGCGTGCGCCCCTGAATTCGCTGTCCGTTGACTGACGTGCCATTTCGGCTGCTGAGATCTTCGATAAAGAAGTGGCTATTTTCGCAGTAGATCCTAACGTGATAACGACTGACCGCCGGAGAATCCAGTACCACATCGCAATCGTCGTGCCGCCCAACAGTTGCGACTTCTCCGGAAAACTTATGCAACGGAAGCGGAGGCGTTCCGAAGATCTGCTGAAGTGCGGCCATGGTTACGCTGGAAATCGAAGTGAAGCAAGACAAGCCCCCAAGAATCGCCGGTAGTGTAGGCCGGAGCCTCCAGCGATAACACCGATGTGGTCATATTTGTTGGCCAGACGACCTTCATGACTGCAGAGTTCTGGAATTTTCCCCGCATTGTTCGTAGCCAATCTGCGATACAGACTGAGCCCACGAATAGCACAAACAACGGGGCAATACGCATTGTGAGGTTCCTTTTGACACAGGCAGCCTGCATGGTATTCTCGGTCAACACGAAGCTTTGAATGTCATTCCATGTCTACGAACGTGCGCCGGCGTATTTCATTGGCAACCATGCACCGTTTTCACTGCTGCTGGCCACGCATTGTTGAATGAAATACATGCCTTCGGCGCCGTCATAGACGTTCGGATAGATCGTGTCTTTTTTCTCAAACGATTCCCCGGCCGCGCGAGCGATCATGTCGTCGTACGCAAATCGATAGACGTTCGCGAACGCTTCGAAGAACGCTTCCGGATGACCGGACGGCAGGCGGCAGGCGGCGGCTCCCATGCTGTTCATAAACGGCGCGTTGGGGTCGCGCGTGTAGACTTGATGGGGTGAGCCGTTTTTGCGAACCATCATGGAGTTGGGATCTTCTTGACGCCACTGCAGTGCGCCTTTTGTTCCGTCGACTTCAATGCACAAATCGTTTTCGCGGCCGTGAGAAATCTGACTGGCGGTGACTGTTCCGAGGCCCCCGTTTTCGTAGCGAATGACGGCGTGGCCGTAGTCGTCCAGTTGGCGACCTTCCGCAAAGATTTTCAGGTTGCAGCTGATTTCTTCCGGAATCAATCCCGTCATGTAGCGGCCGAGATTGAAGGCATGAGTTGCGATGTCTCCGAAGGCACCCGCTGCGCCGGACTTTGTGGGATCGGTTCGCCAAGCGGCCTGCTTTTGTTCTTCGGCTTCCAGTCGAGTTCTCAGCCAACCCTGAATGTAGTTGGAGCGGACCGCTTGGATTTCGCCGAGTTCTCCGCTGAGAATCATTTCTCGAGCCTGCCGAATGAGCGGATAGCCGGTGTAGTTGTGAGACACAGCGAAGACAACGTTGCTGGCTTCGACGGTCTTGACCAGTTCTTCGGCCTGAGCCATATCGAACGTCATGGGCTTGTCGCAGATCACATTGAAGCCCGCTTCGACGGCAGCCTTCGCGATCTGAAAGTGCGTGTGGTTGGGCGTCGCCACACTGACGAAATCGATCCGTTGATCTTCTGGCAGCGCCTTTTCCGAATCGATCAAATCGGTGATCGATGTGTACGCTCGTGATGCGGGAATATCGTACGCCGGAGCCGACGCTTTCGCGCGTTCCGCGTTCGAAGACAAAGCTCCGGCCACCAAAGCAGCGCGATTGTCTAACACAGCCGCAGTCGCATGAACTCGACCAATAAACGAACCCTGCCCACCGCCAACGAGTGCCATTCTGAGTTTACGATTGAGAGATCCGTTGGTCGTTTCCATAGCTTGACTGAGCCTTCTTGAGTGTCTGAAATATTGAGCGGAAATGAAAACCTCACGCCGCATTTGACGTCTCCAGTTGCCACAACCGCGATATGTTTGCGGCGAGCAGAATAATGGCGAGACAGCGGAATGGCAACTGACCGCCACCTGAGCGACTGCTGCAGGGGGCACTCATGGATTGGGTTGTTTTGCAAATTTCACCGGTTTTCGACGAGCCAGTTGCATGCGGCGAGCATCCCAAGCCTGCCCATTACGCTGAGTTTCGACCTCAGCAGAAAGTAAGCCAAACTGATTTCCCCAAAGTTTCTTCGTCGCAAGACCGAAAACCGCCGTCCTTGTTGCAAGAATTGCGGGCAATACTCTGGTGAAAAGTCTATCCTATGTATTGTTCGCCCACTGCATCACAAGTCACGTTTAAGGTTACTCATGCTGAATCTTACCGGCCGCGGAACGGCACACACGTGTAACGGAGCGACGCGTCGAGACTTTCTGCAAGTCGGCAGTCTGGGAGCCGCCGGTCTGTCGCTGGCTCAGTACGCTCAAGCCAAAGAAGTCGGCGCTGTGAAACCTGGGCACGACGAAAAAGCGTGCATCATGATCTTCAACCTAGGTGCCCCCAGTCAGCTAGACACCTTCGACATGAAGCCCGACGCGCCATCAGAAGTGCGCGGACCGTTTTCTCCCATCGATACCAATGGCGACTTTCAGATCTCAGAAATTTTGCCGCAGCATGCAAAAATTGCCGAACATTTTTCTCTGGTGCGTTCCTGCCATCACAGCGGTGCGGCCGTCCATGATGCCGGCTGGCAAATGATGCAGACTGGCCGTCAATTCAGCGGTGGCGTGAATACGCCGCACGCGGGCGCGGTCTTGAGTTATCTGAAAGGTCGCAAAACCGACTTGCCGCCGTTTGTGGTGTTGCCCGAAACGATGGGACGTGGCGGTGGAAATCTGCCGAACGGACAGGCGGGCGGTTTTCTGGGCAAATCGCACGACCCGTTCGCCTTGATGGCCGATCCATCAAAAGCAGACTTCAAAGTACCCGACCTGCTGCCTCCCGAAACCATGGGAGATGCTCGCATGAATCGCCGCCAAAAGCTGCGAGACCTCGTCGACCAGACCGTGCGTGACTTCGAAGCCACGGAAAATGCAGCCTTGTTGGATGAAAACTTTCAGGCCGCATACCGACTGATGACCAGTGCTCAGGCGCGAGACGCATTCGACCTAACCAAAGAATCTCAGGACACCCGCAACCGTTATGGCATGAATCGATTCGGCCAGTGCTGTCTGCTGGCGCGGCGACTTGTCGAAGCCGGGGTCCGCTTTGTGACAATCAACACGTTTCTGACTGTCTTTGACGAAGTGACTTGGGACATCCACGGTTCCAAGCCATTCACGTCGATCGAAGGCATGAAAAATATCGTAGCGCCGATGTACGACCAAGGCTATTCAGCGCTGATCAGTGATCTGTTCGACCGCGGTATGCTGGACAATACGATGGTCTGCAACATTGCGGAATTTGGTCGCACCCCCAAAGTCAATCCGGCGGGTGGTCGCGATCACTGGCCGCAGTGTTTTACGTCGTACTTTGCGGGCGGTGGAGTCAAAGGTGGCCGCGTTGTGGGAGCCAGCGATCCGATCGGTGGAGTTCCGGCGGATCGCCCCGTGCAGCCCGCCGACATTATCGCCACGGTGTTCCACAGTTTAGGTCTGAAACTGGAATCGCATCTGCCCGGTCCAGCCGGCCGACCGTTTCCACTGGTTGACTTTGGCCATCGTGAAATTCACGAGTTGTTTTAAGCTTACGAAATCAACAGCCCACGGGCTGCGGGTGGCCTGACGAACAGGTGGGAGTTTGGGTAGTTGAGGTGGGATATTTTGATCTCAAAGTGGTCGCGTGCATTCGTTAGGCTTGGGTTACGAAATCTCAATCCGCGAAGGAACGCGACCACCATGTCATTGTGCGACGCACCCCCGGAAAAGAAACCCACGAGGCGACTCTGAGCCGATCCGGGGTGCGGCACCGGTTGAATCGGCGAAGCCAATGTGTTCAGCGTTTGAAGTCGAAAAATGATGAGCTGCAACAACAAGTTCAGAATCTTCAGAACCGTCTGAGCGACAACAACCGAACGCAATCGCACTCGCGAAGAAACTCGCACCTGCATGGTGTGTCCGGCTCCAGCAGCGTTACGAAAGAAGTGGGCCGGCTTGAAAACAATCGGACGGATGGACCGCAAGCGAGTTCTCAGCGATGGCACG
>JBDNHJ010000206.1:0-18238 GCA_041688835.1 Fuerstiella sp.
CCGAAGAACCGCAGGAAGCAACATTTGATGACTTCTTGATCGAATAAAGCTCATTCGCCATGTGTTTTCTCAGCATTCACCCGCTGAGTTCTTAACTGACGAATCAGCAGACGCAGCCTTTGACAGGTGGCGTTGCTCAGCAACAATACGCATTCCACAACCACTCCTTCTGATTTGGATAAGAGCCGTTCTATGGCCGCCCGTCATCAACTTCCGTTTGAAAAACCGATCTACGAACTTGAGGATCAGCTGGCAAAGCTGGAAGCTCAACCCAACCCCACACCTGCGGTCCAAGAAAGCGTGCGGCGCATGCGCGTGGAAGTCACGCAGATGACTCGTGAGCGCTATGAAAATCTGGACCCTTGGGAAATTGTCCAAGTCTCACGCCATCCCGAACGGCCTCAAACACCCGACTACATCGAATTGGTGTTTGACGAATTTGTCGAACTGCATGGCGACAAATCGTTTGGCGACGACCGCGCTCTGATCACCGGGTTTGCCAAAATCGACGGCCGAAAAGTCATGCTTGTCGGACACCAGAAAGGCCGCAACCTCAAAGAACGCAACGAATGCCTGTATGGCTGTGCTCACCCCGAAGGCTATCGCAAGGCGATGTCCAAAATGGAAATGGCGTCACGCTATGGACTGCCGATCATCTGTCTGATCGACACGCCGGGTGCCTATCCAGGCATCGGCGCTGAAGAACGCGGCCAAGCTTACAACATCGCTGTCAACTTGCGAGACATGTCGACCTTGGAAGTTCCCATCGTGTGTGTGGTGATCGGCGAAGGCGGTTCCGGTGGAGCTCTAGGCATCGGCATTGGCGATCACGTGGCCGTGCTACAGAATGCTTATTACTCCGTGATCAGCCCGGAAGGCTGTGCCGGAATTCTGTGGAAGCATTCTAAGCACGCCGACAAAGCCGCTCGCGCATTGCGATTCACCAGCAAGGATTTGGTTGAGCTGGGGATTATCAACGAGATCGTGCCGGAGCCTTTGGGAGGCGCTCACCGCAATCACCGGCAAATGGCAATGACGCTGAAAGGCTGTCTTGTCGAAGCGTTGCAGTCTTTGGAAGGGATGTCCAAAGATGAACTGCTGAACCACCGCTACGATCGCTTTCGAAAAATCGGAGTCTTCGAAGAAGGAGCCGTGGCTGGTTAGGCTCAGGCAAGACCGCTGAAAGGAGAAAGGAGACCGCTGAATGGTGAATGGTGAATGGTTGAAGACGAAAACCCCTATGCGGCACCGCAGACGCAAAGCTTCTCAGAACCCGATGGGCCGTTACCTCAGATTTGGGTTGAAGGTCGATTTCTGGTTGTTGCTGATGGAGTCACGTTGCCTGATCGGTGTGTCTTCACAAATGAGCCCGTGAATGAACCGTTGCTGGTGCAAACCTTCAAATGGGCACCCTCATTCCGGCCAGTGATCAGCGCCAAGCAAATCCGACTGACATTCGCGGTCAACCTTCGCAGACAACAAAAGCAACGCCGGAATCGCTACATCGGCGTCAGCCTACAAGCCCTCGGAGCAGTATTGCTGTACAAGGCGACAGGCAGCCTCTTGCCCTTGACGTTTATCATCGCGAGTGGAGCCCTAATCCTCCTCGCAAAGCCGACCTATCTCCTCGTCAGCAAGTGCAAGAATGATCGCTTCTGGCTGAAAGGCTGCGGGCCGGAATTCCTCGCTTCCTGCACGGACGAATTTGGCACGCGACATCATCCGGAACGATGAGCCTCCGCAGGGAATTCTTCGGGGTTCCCGGCCAGCCTGATGGCACCCGCTGCGAGGCGTCTGGAGCGCGCCTCAGTCGGGGGAGTGGGGCTCATGAAATCTGCCCAATCGAGCAGTCCAAACATCTCGGATCGAGAGCGGGTTTCGAGCGACCGGATGGCGTCCGTCAATACCAAGCCAGGCATGTTTCAAGACATCGCAATCGGAATACAGCCAGCCGTCCAGCCAGAAAAATAACCACCACCAACGTCCGATAATGTCCGTTATGTTAGGTTAATGGCAAAAACTGCCTGTTTTTCAAGGGCCTGAAATTCGACCCTCCCAATGACCCTCTAGAACGCCGCTCTCAGGCTCTGAATCACCGACGTGACTTGCTCAGCCTTTGCTGCAGTTCAAGACTCAGGCGAGGCCACACTCCGGCGCGGTCTACCTGACGCAAAATCCGCTCGTCCAAAACGGTGTCGATCGTTGTTGAAGTGTCTGGATCTGAGGACTGCATTTTGATGTCCGCGTACCAGTCGTTGACGACCGAATCGCGCACCTGCGCAGGCACACCCGCCAAGCGTTCCATCGTCCGCTGAATGATGACCTCGCGGTCGCCATAGATGTCTCCAATTTCTCTCAGCTGAGCCTGAAACGTGTTGGCCGCCGGACTACCGCCCTGCGAACCATTTTGGGGTGCGGAAGTGGCCAGAAAATCCCGCACCACGGTCGGTAGTTGGAAGTCGAACGACCGTTCCAGATTACTCACCAGATCCTGCTTCTGTTCGGATGTGGATGTGTTCCAGCGATTCTGAAGATCGCGACTCACCGAATCTCGCAGCTCAGACGGCAGCTTCCTCAACATCTGATCAAAAGTCGGCGCGTTCACTACTCCTGCGGAATCCGAACCATCGGTTCGCTCGGTTTCAGTCTTCGTCCCCAGTCCGTCGAAAAAATCCGGCAGGCTGAATCCGTCGGTGCCCTGCCCCTGTAAACCATCTGCCAAGCCATTCTCGGATCGATTGCCGCCCAGCAGATCGGGCAACGTTGTCAGATCTCCCAAATGCTCGCTGTGAATCGGAGCCAACTCTTCACGATACCGGGCCAAGTATTCGCTAAAGTACTCCGGCGTCAACGGTTCAACGCGGTCCAGAAATTCGCAGGTGGCGATTCCCGTGTACGACTTCAGCACGGTTGCCTTTAGTGATTGAGACAGCGTGACAGCAAAGAACGTGGCCACCAATGCGATCACCGCACCTTTCACCAGCCCCAGAATGCCGCCCAGATGTTTGTCGAAGTCTTTGAACTTCGCTTTTTCAAGCCAGCTGTTCATGATGCGGGCAACCATGAACGATCCCAAGGAGAAACCGACGTACAGCACAAACATGGCGATCCAGTGTCGCAATGGCTGCTCAACATTGATCTGCGGCTCAAGCATTGGAGCCAGCTTGTCAGCAAACTTAAAGCACAGGATCAACGCTGCGATCCAAGCCAGCTGAGTGATCAGTCCCTTCTGCGCACCATTCCACGCGGAATATAGAAGCAGTGCCAGAATAACGCCATCGTACCAAATCATGTCTACTGCTCAACTTCCAGGTCGCCAAATCGAAGGCCTTTGTAACCAGCGAAGTATAGGAGGTTTGAGCGATCCGCGCGAAGCCCGAATTTCACCAGCAAAACGGGTTCTAAAACGACTTCCGGCTATCCAGCAGCAACGTGACGGGACCATCGTTGACCAGCTGAACATCCATCTGAGCCTGAAACCTCCCCGTTTTAACAGACAGCCCAAGATCTCGCACTTCGGCCACGAAACTTTGGTACAGGCTGTTCGCGAGTTCCGGCCGAGCCGCCGCGACGAAACTTGGACGGCGACCTTTGCGACAATCGCCCAGCAGCGTGAATTGACTCACCACCAGCACAGCCCCACCGACTTGTTTCACGTCAAGGTTCATCTTTCCGTCGTCATCTTCGAAGACTCGCAAACCCGCGATCTTGGCCGCCAGCCAGATAACGTCGGCCTGAGTATCTTCTTCAGCAACGCCCAGCAGAATCAGGAAACCTCGATCGATGGATCCCACGACTTCCTGTTCGACGGTGACAGCGGCTTTCGAAACTCGTTGCACCACAGCACGCATAATTTGGTCGCTCATCTTCTGTTGACTGAACTTAATACTTCCCGCCGCGACGTTCTAGCGATGGCAGGATTTCCAAGCACGTCGTCCACCAGCCTGTCAGCACCGTCTGAACAAACTCATCCGGCAATCGCTCCGACTGCATCTCCGCAGCCAGTCGCTGATGATCATAGTGAACCGGAATAAATTCAACAGACACCGGAACTGTTAAACCTCTTACAGAACAGAGAAGGGCACTAGGTTTCGCATCTTTCCCGGTCGAAATAACCGCGTACCACACGTTGGTGTTTCCATCATTTTCCGGCCGACCGAGCACACCGACGTTGACAAACCGCCGACCATGATTCAGCCCGCGCTGCCAGTGAATGCCCGAATGCGTCGCCACGATAACATCTGCTTGATGCTCATCCGCCAAGCGGTTCAAAAATGCCGAGCTGGAATTCGATTCCCACAGAAACTCATTGGTGCGGCGAGGGCTTCCGTGGCATAACAACACGTTGAGCTCGTCGCATTGTAACCGAATCTCTTTCGGTAATGATCGCAACCACGTTTTGTTCTGATCGCTGGTATTCGCCAGAGTGTAATCGTAACTGATCTGCGCGAAGTGATTGTCTTGGGGATCAGTGTAGCCACATTGACAGTCATTCAGTTCGTTGCCAATGCTGTCGTCGTAGTTGCCTTGCACGCAGGCGATATTGTGTTGATGTAGGATTGGAAAAACACGATCCGGATACGGCCCGAATGCGCCTAGGTCGCCGAGACAGTAGGCAGCGTCAACATTTCGCTGCCGTGCATCAGCGATGGCCGATTCTAGCGCGAGATAGTTACTGTAGAGTCCACCGAAGAGTGCGAGTTTCATAGCTTGTGCTGCGAAGTGAGGCGGGCCTCTATGTTTTGGATTCTTGAGGCCGTAAAGTTGAGTTCGAGCAGATCGCTCCGAACTGGTAGCACGTGTAGCACGCACCTTCTGTTAACGGAAATGATCCCAACGATTCATTCAGTGTGTCACCCAGTCTTGCATGATCCGCATCCAGTAGAATCGGACAGACATAGACACCTCGATTGGTGATCACACGACTATGGTGGCACAGCAGTTGATCGCGGTCAAAGTCCTGCATCATCGCTGCGGTAATGCGTTCGGTCTGTTGATAACCTTCGGTCCGTTTCTCTTCTGCACCAATTTTCAAACGGGGCAGGATCTTCAGTCGTGGTCGATCACAGCCATGCGTTTTCAGCACATCACGAAACGCTGCGAGGATCTCAAGGTTTTGAGAATCATCCCAGGTCTGAGTCATCGTGATGATGGGCAGCAGGCCGAGTTTGCAGAGTAGGGCAACGCCCGTGATTGCGAGATCAAAAGTTCCTGCGCCTCGCACGGGATCATTGATTTCCGCTGTCGGCCCGTCGATGGACACGCGAAACTCAAGGCTAAAACCAGCTTCGGCTTCCGCGGCCCGCAATTCCTCCAACCATTCTCGCTTCAGGACAGTCCCGTTGGTTAGCACGGTGGCGGGCCCGAATTCGAGAGTCCGTTTTAGCATGCGGACCAGATCCTTGTTCAGAAACGGTTCGCCACCCGTAAAGTAGTACTCACGAACCCCGTGAGCGACGGATTCCTGCAAAGCTGCATCTACTTGTTCGTACGATAGAAATTGGAAGCTGTGGTTTTGTGGACTGCAACTAATAAAGCAGTGGTTGCAGGTCAGATTACAAACGGTTCCCGCAACCTGAAACCACAGTTCATCTAGTGAACGGAGTTCGATTTCTGGTACGGATGCGACATCCGAGTGGCTCATACTGTGACTCCATCTGCGGCAGGATTCAGGGTGTCGAACAGTTCCGACACTTGCTTCAGCCCTGTCTGTAACAGAAACCGAGCGTCTCGTCCGTAACTTGCCGCACCAACAATGTAGAAATTTGGTTCTGGATTCATCAGCAACGCTACTCCACCGGACGTTTGCTGCAAACAGTCGTCTGAAGATTCGCCTAATAAATGAGCCGCCAGTTTGATCGGGCCTTCCGTTGCATAGCAGCGATGGATTTGCAATTCTTCGAACGGCTTGATGTCAGGACGGTATCCAACGTTCGCCACAATCTCATCGAAGACCAACATTTGCGGCCCCCTGCCCTGACCCGCTGCATAAGCAGCGTCGGACGATCGGCTGAATTCAACAACGTAGCCGTCTGGCGTTAACGAAATTCGATCGATGACGCCGGGAATCCAATCCACGCAACTGTTGTTTGCTGTGGCCCAAACATTCGCGGCATTGGTCAGACGCACGCGTTCGCAAAGTGGATCGTCTGGCACTTCGGCCACCGGCAGTTCACGATGTCCGCGCGTGATCCATGTGACCTTTGTTTGGGGTGATGAATCCGCCAGTTGCGCGACAGCGCAAACAGTGGTGGCGGCGGAGTATCCGCTGCCGACGACCAGCGTGTTACGATTCGCGAAACGCTGTGCGACTTCCCCTGCAACGTCCGGAATTTGATAGGCTTCGTTTGCCAGCAAGTGTTCGCCGAGACAAGGAATCCCACCCGCGCCCAAATGCCGATGCACGCTGACGAAGCCCGTGCAATCCAGTAGGATATCAGCTTCGAAGACCCGTTGTCCGGCTGGCGTGTGTACCAAAATTCGAAACCGCGCTTCACTGCGACTTGGCCGACCAATACGATCGGATTTCCCATAGGTCAGACGGCTCACCGCCTGCACCTCGTGATTTTCAAGTACCCTGCCCTGCAGCAAATCGGAGGTTGCTAATGGAGCCAGATATTCGTTCGCAAACTCGGCACCGCTGACGATGTCGGCAGGATCGAGTGGCGTGTTCGCGGCCAGTCGACCGGCCGCTGTGCTGTTCATAGAAAACGGGGTGAACAGCTTGACGTGCCCCCAGCTGCGGACTGCCGCACCGACAACGCCGCGTTCTAGGACCGTGACATCGTAACCGTCCTGAGTTGCTCGCAGTGCGGCTTCCAGTCCGATCGGACCGGCACCGACAATCACAAGTTTTCGTGTCGCCATACCACTCGATTCATTGGGGATAGTTTCAGTCATCTGCTCCGTTCGTGCGTGACTACGTCAACGTCAATCGTTTAACCCGTGGTCGCAGACCAAGCTGAAAAACCTAGTCTGCGACCACGGGTTAAACATCTGCAGTGTCTCATTTCTTCTCATGCGACGTATCAACGGTCATCGTCTCGATGCGATCAAACAACAGCCCCTCCAGATCGATTTCGGGCGTTCGATCTAGCAGCAAGTCTGCCAAGACGGAACCTGTTCCGGGGGACATCTGCAATCCGGATCGAAAGTGCCCTGCCCCGACAAACAGATTGCCGAACTGTGAGACTCGCCCCAAGAATGGCAGTCCATCGGGAGATCCCGGTCGCAGACCTGCCCAGCATCGAATCATCTCCGCCGTGCCGAGTTCCGGGACCAACGATTCGGCGAACTTCAGCAAGCCCGCCACGCCTTCTGTTGTGTTGCGTTTTTCGAATCCCACATGCTCTTCGGTCGACCCCACCAGAACCAATCCGTCCGCGCGCGGCACAAGGTACCGTCGCCCCTGTTCGATAACACAAGAAAACGGCAACTGCGTGACTCGCAACTGGGCCATCTGCCCGCGCACCGGCTTGACGGGCAGTGAGACGCCCAGCGGTTCTAACACCTTGCTGCTCCATGAACCGGCACAGACACAGATGCGGTCGCATGCAAACCGCCGGTCGGATGTAGTGACTTCCACTTGCTGACCGCGGACCGTCAGCGACAGCTGCTCTTGGTCTTCAATAATTTCCACGCCCAACTGCCGACATGCCGCTGCCAAGGCTTTCACATGCCTCGGGTTTCTGACCTGACCGAATTCGGGCAAAAACACGCCCGACGAAAAATCATCCGCCAGACACGCGACATGCTTTTCGATGTCTGATCGATCCAGCTCTTCGATAAGGATTCCTTCGGCGCGCCACTCAGACTGTTGATTGGCGAATGCCTCCTCTTGATTCGGCGGGCTAATTTCGACGGACCCGCAACGGCGATACCCGTTGTCGATGCCGCTGCGAGCCGTCAGTTCCTCAGCCAGATTCTCCCACAGTTGATGGCTGTAGGCCCGCAACCGTGCTTCTGCCGTGATCGCATGTTGAAGGTTGCCGGGCGGCAGCATTCCAGCGCCCGCCCACGACGCTTCGCGACCAACTTGCTGACGATCCACAACGGAAACCGACACGCCCTGCCCTGCCAGGTACCATGCTGTGGTGAGACCCACGGCACCACCACCAATGATCAAAATATCCGGACGCTGATTCACGTCATGTATCCTTTCGAAATTTTCCCGTTACTTCCGTGGTCACTGTTTGCCGCTCTGCTCCCAATAGACTAAGCGCATGATTGAATAATGACAGTAGGACGAAGGGAAAGTCGCACTCTGCCGCATTCGCGTTCACATTCCTCATCGGGGGCGTTGCAGATTTTTTCGCAGTTTTTCGATGGCGGCGTATTTCGAACAGCCCTGCAGATGATCGTTGACCATGCCCATCGCCTGCATAAACGCGTAAGACGTCGTGGGGCCGACAAACTTCCAACCGCGTTTTTTAAGCGCCTTCGACATCTGTTCTGCTTCATGGCAGGTTGTGCGAAACATCGCATCCGCTTTCGATTCCAACGGCCCCCTGCTCTGAAGCGGTTCGTGCTGCCAAAACCAGGCAGCCAATGATCCGAATTCGGCTTCCATTTCGATCGCTCGCGCCGCGTTATGAATGGTGGCCAGAATCTTTCCCTGATGACGCACGATGCCTTTGTTCTGCAGCAGCTTCGCAACGCGGCGATCAGTGAATGTCGCCACCTTGTGAAAATCGAAGTCTTCAAAGGCCACTCGAAACGCATCTCGCTTCCGTAGAATCGTCAACCAGCTGAGGCCCGATTGAAAACCTTCCAAGCAGACTTTTTCGAACAGCAGCTGGTCATCAACCGTCGGATGCCCCCATTCTTCGTCATGATATTTCTGGTAATCCGCGTGCCCTTGGCACCACCAGCAGCGCTGCTGTTCGTCCGCCCCGGTAAACAGTCCGGGATTTTGCTTTGTCATCGATTGTGTCCCGTGGTCCATGTCCAACTCAGCGTACCTCAGCGTACCTCAGCGTACCTCAGCGTACAATAGGCAGTTCACTGAACCAATGACGGCGTTTTGGCGGATGATCTGAGAATCCGGGCCTGTTGTGCCTGTTTTTCGCCTGTTTCCACTGAACAATAGACGCGACTCAAACATCACTGGCGTTTTCGAACGTTGCGGCCACCGATGTTTGCTGAATTCTTCAGACTCCCCTACTTGTTTCCATAGCTCTGGTCATGACGAACTCCTCGCACCGCTTCGCTTTGCTACTGCTCGCCGCCACCATTTTTTCAACGTCGATCCTTCCGGCTCCGTTGTTCGCGGACGAAGCGGATTCGGACTTCACTTTTGCCGCAGGATTTTATCGCAAAGGTCGCTGGCAATATTCCGCCGACGCGTTCAAAAAATTCCTGCAGGATTACCCCGAGCATCCTCGCGCCACGATGGCTCAATTGTACTACGGCTTGTCGCTGAATTCGCTGGAACGTTATGCCGAATCACGCGAACAGCTGCGGGCGTTCGTCAAAGCAGACCCAGAAAACCGGTACGTGGCGGATGCTCGATATCGAATCGCCGAAGACAGCTACTATCTGAACGAATCTGCAGCGGCAATTGTAGAATTCGAAACCTATCTCACACAACATCCCGACCACAACCTGAATTCCTGGGCACGGCTGCTGCAAGGCGAAAGTCACAACCGACTGCAGCAGTTCACCGAAGCCGAAGCAACGCTGCGCCCGCTGGTCGCATTGCCGCCACCGGCCAATATTCTGGCCGACAGTCAATACGCATTGGCAGAATCACTGCAGGGGCAAAACAAGCTGGCAGACGCAGCTGAACTGTACACAACCATTGCGGACATGCAGTCCGACAGTTTCTCTCACAAAGCCCTGTTTCGTCTGGCAGGCATTCGCTACGACGCAGCAGACTATGCGAACGCAGCCATTGCCTACGACCGAATCGTGTCGGAATACAACGATAAACCGATGGCTGCCACCGCCGCCCTGCAAGCAGGTGTTGTGCAGTTCAGGATGAAGCAGTTCGAACAAGCTTATTCACGGTTTGATCAAGTTCCGGCAGACTCGGAAGTGCGTCGTTACGTCGGACTGTGGAAAGGACTGTGCCTCCGCGATGCGGGCCGTCTGGAAGACGCACGCTCTGTGCTCACGACCGCCTTGACCGAAGCGGGAGACTCGCCGCTGGCGGCGGAGATCATGTTTCATCGAGCTCAACTGGAAGCCATGGACAACCAAAAAAATGTGGCCGCTCAAATGTATCTGGATCTCACCGCGCGCTGGCCCCAAGATGCCAAAGTTCCTCAGTCGTTGTTCAATGCGACTGAACTGAACATGGAAGAACAAAACTTCGCCGCCGCGGAACGTGTGTTGAATCAATTGACCACCGATTTTCCCGAACGCGCCCAGCGAGCCGACGTCATGGTGCTGCAGGGACGTTTGCTACTGAATCAGGGAAAAACGGAAGACGCGATCACCGCTTTAAAATCTGCCGCAGCCAGCAACGACAGCACGGTCGTGGAAAAACTGGCCAGCAGTTACCACTTAATTCGAGCTCTCCATCGAGCGAAAAAGTACGCCGATGCGGTTGAAGTCTACGAGCCGCTCCAGCAGGATTTTGCTCGCCCTGAAGCCCAGAATTACTTCGGCGCGGTTTCTCTGGCAGCGGTCAGCAGCCTCGAACAAAAACAATATCTGCAGGCTCAAAGCTATGCAGACGCGTTTCTGCAACTCGAAACACGACCCGAAATGCTGCCCGATGCGTTGGCCACGCGCGCTGTGGCGGCCAGCCATCTGAAGGACTTCGATAAAGCGCGAGTCGATCTTGAGCGACTGACAACAGACTTCGCAGAAAATCCGCAAACTTGGATGGCCGTGTTGCAGTCTGCTGAAGCCGCATGGCAACAGGAAAACTACGCGGAATCTGCGGCGTTGTTCGAACTGGCGGCGAAACACGATGACAAGCGAGATCTGGAAGCCGCGTTATCAGGAGCGGGCTGGAGCTACTATCGCCTTGGGCAGTTCGACAAATCGGATGAACTGTTCGGGCGAGTGCTGACCGATTTTCCCGGCTCACGCGAAGCGGCTTATATGCAGGCGATGAGTTTACAGAAAGCCGACAAGTCGGCGGCAGCCGCTGAGCGTTTTCGGCTGCTGTTCGAAACGCTGCAGAAAACACCTGAGGCCGCGACGAACCCTGAGCAGATCACATACTTTTTGGATAGCGGTCGCATGTCCGCTCGACTGCTGGAAGAGAACGAACTGATCGACGAAGCCGATCAGATGTGGGACAGTTTGGCAACAACATTCGCCGCATCTCCAGAACTAGACAATGTGCTGGACGAATGGGCGCGGGTGAATCTGAAACACGAACGCTACGAGCGTTCCGATAAAATCTATACGAGACTGATCACGGATTTCCCGAACAGCAAGTTCGCAGGCAGCGCCCGATTGTCACTCGCGGAAAGCGCCATGCAAGCCGATCAGCTAGACGCGGCCTTGGCCGAATTTTTGGCCATCGCAGCCAATCAGGCATACGGCGATCAGGAACAAGAAGCCGCCCTGTTTCACGTGGTCGACATCTATGCAGCTCAGCGAAAATGGGCCGATGTCATTCCGCAGGCGGAGCAGTTCGCGGCTGAATATCCGTCCAGCAAGAATGCTCCCATGGTTCAGTTACTGCATGCCGACGGTCTGCTGGACCAAGGGAAATTCGCTGAGTGCCGCACGAAACTCGAGGCTTTACAAACGGCGGTTGTGAATCAGGAACTGGCCGCCGAAGAATGGACGGAACGTATTTGGGTTGTGTTGGCGGAACTGGCTTTGGCAGAAAAACGCTATTCCGACATTGATGCTCTGGCGGACGAACTGGAACAGCGAGTCCCGAAGTCTCGAATGTTATTTCAGATTCGCAATGTGCAGGGAAAACGCTGGAAGTCTCAAGCGCCACCGGACTTCGCACGCTCGCGAGACTACTTTCTGCAAGTTGTTCAGGATGAAGCAGGCAAAGGCACGGAGACGGCTGCGTGGAGTCAGTTTTTGATCGCGGAAACACTGTTGATGGAAAAGAACCACAAGGTTGCGGCACGGGAATTCTATCGCGTCTACTTGAACTATCCCTTCAACGAAATCCGAGCCCGCGCACTGCTGCAGGCGGCATTGTGTGAAGTGACTTTGGATCAGAAAGACCAAGCGATCCGCAGCTTTCAGGACTTGATCAAAGATTTCCCAACATCTGAGTTTGCGGAAACAGCTAAAGCACGTCTGAAGACGTTAACCGAAAACTAGGTGTCATCATGTCACAACTCATCCACCGCATCACGCTGAGACAGCTGCTTTCTTTTGACGAGGAAGGCATCGATCTGCCAATGCGGCCGCTGAATGTCTTGATCGGGCCCAATGGTTCCGGAAAGTCGAACCTAATTGAAGCGTTGTCGCTCTTTCAATCGGCACCGGGCGAACTGGCGGGCACCGTGCGGGATGGTGGCGGAATCAGTGACTGGCTCTGGAAAGGGAAGAAGCGGGCGACGGCTTTCATCGAGGTATTGGTTGAAAATCCGATTCATGGTGCCCCCAAGAATCTTCGTCACACGATTGGATTCACGGAATCGTCTCGGCGGCTGGAGCTTGTCGACGAACGAATTGAAGAGGAGTCGCCTCGTACGAAATCAGACAGCGTTCCATACTTCTTTTACCAGTTTCAAAACAATCATGCCGTGCTCAACGTGAGCGGGCAACGACGCGAGCTTAAAAGAGAAGACGTCGACCCTGAGAAGTCGATTCTGGCCCAACGCAAGGACCCCGACCAATACCCAGAAATCACCTATCTTGCAGATTCGTTCAGTCGCATCAAAATCTATCGTGAGTGGACCTTTGGTCGCTACACGGCACCGCGACGACCTCAGAAAGCCGACAAGCGAAACGACTTCCTTGATGAAGATTGTGCCAATTTAGGCTTGGTGCTGAATTCCATTCGTCGAGACATCACTGCCAAGCAATCGGTTCTCGAACATCTAAAATCACTCTATCCAGCGGTGCAGGATTTCGACGTGATCATCGAAGGTGGAACTGTGCAGGTGTTCCTGCAGGAAGGGAAGTTCAGTATTCCCGCGACGCGTTTGTCGGACGGCACACTCCGCTATCTGTGTCTGCTCGCAATTCTGTGCCATCCCAAACCGCCTCCATTGATTTGCATCGAGGAACCGGAACTGGGACTTCACCCCGATGTCCTTGTGAGTGTCGGCAAGTTGCTGAAAGAAGCATCGAAGAAGACGCAGCTCATTGTGACCACGCATTCGGATGTCTTGGTGGAGTGCATGTCTGACGATCCTGAAGACGTGATTGTCTGCGAAAAGACCGATACTGCATCAACGATGCGGCGCTTGGACGCCGAAGATCTCAAAGACTGGCTGGCCAAATACTCGCTTGGCGAGTTATGGCGACGAGGCCAGATTGGAGGGAACCGATGGTGACGATCACGATTTATGCTGAGGGCGGATCCAAGGGGAAACTAGCAACGGATTGTCGCCGAGGATTCCAATCGTTCTTCAAGAATGTCGGTCTTTCGGGACGCATGCCAGCCGTTGTCGCCTGCGGATCTCGAAATGATGCGTACGATGACTTTTGCACTGCAATGAAGCGAACGCGAGCGAACACGCTACCGCTATTACTGGTCGACAGTGAAGACGATTTTTCAACAACGCCATGGGAGCATTTGAAGCAGCGTGACGATTGGGATTGTCCAGAAAATGCAACGGGCGATCACGTTTTTTTGATGGTGCAATGTATGGAAGCGTGGTTTCTGGCCGATCATGATTGCCTCAAGAAGTACTTCGGGCAGGGTTTCGCACAGACTGCAATCCCCGGAAATACCGAAGTGGAAACGATTCCCAAGAGCACGATCTTCCATTCATTAAAGATGGCAACACGAAGAGCAGAATCGAAAGGGGAATATGGCAAGGGCAAGCACTCATTTGAAATTCTGGGGCTGATCGACCCAGCAAAGGTACGTAGCGTCGCCCCCAACGCGGATCGACTACTCAGAAAGCTCGAAGCATCGAACTGACAAAATTTTCAGGTCCGCAAAGAGCGATATTAAATACGAGTCATGGCACCGGCCCGTGAGTGAGTGCGTGAGTTGCATTCCCGTTTAAGCGGCGCGGGAAAGTGGTTGGTCTCCAAGCCGCCAGAGGGTTTCAGTCTCTGTGTGAAGGTTGTCCGGCAACACTTCTCTCACTCTGCTAGGCAAACGAACCTTGACCATCGCGGGTTTCGACAACACAACTGCGCCTCCCAGAGAACCGACAAGAGTCAGGGCCGTGCTGAACCCGGCACCGAAATCAGCATTCGTCCGGAGATAAATGCCGTCGAAAAAACGAAGGCGATCCTTGCTGACGCGCAGCAACCGACTGCTTCAATTCGGCAGTTGCACATCGCCGGACAGGATTTAGCGTGCGGAAATCCCGAAAACTGTGTTGACGGACTGTACTCATGCGTGTTACCGTACCACAGTGGTAGCACACTAACACGGAGTCCGCTGATGCAGTGTCATGTTCATCCCAACAACGGCATTCCGATTTACGAACAGATCTGTCGGCAGGTTCGGTTTGCTGTGGCGAACGAGTCGCTGGCGGTCGGGGAGCATGTTCCGTCGGTCCGGGAACTGGCCACTCGTCTGGCCGTGAATGCCAACACGGTGGCTCGTGCGTATCGCGAACTGCAGTCCGATGGGATTCTGTTGCCCATTCGAGGAACGGGGCTGGCCGTGGCTCCCGGCGCTGTGCGGCTGTGCCAGAAGACGCGCCTGAAGATGATCCGCGAACGCTTGCGCAGCGTGCTGCAGGAGGCGCAGCAAAATGATGTCACCAAAGCGGAATTGCGCGAACTGTTCGAATCCGAATGGAAGTCACTCAAGTCCGGCAAACGTTGAAACCCTGATCCATCCTGTTGATTTTCGTCACATTCCCACACTGATGAACTGAGGTATTCGCCATGCAACCTGTGATTCAGATGACTGATGTCAGTAAACGATTCGGCCGCACGATTGCCTTGGACAACGTGTCGCTGTCGATTCCTCCCGGAACCGTGTGTGCGTTGCTGGGAGCCAACGGGGCGGGAAAGTCGACCGCGATTCGCATTCTGCTGGGACTGGAACGCCCGAACAACGGCTCCACCGAAGTGCTGGGAATGAACAGCCGCACTCATCCTTTGGAAATTCGTCGGCGAGTCGGCTATGTATCGGATCAGCCGCCGCTGTACGATTGGATGACGGTCAAAGAAATCGGCTGGTTTGCTTCCGGATTCCATCCCGCCGGCTATGCCGATGCGTTTCACCAACTGATGACTAGATTCGATCTGCCGCCCGACACGCGTATTCGAAATCTTTCGAAAGGCATGCGTGCCAAGGTGGCGCTCTCGATCGGCATGGCTCACCAGCCGGAACTGTTGATTCTGGACGAACCGACGTCCGGCCTAGATCCGTTGGTGCGTCGTGAGTTTCTGGAAAGCATGATCGATATTGCGGCCGAGGGACGCAGTGTATTGCTGAGCAGTCATCAGGTGGCGGAAGTCGATCGCGTGGCCGACATGGTCAGATCGCGTGTGTCGAACGGCTGGAGGATCTGAAGCAGAACACCACCGAAGTGTGGCTGTCTCTGAAGGACGAAAACACGGTTCCTCCCCAAATGCCGGGCGATGTGTGGGCTCACGTTCAGTTTCATCACGAACACGTCTTCATGGTCCGCAACCTTTCCCTAGAACAACTTCACCAAGCCTGCCCCACTGACGCGGGCATTCCGCCGCAGACTCGGCAACCCGATCTGGAGGATATTCTGTTGGCGATGCTGCGTGAGTACCGTCGACCTCAAGCCAAGCCTGCGACACGGCTGACCGTTTGACCCGACTCGGAGAGAAGGCTTGCGGACTCTGCACTTTGTGCAGGCGGCCTCCTCTTCGAGTCGGGTTAAACGAAAGACACGTTCAACAAGATTGTCTTCACTGTCAAAAAGATCGGGACTTTTCATGGCTGCACCCACTTGGCATTTGATGTGGAAAGAATATCGCACGCTGCGACCGGTCTGGCTGTTGGCCGTTGGGGTTGCGTCGCCGTTTTCTCTACTGGGAATGATATCCGTTGTTAACGGCTCGAAAGTGTTCACGTGGAATGACATTCTAGCGGGCGGAATCTACGTGAATCTGCTGGCGGCCGCGCTGTTTGTGCCCGTGGCGCTGTGCATGGCATTCACACTGGAAACGGAAGAACGAACATCACCGCTGTTGTTCCAACTGGCGCCGACATGGCGACAGATGATGCTCGGCAAACTCGTCCCTATCGCTGTCGCAACGCTGGCTTTGTTGGCAACTCTGGCGTTGATCGAAAGTGCCATTGCCGCGTTGGTTGCGCTGACGACTTCTGTTCAGTTCCGCTGGGCGGAGCTTTCGAGCATAGCGTTTCGCTGGCCAAATAGCGTTCCCATCTGGTACGTGGTCTCGCTGATTCTGCTGCCGATTGTGTGTTCGTTGTGCTGGGCCATGACATTGCGCAAAGTGATGACAGCGGTGATCGCAACATTGTTGTCGTGGCCGGTCATGGCATTCGTGCTGACGGTCTTGGAGTCGAAGAATTTCGGGGACGCCTTTTTCCAAGGGACTCTGCTGGCAAGTTTGGGGATTGTCACGTTGATGTCCATCGCGTGGCACCGTGGAATCCTGCCGTACGATCTTTCTGTGTCGCTAACATCGCTTGTCGGCGGTCACTCGACCGTAGGCAGTTCGCTGATCGACAACGTCAGCCGTCCGTCATTTCTGACGCCCGTGCGACGTCTGTTTTCATGGCTGCAACGACCGCACTGGATCGCGCGAATTTCGCGGCAACAGGAATCCACCGGGCGCATGGCCCGTGCATTACTGTGGAAAGAAGTTCGCACAGTAACGCCGTTCGTTCTGGTGTGGTGCGTTCTGGCGGTGGCTCTGCTATTCCTGTCCGACACAGCTTTACCCGCCACGCGAGTCAGTCTGCTGACGTTCTTGGGGGCTTTGTTTTTTCAGGAATGCGGGCTGCGAGCCTACCGGACCGAACACCGTGACGGGACGCTTCTGTTTGGTGCTCATCAAGGCGTATCTCCGACACTAACGTGGTTCGTCAAAGTGGGATCGTGGCTGGCAGCATGTCGATCTTGCTGTTTGCCGTCCTTCCCGAACTCTTCTTTCTTGATCTGCCCCTACAGAAACTTGTCTGGCCAGTCGTTTTGGCAGCCGCAGCAGCGTCGTTGCTGACGATTCGGTTCACCACCGAACTGAGGCAGTCGTGGAAAGTGAATGCCGTGCGAATCGGGATCGTCGCGATTGCCGTGTGCGTTGCCTTGCGAGCGGTGCCAGCTTTGCGAGCCAATCCGTTCCCATGGTTGTCTTCACGCTACGCCTTGCAGTCTCGGCAATGCGGATTTTTACCAGCGTTTCAGGCCGAACTTCGTCGCGAATCTGCGCAGCCTGTCGAAGCTAAAGCGTTGTCTCGCGCGTGGAAGTCGCTGGCCGCGATGTCGAAGGCTCAGGACGATGGCCAGCGCGACATTCCGCTGTTTCATCAACTGCGAGCGGCCACGGACGTTAAGCTACTGACGGCTCTTCCGACAGAGCAACTTACTCCTTGGGTCACTCATCCGACTGATCAACTTGCAGCCGCCTGTATCGCGGCTTCGCGTCAACTGACTGCGGACACCAACCACGACGAAGCAGGTGCGTGTCTGCGCGACGGCGTCAGGATGGTTCGGCTGCTGCATCAGGTGTCGGCCAACTGGAAACAATGGCTGATGGCCTGCCATGCAGAACAAAACCTGCTGCGGGAAATCGCAGAATGGGGGGCCGATGACAAGGTGACTGAAGCGGAACTCAGGACTGCATTCGTCGAACTGCAAGACATCACGAAGTCTCTGATATCGCCCAAAGCCATGCTGTGCAACCGCACGTCGTATCTCGGTTGGGTGCTGCACACCGACGCTGATCCGCAATCGGTGGAACTCTATCGCACGCTCGATTCGCAATCCCGTCTGCTCGCCACGTTAATCCATCGCGAAGACATTGCCGCAACGATTCCTCATCGCACGCCCGAACCGTCCGAATTGATGCGCTGCGCGCAGATTGTGGCGCTGTGTGAGTTACTCACGTCCGCGCAATACTGGCCGAACGATGATGTCGAGACGCATGCCTCGACAGTTTTGCGGGACGACGTTGTCCGAATTTTGCTGACCACCGACGACCGTGGACTGGATCTCAAAAACGA
>JBDNHJ010000207.1:0-27496 GCA_041688835.1 Fuerstiella sp.
ACACCGGCAGACCGACCGAAAAGGAATCCGTCGAAGCACCAAAAACGTGGCGGCAACTCTGGCCCGTTCGACATCTCTTGGGAATAATCGAAAAAGCGGATGGAACTTAAGGTTTCTGGCACCAGCGCCCTGCCGCTCACTAAATCGACAGCTTGATGAATTCGGTGGAGAAATGTTTTTGCACTACTCTGTTGTGGTGGGGAAAGCTGGGCTGTTCAAATTTGGATTTTGACACGCCACTCGGGTAGCACCGCTTGCCGTTCGGGCTAGCGATGTCGCTTTAGCGATCGGAAACCGCTCTTACGGTAACGAATCACATGACAACGATATCTCGAGCTTCACCTCATAGACCGGTTTCCAATGGCTGCGCCACACAAGCAGGCTGCGCCAGCATGTGCCACCCGCCGGTACGCCGACTACTTCTCGCTCACCTCGTCCGACAATCCAACCACAACGGCGTTGTGTTCTTGATCCGCTGACGGCTTCGAAAAATAGTCGTCCACTTCTGACAGCAGTTGGTCTTCGTTGATCAATGCTTCTGTCGCCGATGTTGCGAACAGATCTTGTGCGTGCGTCAGCACTCGTTCGGCAACGGCGAGTCGCGTTTCGATTTGCCTCAACAGCTGATCGGCTTCGGACAATTGGCTGCCATCGACCAGTGTTGCGGATTCAATCTGCGACGCTTGGACCAACCGGTGCTGAGCGGCCAGAGCTTCCACCTTTTGTTCCAATTCCGCTTTGCGATGTCGCATTTTGTCCAGCATCGTCAGCGCGGCTCGCAAACCGTCTTGGCGTTTTTCGAGCAACCGCTGCTTACTGGCCAGTGCCAGTTCTCCCTGTTTGAATCGTTCGAAGCGCTGATGCAGTTGGTCAGTGAGTTCTTCTCGCCCCACTTGTCGACCATGCACTGCATACGATACATGAACGGCGCCCATCTTTGTTCGCAAAGAACTGAGCGTTGCTTTTTCGCTGGTCAGTCGTTTTTGCGAATCTGCGATATCCGATTCGAGGGCTGTGATTTCGACTTCTTCCTGAGCGATCATGCGGACCTGTGACTGTAGGTCAGGCAGAATCGCTTCGATCATATTGCTGGCGCGCCGCAGTTCAAATTCCACAGGCACAGCGTTTTGAACGGCTTCCTGAGCGGCCTTGGTCGTGGTGCGAAGATAGCTGCCCAGATTGGTTCCCAGCAAAGCGATGCCCGCGACGGCGACCATAAAAACCGTTCCAACCGTGTATTTGATCCAGCGTAACATGTTTGACACTCCCGAAAACGCCGAACTGAAGCCGGCCCTGTGTTCCTGAAACCCAGTGATTCACCGCAAATCGCTGCTTCCAGCAGTGTGGTCGGGGGCGACGTCGAAATGTTGCAGAGTTTCCGGAAAGGTTTTTGCGAAAGTCACAATCATGCGGGCGGGCGCTGGCTGCAAAACGCCAAAGGGACGTCGATCATATGAGTTGACTTTATAGCGGAACGGCGCAAGCCGCCCGGTGCCGCGACACCGGGCGGCTTGCGCCGCTCCGCGACTTTGAAATGACACATGAATTAAATCGACGTCCCAATCGGAGTTCGCACGGCCTTGCCGGCCGTCGATATTTATCGAGCCGCAGCGGATCGAGCGGGCTGGCGGTCGACTGATTTCAGTAACTCGCCCAGATTCAGCTTCACGTACGGCATTTCCGCCGCTGGCTTCGAATGGCTGGCATTGGCCACGTACAGGATTCCGTCAGCCGGAACAAACAACACGTTGTGCAGGTTCGACTGCATCGCCACCGGACGACTCATCAGCCACATGGCGACATCCGTGTCAATCTGTCCGTGCTTTTCGGTCACTCGTTCGCGCAGTTTTTCTAGCCGACTTCCCGCCGATAATACGACCGCATCCTTGATGCCTTCGCCCAGACGTTCATGCGATTCGCCGGGTTTGATGAATTCAACAGATTCCGGATACGCGGCGACTCCCACCGCTTCGTTAGTCTTGCCATCTGCAAAGACATAGTAGTATTCGCAGGTTCGAGGATTGTTGGACCACAGCGCCATGACTTCATCCAGTGATGAACATTCTTCCAACGCGCGGCGCATCAGCGTGGCCATCGGTACGCCGTCCCAGTTGCCTTCACCACGACCGCCCATTTCGCCCAGCGAAATCGCGTTCGCATTCATGCCGCTCACACTGCCGATAAACGCCGCGTAGCCGACGTTGGCAAATGCAATGTGATCTTTTGGTTTCACGATGAACGTTGTCGCCGCATCCTGCAGCCCGATCGTCGTCATGTAATCCAGCACGCGACCGTGATACAGCTTGCCATCCTTTGTGGCACTGTCGAAAACCGCGAAACCTGAACAGTGAAACATTTCCGGGAACACATTCAGAATCTGCAACGTTTCGTTCGGAAGATCTAACCCGGCTGCCAAGGCTGCGGTTTCTTGCTTGTGACGTTCGGGGATATGAGGACTCAGACGAGCATACGCGGCTTCGATGTCGTGACGGAACCAGTGGCCCGTGCGAATCACATGAGCCGTCCCGAATGAATACAACACCGATTCAATACATCTCATCGATTCATCGTGCAGCAACTGCCCGTGAGCCGTCCCGATTTGTTCTGGAGTCCCCTCCAGAATCGCCACTCGCTGGCCTTCGATCCAACGCAGTTCTCCGTGAGCCACTTGGCGTGGTTGTTGTCGCGGGTTCTTCAGAATCGCAGCTGGAGCCAACACTTCGGTGGCTCGATGAACGCCGCGCACCAGCGTGCGTTCCAATTCTGCTCGCGGAATCTCAACAACTTTGATGCTGCCGAAATCTGCGTCGACGGCTGACATCGACGGAACTTCTGACGTGACATTCACAGCCACCCGGCCGAAGTCGGCTTCGACGATGATCGCTCCCCCTGTCGGAAAACGCACGGGACTACGATTCGTCAGCCGCCACTGTTGCGACGCCGGGTCACGTTCGGCCTTCAGTGGTTTTTTCAGAAGCTCCATGAACGGTTCCAAAAATTCCGGCTGAATCAACGACACCATCGTCGCCATCGGCTTCGCATCAGACGCGGCACTAATCAACCGCTCGCTGATACCCGCCGGACTCAGCTTCACATCCTGCGGAACTTCGCCGTGGCCAAGATACGCCACCTTGTGCAACGGCAGAATCAACGCGGTGGAATCTTCGCGGCGACGAATTTCGACCGCGTAGTCTGGGTGCGTCAGTTTCAGATCGAAGGCTTCTTCGCTGAAACGAATCAACCGCAACTGAATCGGCTGCGGCTTGTTGTCGATCGCAATCTGCAGATCGCCCGACAATTGAAACTCAGCCTGCCGCCCCGACAGCACATCCAGAAACGGCTGCAATCCATCCTGCAGCGAAATTTTGCCAACAGCCGTATCTTCGGCGATTGACAGAACCGGCTGCAGGCAGCACAGAAACAACACAACCACTCGACAGGAAATTCGTTTCATGGTGAGACCTCGTCGGGAAGATTCGGGGGGCGGGAGTCTTTTTCGGACGAAACCGCTCGTATGTTTGTGTCGGCTGTGACCGAAAAAAAACTTCCGGCCCTTTCGGTTAATCCGTGATAGGTTACTCAGTCGCCGTTGGCTTGCGAAGCGTGGCGGACTTCGGCGATTTTTTTGATGGTTCCGCAGCGACAACGTTAAAGAAACCGATCATCATTTCTTCGAAACTCTGATCGCCCCAGCGGACCGGTTGATCGGGATTAGGATTCACCACATTGTGCTTCGAATTGTCAAATGTGGCAGTACACAGCAGGCGAGTTCCTTTGGGAATCAAGCGTGGTTCTTTCAGGATGTAACTCAACTGCCAGTTGAAGTTGTAGTGAGGCACATCCAGCAGGATTTCTCGCTGACCGTCGGGGAAGATCGCTTCGTAACGAAACGACTTGCCACGCAGATGCATGTGAGGCGTCATGTCCAGCAGCATCACGTCGTGTTTGGCGTGATAATCGGCCACGACCTGATGGTCGGCGGCTCCGGGTGAGATTTCGAACTTCGTATTGATGGCCGCTCCACCATGCAAAACTTTCGTCACATCTTTGCCGTCCATAAACTTGAGGCCGATATAGCTACGGTCCTGTTGGACGGTGCCGTTCGGCGTATAGTGCATTTCGAAAACTAACGTACTGCCTGCGGGTACGTGCATAGCCATTCCAGCTTCCAAGATGTGCGGAATGGCTCCCGGTGCATAGCCGACCAGCATGCGGCGATTGTGTCCTTGGCGAGGGTCAGCACCTGGCGGAATCACGTAAGCGATAATGTGATGCACGACAGGCGTGTTATCCGGACGAGCTTCCGCCGCGCAGACGAACTTGTCTTCGGTCCAGCCGGGATCAACAGCGAAGTATTGGTAATCAACAATTCCGTCGGCGGGAACATCAAACGCTTCTTCTCGCACGTGGATCACCTGATCGGGTTCCGGCATTCGCCAGCCGGTCACAAACTGCGGAGGTTCCGGCAATTGTGATGCGTCGCCTTCCGGCATACCGTTTTTCACCCACGAGCGAATCAGTGTCTTTTCGTCGTCGGTTAGTCGAGCATCGTTGGCAAACTGGCCGTGATCGGGGTTGGCAAACCATGGTGGCATGCGATTATCGGCAATGACTTCCAGAATGGTGTCTTCCCAGCCGATCACGTCGTCGTAGGTGTTCAGCGTAAATGGAGCGACTTCGCCAGCACGATGGCATTCCACGCAGCGGTTGTTGAAGATGCGAACGATCTGGTTCGAATACGTCACGTCGCCCGTGGGTGCGACCTTGCGGACGCGCCCGATATGACATCCCAGAGCCGCAGTCTGTGGCACCGATACCGGCTTGTCATCTAGTAATTCAGAAATGGCGATGGCTAAGTCGTGGCGACGAACTTTGTCGCGCGCCAACCCGACCAGATACTGATCGTCGATGCGACCTCGATACCGCACGGTGCGCTGCTGATCTAGGACGAAGACTTCGGGCGTGCGTTCGGCCGCAAACTGATCGGCCACGCGATTGCCCACGTCCTTCAGCAGGGGAAACGGAATGCCGTGCTTCGCAGCATAAGTTGTGATTTCGGTGATGCTGTCCTGAGTGTTCGAGTTCACTCCGACAAACGCCACTCCCTTGTCGGCAAACTTCGCGTGTAGGTCAGCCAGCCGTGGCCCATACAGCTTTGCCAGCGGACACTCAGTGCCCAGAAAGGCGACGACAACCAGTTTGCTGTCGGCCATATCGTTCAGCGACCATTCGACTCCACGATGCGTCGCCAGCGTGAAAGTTTCAATCGTCGGTGAATCGGCACGAACACCGCCCGCTCCGCCAACGCTCAGCATGGCAGCCATCAGCAGGCAGAATCCTTGGAACATGTTCAACATGTTTGTCAGTCTTTCAGATTGTTGGTAGTCGGTCTTCATCAGAAGCCGAGATTGTTGTCGCTGGTCTTCAGGACCTGCAGTGTACTGTACCCAGCTGAGCCTAGTTGTGTGAAGCAGACATTGGGCGGTTCTTGTCCGGCAAAACCGGCGCTGATTGTATCATGACACTCAGAACAGAAAAACGCGGGGTTTCGATGACAATGCTGAATCGTTCAAAATTCCCGCAGCTTTGCTGCGACTTGGCGTTTCGGAGACTCACGAAAGCAATTCTGTTGGACAGAAACATGTTCGGCGAAAGAAAATTCACGAGCGGGAAATAGCGATCGCGTTTTTGTTCCACAACAGTCCCCCGCCGATTTCACATCGGTGGAGACACGTTTTTGCACGACTCGTTGCATCTGCAGAAAGGCGTGTGGAACGGGAAGCAGATCCTGCCTTCAGACTCGGTCGATCAGGCTTCCGGATCAGCGTCGGCTTCGCTCCACCGATTTCCAATCCAGACAATCCCCGGAGTGTCTCGAAAACCTTCTTCCTGAACAGCGGTTTCCACCACTTTGGCCGGTGCCGCCGCGCTTAGTCGCTGACCCGCGAGTGCGAACTGCTCTGCCTGTTCTTCGTCGGTGGCGAGCACTCCCCAGACAGTGCGATAGCTGGTCCAATGTCCCTGCCCCGGAAAGCAGCCTGTCGACTCGCGCCAGTCCGAAGGCAATGGCTGTTCTACCAGCACTTGGTAAAAATTGACGGCTTGTTCGCCGCCTCGTTGTTCACCAGCCGCCTGTCGTTGTTCGTCAAAAAATTGATCGGGCATCGTGCCTGTCGTCAGCAGAAGACTTTGCAGCTGTTGTCGTTGCGGGTCAGTGCTTTCCAAAATTGCTGTGTGTCGCCAGAGCATATTCAGCAGATTGTTGATGCCCACCTGAGTCATGTATTCGATTGACGAAACGTTTGTGTCGAAGAGTTGAGCGAACGATGCACGGGCTTCGTCGTTTCGACCAAGCAGCACCAGCGCACACGTGGCCAGCACGTCCAGATGATAGGTTCCGGGAAGATCTTCAAGTTGACGTTCGGCAGCGACGGAACGCAGAACATCTTCCGGACGATTCAATTCCACTTGAGCGATCCCGCGATAGTAGTTGATCCATGGTTGATCTGGCTTGAGTTCGTCGAAACGATCCGCATAAGTCAACGCGGCTTCGTATTGTTGCCCGCTGATGGCTTTGACGAGGGCTTCCCAAGCGACGTTGGCATCGTCCGATCCTTCGCGAAGGCATAAGTCGAGCACAGCCGAAGCATCGCGCGGTCGATCGGTTTGTGAGTAAACATCGGCCAGCAGCAGCGCAGGGGCTGAGAATTTTCGATCCAGTCGGCACGCGCGAGCCAGACAGCGTTCGGCGTCTCCGTATTGCTGATGAAACAGATAATGTTCTCCGGCCAGCCAGTGAGCGGAAATGCTGTCGCGATTGAGTGACAACGCTCGCTGGAATATTTTTTCGATGGATTCGCCATCGATCAATTCGTAGGTGTCGTCTCCACCAGAATATCGCAGCGTGTTGGCTAAAGACGCCACGCGAGCAATGATGCCAGCTTCGTCTGCAAACGCTGCTTCCAGCGATTGCCCCCACGCCCAAAATTTAGCCGCCCGCTGTCCATCGCCGTTCAGCGGTTCGGCGAAGTGCAGCAACGCGGCTGCCTGTTTGCGATCCGTTAATTGGTCGCCCGTAATCGACAGGTATTCCGTGACCACGGCATTGCGTTCGTCGTCGTCTTCCGTGGTAAAGAACCGCCGCAGCATGTTGTTGAGTCTGTCCAGCAGCGGGGCGAGTTCTGCATCGGATTCGCCAGCTTGCTCCTCAGTCGTCGACTCAGTCGCTTCGGTCGCGGCTGCTTCAGCACCCACTGGAATCGTCGAGCTATCCGCAGCGCATGGGCCCTGATCCAGGGGGGCGACAGCGGCGATGGGATTCACGCTGTGGTCTTCATTCAACAGATAATTCAAACGCCGAATCGTCAGGTAATCGTTGGCGTCAGACGCGCGCTGACGCAATTGATCTGCCAGTCGACCGGTGCGATCCTGTTTTCCCGCCAAGTGCATTGTTGCGATGAGCCGCAGCCGAATTTCGAACCATTTGGCCAGACACGAATTGCGATCCAGAGTTTGATCCCATTTTGTCAGAATGCGAATCGCTTCGTCGTATTCGCCACGAATACAAAGTTCCAGAGCATCGTTGCGTTCCTTTTCCATATTCAGTTCTGGCCACTCGTCTTCGGGCGGCAAGCCGGAGACGATGTCCGTGGTGTCCGGATTCTGCCAGTCGATCCGCTGTTGCCCCGCAATGATTCTGGCTTCGTCCAGAGCGGTTAATGCTTGAGCGCGGGTGGGGAATTTGACGTTGACGCCTTCCGCCACAGACAGTTCCAAACCTTCTTCGGCGGCTTTCAAGGCTTCTGCGACGCGACCTTCCAGCAGGTTCATCCATGCCAGTTTACGGCAAATATCCGATCGCGTGTCGCCTCGATCCGACCATGTGCCGTGATTGTTCAGCACCGTGTCGCATTGCAGCCTAGCCATGGTGAAGTCATCAGACGCCAAGTACACGTCGGCGGCGTACTGACGAAAGCACGAGATGCATTCTAGCTTGCCGGTGCGGCGACAGACCTGCAGTCCGTCGGAAATACATTGGTGCATGCCATCGGAATTGTAGCCATCGACTTCGCCTGTGGCGTCGGCCAAGTTTTCGTACACACAGGCGGTCATCCAGCTGCGCGTGAATTCGTAATGCGGTTCGTCGAGATCAGCTTGAAACGATCGCGCGTGCTCTTCGTCTTCCAGAAACGGAATCAGACTGATCGCGCTGTCTCGCAGTTGCCTGGGGTCCAGCAACGCCAAACAGCGAACCATGCGGAAGAACGTGCCGTTGATGAACGGGACTACCAAGTGGTGAGCTTTTGCGAGGCGGACGATATCGCTGTTGCAACGCAGCGTTGATGCGTAGTAACCGCGTTCCAAGAATCCGCCAGATCTTTCGCTGATTTCTGCCAGCTGCTTTTCAATGTCTGTTGTGTCGTCGCTCATCGTGACTCCTTTGCGTATCGTAGGTTATTCGTCGCGTCCCCAAAGCGCTTCTGCAATCCAGTCGAGATCGTCCATTTGCTGTCGCTGCGCCGATTCGTCGATGGTGGCACCGGCAGAATTTAAGGCCTGCGTGACTAACAGTCGCAGGACGCTGGAAATGGGTGTTCCCGTGCGTTGAGACAACGACCGTTTCACGACGGGATGGTTTCGATTCAGAATGACTTCGTTCGTTCCCGCTGGCTGGCTTTCGAAATGCGAATCGATCAGCCGCTGGAAACCCGACGGGATCTGGCCTTCCTTTTTTAGGTCGTCAAACGTGCGCGCCAATTCATAGCGTTCGTTCAGAAACGCCATCACAGGTTGTCGGGAATTGAACGAAGCCACAAACAGTTTGGCCCCGCTGGACGACAGGAAATCGTCCCAGTCGGAATCGACTTCCTGCATGTCGCGGATACCCAGAATACCTTCCGCAAAATTCGTCGCGCTGGCACTGGTCATCCGCAGGGCCGTTTGGTGGCCAGCTTCCTGTTCATCGGCGACGACGGCGGCCAGCAGTGATTCTTCGAAGCTTCGAAACGCGTGGACGCAGGGCACGTTGTGTTCGGCAAACAGTTGATTGATCCACCGTTCCTGACGCCGATCCATGTTGTACCAGATCACACAATCCGCTTCGGTTTCGAACAGCGGATCGGCCGGGCTGCGTTCTAGAATTTGGTCGATCGTGAGCGACCCGGCGGACGTGGGCAAAGTGTAGACTTTGCGAATCAGATTGCGCAGTCGTCGATCGTTTAACGCCGCCCCGGCGAATGTGTATCGATGCCAGCTGAGGATCGCCTGCATGCGGTCAGGTTCGTTTTCGGCCAGTTGTTCCAGATATTCATACAGCTTTTCCAACAGTGCTGTTCGCACACTGTCGAACGCGGCATTTCGAACAAGATCTTCTCGGCTGGCCGTCGGTGAGCAATTGTGGAGTTCCAGCGCACCGCGCACGAACATCGCCCATTCCGGCAGCAAATCGTGAACTCGCCGCGAAATCACCATCCGCCGCACGGTCACCATCACGGTGGCGGAATCGCTGAAACCGGGCACTCGCTGCGGACTAATATACAGCGCCCCCGCAATCGACGCGGGTTTCTCGATGCGAATGGGAATGATGTCCAGCGGCGTTTCGCCGAAGCACGATTCGAGTTCCAGTTCGATCGCTTCTTTGTCGGCTGCCGAATCCAGCCAAGGGGCGTTGATCACGTTGACTCGCTGGTCAGCATCGTTCAAATGAATGGGAATGGACAGGAAGTCCGCGAACTCGCGAAGCGCGCCTTCCAGCATGTCGGCGTTTTCCGCCAGCGGATAGTAGTCTGGCTTCAACGACAGTGTGACTTTGGTTCCCGTGCTTTCGCGCTGAGAATCGCTGAGTTCGATTTCGGTGCCGGGGCCTGCTTCCCAGCGGACACCTTCGTGATGATCTGTGCGGCGACTTTCTACCACCATGCGGTCTGCCAGCATGAATCCGCTGAACAGTCCCACGCCAAACTGTCCGATGAGGTCGCTACTGGGGTCCGCCGCTTTCGCTTCAGGCATTCCACCGCGTTTGATCAGCCCCGTGATGCCGATCCCCAGTGTGCCCAGAAAGTTCTCCGCTTCTTCCGGAGTCAGTCCGATGCCGTCGTCTTCAAATTCGATGGTGTGTTGTTCTGCATTCTGGCGAACATCAATCCGGCCTTGATACGACAGGTTTGACTGTCGTCGGCGTTGAATAGCATCATGAGCATTCTGAATCAGTTCCCGAATCGGCGTATCTGCGCGGCTGTACAGAGACGATCCCATGATTTCGATGACACCCGCGATGTCGACTTTGAAGGGGATACGGCGGTTCCATGAACTCATAAAACGATCGGCCTGTCTGACTGTGGTGCTGGAGACATGCGAGTCTCTCCGGATGACTCGGAAGTGTAATGACTCAGACGGCGTCTGTCGTCCGCCAACAACACTGCTCCGCAAACGCCGCTGGCTGCGATTTCGTCCGGGTGGAGAAACAAAATCTGTGCTATCGAAATTGGCCGCAAATATCTGCTTCTAAACGATGGCCCGCTTAGTCGCTGGGATTGAGTCAACGGTCTTCCAGTGGATTCAGGAGCAGGATTCGTTTTCGAAGGCCAACCGAAGAATCAAACACAGAGACCTAATGCACGTGGCCCGATGGCTATCGCAAATCCGCAGCCGACCAGCAAATCAGATAGACACCGATCAACATCAGTCCAATGCACAGCGCCTTGGGGCGCCAGTTCTGTTCTGACAGTCTCAAAACTCCGTACAGAAATGGAATCACGACGGACGTTCGCCGGATGGGAGAAATGATCGCGATCATGGCCTGCGGGTCGCTGACAGCTTGGAAGTATAAGAAATCGGCAATCAACAGGCTGATTGCGATTCCCGGAATCGACCAGCGAAATTCAAACGGCTTCTCTCGTCTTTGTTTGACAAACCAGTAGCTTGCCAACGGCAGCATGGCCACAACCAAGTAGATCGAAAACCAAGCCTGCACTGTCGACGGAGACAGTTGCATGCCTTGTAGCAAGAATTTGTCATACAAGGCGCTGACAGAACCCAACAAAGTGGCTCCAATCATCATGACGACCCAGCGATTTGTGGCGAAGTGAATTCCTTCCCGACGACCCACGCGTGAGAAAGTGAAGAACGCGATCAAGATGATCGCGATTCCAAGCCACTGCATCAGCGACGGGCGTTCGGAGAACCATGTTGAAGCAATCACGACGGTCCAGAACGGACTGGTGGCTCGGATCGGAGCGGCAATGGAAATCGGCAGGTGTTTGAGTGCGTAAAATGCCAGGATCCAAGACGCGCCCACCAGCATCGACTTACAAAACAGCAACAGATGGTGCTGTAACGGGATTGCTGCGACGAAAAAGCTTGAACCACTGAGCCAAGCTGGTTGCAGCCACGATATCGCAATCACTGGCAGATAGATCGCTGCAGCCGTCGATACGTTGAGCAACAACACCGGGGGCACCGCGTTGTTATCCACGGCCGTTTTTTTCGCGAGACCGTAGACTCCCAACACAACGGCAGACAACAGGCTCAGGGCAATCCAATTCATACGGTCAGATTCAAAAGCGACAAGAACTGCCCCGCTTTTGATCCTCGACTTGACCCGCGACGCATTCTGCACAGATTAGCAGTTTAACGGTCGGATTTGCCGAAGCTGTTGACGATTTTTCTCGGTGATTTCGTAAGCCCGCCTAGCCTGGGTTCTTGCACGCGAAAACCGGGGCTAGCGCCCTCCGGCCAACTGATTCTGGTTGCCAGTTGCACGGTATTGAGCCTAGCCGGAACGCACTGCGGTGCCATTGAGTGAACGAGTCAGGGCCGCAGCCATTCGTTTCGTTTCCGTGCTATTCAGCGATCCGTCTTGATCTTTGTCGAATGTCATCGACTGTTTGACGAAGGCTTCCACCATCTGCTCGGCGGAAACTGTAGACTTGCCTTGATTCTGTGGACTGACCTGAGTGGCTGGTGTCTGATTGTTGTGGTCAGTCAATTTACGAAACTCGTCGACAACGGCGGTGGCCAGTTTGTCGAGTTCTTCCGCGTCGATCTGTCCGTCGTCGTTTTTGTCAAAGCGCTTGGTTGCTTTGACAAACTGTCCCGCACTGAATTTGGGAGGCGGCTGGCTCGTCACCCTGCGTCCCGCGGGAGCCATATTGTTATTGTTTTGGAATGTGAAATTCTGCAGGCCAATGAGCTGATTGGCTCCTGCGGAAACGCCGAGTCTGACTCCCATGCCACCTGGCATAATGAATCCGCCAACCTGAAATCCTCCACCGGTGACGACGCCATTCTGTCGGTTCACACCGAAACTAATCTGAGCTTCAACTGGCAATTGGCTGAGCGGAATGAGTCCGATCAAGGCGACGAGTCGTAAGAGTGTTGGGTTCATGTGGAGTCTCCTTTGACTTCCCATCAGACCAAAAGGATTTGGATTCTTCCACACTAATTCCATGCGTTTTAAGATCTACACTCGGGATTTTTTCGCCGTGCGGCCACCCCGTCTGTGCCGCCTGCCTATCTTTCTGGCTGAACGTCCATAACGCTGTAATCTGCGGCGTCTGACCGAGACATTCGGTCATCCGCTAATGTAGCCGGGCACGTTTCTGCTGCAGGATCTTACCCGCTTTCCCGAGGCGATTCTTGAGCTTTTCGAATTCTTCATCTACGTCCGGTGGAATGACGGCCACCTGTTCTTCCAGTGCAAACTGGGTGATTTCTGGAATGATAATTTCGCCGGTCAACAATGCGGTGATGAGGCTTTTGGTACACGCCACCGAAGCGTTGGATTCGACCAACAACTGTTCCAGTTCTTCGTCTTCGATCCCCGGCGGAAGCGATGTGACGCAGGCCGGGCAACCAGCGACGCACGGACAGTCGTCGATGATTGTTTGAGCCAACTGCAGAGCTTCGGCGAAGACCTCGAAGATCTTTTCGGAATAGCCGACGCCGCCTTCGATGGTGTCAAAGACAAACAACGCACTGCGCCATTCTTTCGGAGTGACTTCTGTCAACGACACATCGGTTTCGATGTTTTGGGTGTCGCACAAACACAAACTGGGAGCCGTGCGTTTTAGGATGTATGCCAAACCATACAGCCCTGCTCCAATGTGACGCTTGTCACCCGCTTCGATCGCGTCTCGCCAATTGATCGGCGGGTACAGCGCAAACCCGGCCGCGTCGTAAATGAACGGGTCCAGAGGGATCGGGCCGTAGCCGATGTTTTCTAACGAACGTTCGCGGATCTTTTTGTACAGCTTGGGCTGACGATTGACGTTGATGTAGCCAAATTCCAACCTTGCGCCGACAGGCGGACACTCGGCGATTTCAGTGGTTGGCGATGGCGTTACTTGGGGGATGTAGTATTGCTCAATCGATTCTGTGATTGTCACCCGACTTTCCCAGACACATTCCGTGTAGTAATCGACATCGACGATTTCGACGCGGCACAGCTTCTTTTCCAAATCCAGATCCATGGACATGTAACGTTTGCCCAAATGCTGGTAGATCGCATCTTTATAAAGTTCACCACGTGCTCCGATGGGATCGATTTCTCCAATGACTTCCGTGCCACAGAAGATCTCGATGTTGTAGTCCGTCATCCCTCGCAGATTGACGCCCTTGGCCGGATAGTCGCGCTGAGCGTAGCGGTAGTTGCCATGATATTCTTTGACGGTTCCATCGTCTTTCAGCACTTCCAGCGCGGCCGAATACGCGGGCTCAGGAAACGCGTCTTCCGTGGTTCGCAACGGATGTTCATGAGCTGCACAGGGCAGATGTTGCAGCAAAATGTAGGGGTTGTCAGCGTTCAACCACGCGCGTTCGATCGGGGCTTGCTGTAGAAATTCTGGGTGGTTGACAAAGTACTGATCGATCGGTGTGTCGCGAGCGGCGTAGACGATGAGGGCTCGTGAACCCCGCCGACCGACTCGCCCCGCCTGCTGCCAAAAACTGGCCATCGATCCCGGATGTCCGCTCAGAATACACAAATCCAGATCACCGATATCGATGCCCAGTTCCAGCGCATTGGTGCTGATGATCGTGGTCACTGTTCCGTCCGCGAGGTCACGTTCGAGTTGTCGTCGTTCGTTGGGCAGCAAGCCGCCACGGTATGGTTTGACCTTGCTGCGCAAGGCTGGATAGCCGTCGGTGACCGCGCGGCACAGACGTTCGACCTGTTGTCGTGAGCGGCAAAAGCAGATCGTGCGCACGCCCTGTTGTGTGGCTTCTCGAATCAGTGGAATGCTGATGGAATTCGGCCCCTTGCGATACATCGCGTGACCGTGGCTTTGCACGACGGGCGGGTTGATCAGATACAAATCTCGCTGGGGGCGAGGCGCTCCATCACGAGTGATCGTGTGGAACTTGCGGTTGAACAACGCTTCCACATGTTCTGATGGATTGCCGATGGTGGCCGATGAACACACGAACGTGGGTTTGCTGCCGTGCATCTCGCAGGCACGCACCAGTCGCCGCATGACATTGGCCACATGCGACCCGAACGCGCCGCGGTAGGTGTGAACTTCATCGACGACGATGTATTTTAATCGTGACAAAAATGTCCGCCAGCGGCGACTGTGGTTCGGCAGGATTCCCGAATGCAGCATGTCTGGGTTGGTGATCATAAAGTCCGCCTGCGACTGAATCCGCGTGCGTTCTTCCTGCGGCGTGTCTCCGTCGAACGTGCCCAGCCGCATGTCCGCGCCGGCGGCTTGCAGTAGTCGCCCCAGCGTGCCTTCTTGGTCTCTCGATAGGGCTTTGGTGGGGTATAACAAGGCGACGCCAAAGGGAGCGTCTGCGGTGAGGTATTCGTGCAGGATTGGCAACAGAAACGAGAGCGTTTTGCCACTGGCGGTTTTTGAGACCAAGACCGTGTCTTGTCCCTGCCGGATGGATTCGAAGGCTTCGCTTTGATGGCTGTACAGTTGTTTCAGGCCGCTGTTTTTCAGTGCAGCAACCAGCCGAGGATCAAGTGCAGCGGGGAAGTTCTCGAATTCGCCGCCCGTGTTTTCCATCACGGTGTGTGATGAGATTTGTGCCGCAAAGCGGCCTTCCAGATAATCAACGAATGCTTCCATTCCCATGGTGGGATCTCCGTTCAGTGGTTGTTTTGAGCAGCGTGTTTTATGGCCCACGCAGCGGATTTGCTAGCGGGTACTGATTGCCGAGCGTTTGAAATTCATCAGATGTTGCTGCAGAACGTGGTCACTTTGCGGTTGATGTGCTGTCACATCGCGTGAATGTTCGTGAGCGAGTGCTCATGGAAGGTTTCGGTCACGGTATTGTGGCGGGGACGGCCTTGCTGCTGCTGTCGATGTTCGGTGGTCCGCGTTTTGTGTGGTATGCCGTGGCAGCGAGGGAAGTTGAGTGGGCTTTCGGTTTCGTCTATTGCAGCAACGAAGGCCGACAACTTTGCACCTTCGTTTCAAAACAGGCTGGCTTCAGGATCGCTGTTACTCTGGTCTGACAGAAGCCAACGCCTTTTCGACCTCTAACAGGGTTCGCCTTGCGTCATCTGAAGACATGCCACTGTCGACGCACATTTGCAGATCAACGTATGCCATCTGCCATCTGCCAGCGACCTGTTGCCGCGGCCAACAGCCCTCGGGTTTCTCGGAACGATTGATTTTCAGGACAGACTTCGAAGGCTGCGTTAGAGAGTTCCCAAGCTCGCAGAAGGTTCGTTGCCGACGTTTCGGCAGCGTCGGTTGTTGCAGGTTTCGCGGGATTCGTCTGACGCCAGAGTACCCACGCGAGATTATTTTCGATGACAGGGTGATTGTGGTAAGCGGCGTTGGCTTCTTCCAACAGTGTGACCGCGGCGGCGAGGTCACCAACCACTGCCTTGTCGGTACCCAGCAACAACGGGACGAGCCATTGGCCGTCGCCGTTTAGCAGAGCGTTGTGCAGCGAAATAATTGGGCTAGGCAACGATGTTTGATGTCCATTAGAACGGGTCAGTCGAGTGTTTTTGTAAGGTTCCAGATTCTTTGGCGGAGTTGACGCCGGAGCCAGAGCCTGTTGAATCTTATCGAGCTGCCGACGGACTTTCTCGACCGGCATCCCTGACAGCCAAAGGGTGTATCGCTGAATGAGCTGATCGGCGAGTCGCACGTCGTCGATCTGTCGATAGCCTTCGGCAAGGACGAACAGCGATTCCAGAATCCGTCCTTGGGCTCCGAGTACCTGACTGAGCTGCTGTCGGGCTTCGATATCGGTGGGATTCCGGTTGATTTCCGAAGTGAGTTGTTGAGTGGCAGAATCGAGTTGTCGTTGGGCGGACGCGTCTTGTCCGAGTCGACTGTGGGCGATTGCAAGGGTCAGTTTGACATCGGGACAATTCACCTGCCATCGATTCAAAGACTCGATGGCCAGTTGGTGGTAGTTGTGCGCTGTGAGAAACCTAGCCAGATCCAGCGCGGCGTTTTTTGAATCGGGCATCCCGGACACGCGATGCTGCAAAGCCAGAAGTTCCGTCACTGGCGACTGAGGGCGGCGGGTTTCGAAGTGGTCTGCCAGAAACATGTGTGCCGGTGCGTGCCCTCTGGATTTATCACGGCGCGGGGCCAATGATCGCAGCAATGCCAGAGAACGGGTGGCGAATGCGTCCGGAGCCTCTGCAGCTGTGGACGATGTCAAATATGATGTTGTCACGCATGGATTGACTGCTGCGTTAGACTTGTTGTAGAGCTGTTTGGCGTACGCGAATGAGACGGCCTGAGGGTTGTCGGTCAGCTCTAGTTGTCGAGCAAAATACAGCTCCGCCACGTCATGGGCTCCGTCTTCCAGCGCCGCCTGCGATAAGTCATGGTACCGACGTTGCAAGTGTTGTTGGTGAGTTGCAGAGTCTTTCGTCACTTGATCCGCGACCAGCAACACTGTGCCCAACAATCCCGGCACGGCTCGAAACAACAGACTCCACTGTCGTGTCGACACGTACAACCGGACGAAAAACGGAATTCCCGCGATGAGGGCCAGCAGTGAAATTTTGTGTTTCATCAATCGTTTGATCACGGAACTGCCACCTTCTGATTGTTATTCCAGTGCTGCAAAATGGACGCAAATATGTCCGCGAAAATTCTCCGTTCCGCCTGAACTTCGGACTCCAGAGGCTGTCTATCGTGTCGGATGAGCACTTGCAATTGCCACCAGCGGCCACCGTGAGCTGGAGTCATTGTGTTCGTGAGACGATCCTGAAATCTGGTCACCACGCTAGCACCTTCGTCGTCGATTGTCGCATGCAGCAGGCTGCCCAATGTGGAAGTCAGGCAGAAATGAAGATTGGCTCGGTGGCCGTCGGCATCGATCATTCGTACGGTCACGAGATCTCGCCCAGGAATCTGCCGCGGAATCGCGTGGACGGTGGTTTGTTCAAGCTTCCACCCCTGCGACTCGTAGGACTTGCGAAGATCGTGCCAGCCTTCGAACGGCCCATTCACGGCAACACGTCCGTCACCAAACGGCATGCTGACGTCCCAAACGTCTGAATACGTCCCAGACAAGGCACGTTCGTCAACAGCGGTTTGAGTATCCGAATGAAATACATTCACAGTCAGATCAGCAATTGCCCCCAAGGCTGACTGATTCAGTCGTTCGGACGCACGCCTAACGGAAAACCGTGCGATGGCAGGATCAATTTTTGTCGTCCACGATTGCTGTGGATGCTCATTGGCGATCATTGCGGCTCGCGCGACACACGTCCAATACCATCCTCCTGAGGCCAGCAGCAGCAAAGTCAGAGTGTTGAACAGCCTTTGGCGGGGCTGTTTTAGGCTGAACATCGGCACCGCAGGAGGCCGACGATTCGTTTCTGTACACAGATTCCAGAGTCGAACCGGCGTCAGTACGCGCGAGCCATTGTCGCGCGTCTGTGCGAAGTTCGAGATTTCTGCAAGCAGAAAACGCAGCAAACAATTGGTGCTGTAGATACCCGACAAAGACAGGAGCAACACCACAACTCCCAGTGTTTCGTGTTGCCAGCCTGTGGTCAGGTCTGAGCCGTTGATGTGAATTGCGGCGGCGATCACCACGATGCGAACAACGTTTCCCACGATTGCCCACCACAATACTGAGAGCAGTAACGGGATCGCGCGAACCATTCGGGTTCGTTCCCAAACAACAGACAACGCTGTGGCAGCCATCAGCAAATAGACGGAACTCATTCCGCTGCACGCTTCTTCCACAAACAATCGTTGACTGGCCAGTTCCAGCACGTTGCCGCGCATCAAATGAGGGATGTGTAGCCGATCCAGCAGCGTGCTCGCATGAGTCGAAGAGATGCGTTGTAAAGAATGAACGGCCTGTTCATCCAGACCCATCGGCAGCATGATTAGCAATGCTAGCAGTCGCCAACTGCTTCTGGCCAGCGGAAGTGAACTCAGCAAAGAATCGCCGAGGAACAACAGCGACAAAGCCGACAGCCAAGGCGACGAAACCCAGGCCGATCCGGCCATCGCCGCCACGGCTAGGCCGAAGGTGATCGGTCCGATACGCCATGTGGTGCGGCCCGGCAATTTCGCGTTGCGGAGTCGACTGACAGTCAGCCAGACGACAGCGATCAAAAACACGGGGAAAAACTGAAAGTGGCTTTGCGCCCACAGTCGTTCGGCGTATCTCCACAGCGTGCCAGCGTAAGCGACCGCAGCCGCTACGCTCAATACCAACCAATGCCGACTTTGCCACAATACGTGCGTGTTCATTGACGGGATCTGTCCGTAAAAAACGCTGGGGCTATGACGACTGAGTTAAACACTTGCTATTGGTGCGCCTGCGTCTGCACCACAAAAATCCGCCGCCCAGCAGTCCGGCGACCAGCAGCGACGACGGCTCTGGCACCGCCGCGACGCCCACATTCAGTGTGATCGACTCAGCCGCAGTTGACGGCGATAACAGGGCGTCGAGATTCACTGGGCCACTGAACGTGAGTGCCGTATTTCCATTCGCCGGTGCGCCGAGGACAGCCGCTGTTAGAGTGTGCGTGTCACCGAATCCGCCTGTGGCCAACACTTGGAAGCGGGCGATGAGGACTTCCATGGCCCCGGCTATGGCCGCCGTCGTTATGCCGGCGCCGGGAGCCATTGCTGCGACTGGTGCAAAGAACGGCGGAAACGGAATGAGGGGCGTGTTGAGCTGTGCGGATGCAATTCCCGCACCCCCGTGAGGGAACAATGGCGGGGAAAATCCTGTCCCTACCGCAGAGAAACTTCCCGTCGCCGTGGCACTACTGGGAGCATCGAGAATACGCCCGCCACCACCGATCAGGCCGAATCCCGTGGACATCGCCGAAGTTCCGTCGGTGTCGACCAGAAACATATCGATGAAGACCGAACTGCCTGGAGTCACCGAGCGCGTTCGTGTCGCGTCGTCCAGTCGCAGATCCAGCACGAGCGCGGCGTTTGCAGATCCGCAGGACGCCAGAAAGATAAGAGACACAGTGATATGCATAAGTTTCATAAACATGCTTTCAGTTGAATGGTTGCAGCTGCAAGGCGAAATTTTGGTAGGAGGCGGAACGGGTCGCACTGCCTAGCGTTCAGCCACGCTGTGTCGCTTCGGCAAACCGCCATCGAACTTACGACTAATTTTGAGGATCCAGTAAGCGTCCAAAGTTGCTAAAGAAGTCGCCAATTTCCTCGAACAGGTCGTTGTCGTCGTCTCGATCAAAGGCGTTGCGATATTTCACGTCGCCGTAAAAGGCGCGGTACAGATTTCCGAAGTCCGCGTTGTCGATATCTCGATCGCCGTCCGTGTCACCAAACAACCGGTGGAAGTTGACGGATTTTGTGCCTCCAGCTGTACCACTACCATCCGCGTCAAAGCCTTGAGCGACTCCGTCAATGTCTAAACGATAGTTGCCATCTACTAACGAATCGCTTGGGCCGACATGGGTTCCGGCAGCAAAACTGAACAGCACGATCGTGCGTCCGGCCGCCTGAGTTGACGACTGGAACACCAGCCCGACGTTGCCACCACTGCTGGTGTTTGTCAGCGTGAATGTTCCGTCAGATACAGAAGCGGCAGTGATAGTTGCGGTGCCTTCTAGCACAACCTGCACTTGTTTAATGATGGACCGTTGCCCGCTTGTTTCAGGGCTGAGTCCGTCTTCTAGGTTGGCGTCTTTGTTAAAGAACGTCACGTCTTCCAGTCGCACAACCGCCGCTGGAGCTTCGTTGTCAGCGTTTAGAATGTCGACGGTCAGAGTTTCTGCGAATCGAAAATCACTGGATGATGCTGCAACGTTTACGGATACCGTCACGTCAATAGCTTGCGTTCCATCCGCGATGGCGTCGTCGATTCCGATGACCGTGACTGCCTGCGGTTGGTGCCAATTCAGTGGCGTGAAGGTCAGCATCGTACTGGAAACCGCAGCTTCGCCGATGTCGCTGCTAACAACATTCACAAACACGTTGCCAGCGGGCTGAGCTTTAAGCGAAACGTCGAAGGTGGCTGTGGTGCCATCTTCGCTGACAGTGACTGTTGACTTCGAAACACTGATAGTGTTCAGGTCATCGCTGACGATACTGATGCTGGCGGCGCTTTGTTCTGCAGCCAACGTCACATCGCCGTCGGCCGTCACGTCGCCGAGTGTCAGCGTGAGTGTTTCCACGACTTCCGCCAAGCCATCGTCCAGCGTCAGCACGTCGATGGTGGCCGACGGAGCGTTCGCCGGAATCACAACTGAACCGGACAATGTCGTAAAGTCCATGCCAGCGGTCGCTGTGCCACTGATCGTATAGTTGACGGTGACATCGGTTGTGGAAATGGTCGAAGCGTTCACGGTAAACTGACCATTCACCGGCCCCACTTCATTGCCATCGGTTGTGCCCACAATGCTGAGCGTTGCCGAATCGCTGTCGGTGATTGCCAGCGAATGTTGAACATCGCTGAACCCGTCTGCCGAGGTGGCAAGGTTCACGGTTTGCGTACCGTCGAGAATGTTGTCGTTGACACCGGTGATCGTAAACGTGCCTGAACTGCTGCCATCTGCAATGGTCACGCTGGCAGGAACAGTCGCCTCACCCACGTCATCGCTAGACAGCATCACGACCAGTTCGCCGATGGTGGTGCTACGCGTGATCGTGCCGGTCGCGGTTCCGGCGTTTTCGCTGATGGAACTCGGTTCAATCGTGACCGTCAATATACCTTGACTAGCGATGGCCGCTGAAAATTCTGACGTGTTTCCAGTGGCATCGGTAGCTGTCGCTGTGACGAAGACGCCCGGCGGCAGGATACTTTCGAGAGGCAAGGTAAACGTCGCATCGCCATTGGCGTCCGTCGTAACGGAAGCTGTCGCGATCAGAAGTTCTCCTTCCGCATCCGCAGAAGCAGTCGCTTCATTGGCGAAGAATTCTAGATCGAACGTGGCGTTTGCGATGCTATTCAACGAGCCACTGATCGTTGTGCTTTCAGCTGTTGAAATTACAGATGTGATGACAGGGAAATTCTGAACGCCATTTGGCCCGGAATCGGCATCCAGCGGATCGTTGGCAGTGACCCCGTTTGTATCAAGGTCGATGCCGAGTTCTCCGTTGCCGAAGATCGAATTGCCGCGCAGAACAACTTGTTGAGCTGTCGCACCTAACACTTCAACACCGTCAAACCCATTGTTGGCGATGTGGTTGCCTAAGATAAAGACCTGACTCGACCCATTTTCTATCGAAATTCCGGAAACGTTATTTCCGCTGATGAAGTTTCGTTCGTCAGCCGTGCCGCCTCCGATCGTGATGTCTTGGCTTTCGCTGATGAAAATTTCATCGCTGCCGTTGCCTAGGCTTGCTGTGCCAAGGGCGTTTGTGCCGATCGAGTTGCTTTCAACGGTCACTACGCTGGAATCGGCATAGATCCACAAACCGCCATTCGTGTTTCCGGAAATCACGTTGCCCACGCCGTCCGCACCGACGTACACGTGAGAACTGCTGACGATCGTAACGCCCTGACCATTCGGCAACGCCGTTGCCCCGGTCGCGTCGACTCCGATGTAGTTGTTCTGCAGCGTGATCTCGGACGCATTCACAGCCACTTCAACGGCATGAACGCCAAGTCCTGAAATGACGTTTCGATCCGATAGATTCGGCCCGCCCAGTCGACTATTAGTCGAGCCGGAAAATGAGACTCCAAAATTCCCCGTCGACTTTGCGGTGCGTCCTGTAGGGTCAGTGCCGACATAGTTGCCGACGATCTGTACGTTGTTGGCTGGAGCCGGCACAAAAATTTGCGACGAGTTAAAGCTGTGAACGTTGAACCCTCGCACGGTGACATGACTGCCCGTGATAAACAGCCCCGCCGCCCGCAACTGCAGACCCGTCAAGTTCGATTTCCGGGCCGTTGGGATTGGTGTCGCCGGTGAACGCGTGCTGAGTGGTTGCATCCAGCGAAACGGCGTGGCCATTCACGTTGTTGATCCACGGAAGTCCGGTTGTGGGAGTGATCCGAAAAGTGTCGGGGGCCGCATCACCGCTCACCAAAGACGAATCGACGTCAACGTAGTTTGCGTCTGTGTCAGGAATTGCAAACACAATTTGGGCGGTCTGAGTTGCCTGATTCGCATCTAAAATGGCCTGTCGCAGTGAGCCCGATCCGGAATCGAGTGTGTTCGTCACAAGGAAGTCGGAATGCACAAACTCAACCAGATAATCTTCAACTTCGCCACCGGTGACGGTGACCGACGAATCACCCACAGCGGTTTCTGCAATGCGAAAACGAGCATAAGTGTCCTGCAAAACAGCGTCAGCGGGTACGGCAAAGGAATAGGTCTGCGTGCCAGAAGCGACGTTGCGACCGGCCACAATGTGTTCGCCGGGATCGTCCCAGTCGCCATCGCCGTTGAAGTCGATCCAGCCATCGACATCGCCCGATGCTCCCGAAGTTTGAATCGACAGTTCCATCGTCTGGCCGACAATCAGGTCTGGAATGGTGACATCATCTTCGTCGCCGCGGGGGCCAGTTTCTCCGAAGAAGTAAAGGCCGATGTCGTCGCCGTTGGTGGCATTGTTTGACTGCGATTCGAATTCGAAGTCAATCGTGGTGCCCAAAATTGGTGAACCAGAAGATTCAATGTGCCGTGCGGTAGGGTACTGTACCGGTGCATCACCAAAGTCAGCAACACGCTCTTGAGCGGCAACGCGCGGGCCGATGTATTCTCTCTGATAGCCGTCAACGTTGACGCCGGAGAAACCGTAATCGCCTCCAATGAAGGCGGCCGTCCATGTGTCACCGGAGAGCATGCTGACGTCCTCGGCGTCGGCGGAATGGGCAGGCGTTCCTAAGCGGCCAAGCGATGCAAATCCGCTGGTGGAGACCAGATACTTTCCTTCGAAATTCGTAACGGCATCAACGTTCTCGTCACCCGGCCTTCCGCTCAGCTTTTCATTCGTGTTGTCTAGGCCATGTTTGCTGCCGTCCAGAGCGATGATCATTTTTCCCGTCTCAGCAAAAAGCATCAGTAGGTCACTGGAAGCGATCGAACCCGCAGGGTTGTTGTTGTCGTTGTCGTCAATCGAAATCAAAAAACGGTTCCCACTCAACGCGGCAATCGCGTCGATGTTGTTCCCGCCCAAGGCATTGTTGCCGTCAAATACCAACTCCCATGTGCCGGTTGCCGCTTCGTAGCGAGCAATGTCGTTCTGCTGGAAGATGAACCCATTGCCGACATGAGCTTCGCCGTTCGTGGAAAAATACCAAGAGTTACCGACGCGGGCGAAGCCGTCAATGTTCTCGCCCGCCTCAGCGAGATCGTGGGCTGCACCGTCGAATGCCTTTTCGAACCGGTGTGTTCCGTCGTCATACACGATAACTCGAATGACATCGGAAGGAGTTGCGTTAACGCGGCCACCGTCCGCAGTGTTGATAAGCTGTGGAGATCCATCCAATGAGAACAGGTGTTGCTCAATGATCCGCGGGGGGCCGATCGGCGCCGCCTTGACCGAACCCGTCAGATTAACGACATAGGGACTCGGTGAAGCGTTGCTGTAAATGCGCAGCGTTCCGGTCTTCGGCCCGTCGGTGGGTGTTTTCTTCATGTCAACAAAGAATGTTTGAGTGCCCCCGTTCGCTGCCACTGTCAATGGAAAACTAGGGTTCGCTCCACCAACGGGCACTTCAAAGTGATTGCCGGCGGTGATCGAACTGATGTCCAGCCGTTCGTCCCCCGTATTCGTGATCGTGAACTGGCGGCGTTTCGCCTGATTCGTTGGTGACTCGCCGAATGGATAGGTGCCTCCGTGAGCCGCCACATCAATGGTGATCTGCGGCCCCAAAATCGGGTCAGCCGTGACGGATCCCGTCAGAGGAAATGTATACAACGGCTCATCGCTGTCGTCGCTCATGACGCTCAGTGTGGCGTTTTTCGAGCCAGCGGTGGTCCCGCTGATAAACACGTTTAGGAAGACCACGGTTGGGTCGTTGTGCTGTACTACCGCCGGGTACACTCCACCGACCGAAAAATCAGCGTTTGAAACGACCGCTGACCAATCCAGAGGAGCGGTACCGATATTTTCAACCCGAATCAGGCGTCGATCCCGGCCTAGGCTTTCATTCAGTCTCACCTCGCCGAAGTTAATCGGTTCGCCGGGCAGCGACACAATCCGGCCACCGCGCGACAACTGAATCTCCGGTTCCGGTTCCTTAACGGTGGCCACCAAGTCGAAGTTGAACGGGTTTTCGTTGGGGTCATTCGTTGTGAACGAAAATGTTCCGGTCAGCGTATCTGCGACTGATGTGTCAACCTGTACGGTAAACGTCTTAGGACGCCCCGATCGGATCGCCGCGGGAAACGAGCCGGAAACCAAAGTGAATGGAGCCGTAATCTGCGGTGCCGAAACTTCCAATGCAGGAAACCCGATGTTCTTAATCGTGAATTCGTACTCCAGAGTATCGCCGACAACGGCGTCCTCAGGAAAAGTGAATGTTCCTCCATCCTGAACGTCAACAACGTCTACTTCAGGAGCCGCCTCACGCAACGGAATGACAAACAATTGTTCATTGCCGTCGTTTGTCATGATTCTGAATGCACCCGACTGATAGCCGGATACTGCGGGATTAATAGCAACCGTAAACGCTTTTGCTTGGCCCGGAGCCAAGGGACTGTCAGAGAAGTCCTGAACGATAAATCCGTTGGGAACGCTGCCGGGACTGATCGTCAGTGACTGATTGCCGGGGTTCCGAATGATCAGAGTTTTCGAACTCGGCTCGCGCCCGTTGTCCGCCAAAAGCACCTGCCGTCCTGACCAAATTTCCGGGCCAAGATATTCCTGAACGTGAATTTCCGGCTTGTCCAGCCACTTCCCGGCCAGCATTACCGAATGCTGCTGCAGACCGAATTCGAACACAGGAAGAAAGTCTAGGGGATCCGTTCGGTCAGTGTTTCGATTCCATTCGACCGGCGAAAAGGGTGAGGCATTGGCACTGCGACGAGTGATACCGGGTCGGGTTGTTGCGACTCGCCGACTGGGTATTTCCAGAACATGTGCAGACAAAAGAATGACAAAGCATTTCTTGGCTTGTTCCCAAATGTTGACGACGACCGTGAACAAAAATTTCAAGAGTACTTGAAGACCAGTGCCCAGGAATAACTCCGACACTGAGAAGAATCTGCCCGCCCGAAATGTCGGTCGCAAAAGGGGTGGTAAAAGCGGGGGGGCGAATCGAAAGCCGAAGAAGGAGCCCGAAATGTTGGTCGCAAAAGGGGTGGTAGGTTTTCCGAAATGGACAGTCTCGCTCCCTTATTTGCTATATGGTCGCAAAAGGTGAAAAGGTGCTTTTTCATTACCCAAACGGTACTTTTCGACCAGCCAATTTCAGCACTGTAAATTCCTGCCACCAAAGCTGGTCCATATCTCTTGTTAGCCAGCATTTGGCGGTGTGTCGTTTGCTTTATCGGGTCCGGTGTAATCCGGCAATGCCGGCGGCTGGTAAGTCAGAAGTGGAAATTCAGTAGAGAGCTGCTTGTGAAGATCGGCCTGAATACCGGAATGCAGTTTTGCAACTTCAGTATTCGCCTCATCTAGCGTCTTTTTTAGGGCTTGCATGAAAGAACCGATGGCTGGCAGTTTTGACAGCTCTTGCCACAGGTAATTCTTGAGAAGCCCGGCGGCAAAATCCCAAGTTCCAACCACAGAAAAGAACGATCCTTTTCGATTGCTCTTCAGGGTGGCTATCAGATTTTCCAATGATGCGAGGACCTTAACACTGTCAACTGCCTTGCTTTGCACGATGGACGCCAATGCATTGATCATCTCGTCAAACAGCTCCGGTACACGGCCTTCGTCGCGATGCTTTTGATAAACAGCGTCGAAATCGACTGAAGATTCGTGCTTTGACAGGTGCCATTTTTGGCTTTCAATAGCTTGTGACTGAGCGATGAGAACCTGCAGCAATGCATAAGGGGTTGCTGTACTTGTTGGGTTGGCGAGAAACGTCTGAATAGCGATCTGGACTGGCCGCAGCCATGGGGGTTGATCGTTTGCTGAGATCGCTTGCTGCAGATCATTGGCGGCAGATAGGGCAGTTTGTGCCGCCTCAAGTTTTGGCGGTCGTGCATCCCCAGAAATAGCTTGGAGCAATTTATTTAGGGCCGAGCGGAATTGCGAGAATCGCTCCTCCAAGAATCGGAGAAAGAATGCGACGCTTTCGTTCTGTGAAGACATTTGATTTGTTGGCTAACGAATTGCGATATACGCGGTAGGATTGCGGAATCAGTCCATCTGCCGAAGTGGTACAGTCCCCATTGAGTGTAAGTTGCGGCGAAGAATCCAGTGTGGGCCTGGTGTAGTCGGCAAAGCAACTCCACAGTTTTACGGCTTGCATATCTTGCAAGCGCCGTAGGCACTCTGGGCTCGACTAAGCGGAATCGGAATCTTCGATTTTTGAAGGAAGCGACAGCCGGACTGGTGGTATTTCTTGCCAGTCTTTGTGATGTAAACGGTTCTGTCCATTGTTCGTGTCGATGGTGCGTTCGCCACTTTCTCGGACTCTACCCGCACACCGTTACGGTAATCCCATGGGGCAATCCGTTTGGCGTGTGACCAGATGCCGATGCGGGATTTTTGGGCAGTGGCTTCCGCATTGGCATATTCTTTCGACTTCGAATACTTCACGTAGTGCCAGACCATGCCTTTCTGCAGCATAACCAAATTGACGTTTTCGCCATGCACGCCGTAAAGAGTGCCAAGTGTTCGCTGATATCGATCTTTTTCCGTGGCATGCATTTGCAGCGTCTTGCCGATCGTGAGTTGGCGTAACAGATTCGTAGATTCCAAGCCGAATGCTTGTGAACTCTCCGGGGCGTCGATGCCATGTAGTCGCACTTTGAACTTGTTGTCTTCCTTGTCGTGAACCTCTAGTGCCGCAAGTCTTAGTTGCCGTGCCATGAGTGGCGAAAACAGCCCAGATTGCCAGTGAATTCAGCCTTGTATTTTGTGTATTTTTCCGAATCAGCCAGCGACAGAAAAGGCGTTCCTCCGAAGAATTCGCGTGACAAACAACACGCGTTTTCTCAAGGAGGAAG
>JBDNHJ010000208.1:0-17958 GCA_041688835.1 Fuerstiella sp.
CCCGACCAGCGTAGTGGTTTGTGAGCACTTAATTTCACGGTCAACCATCAAAGCTTCAACTCAGGCAACGACAAAAATTCTGTACTCGTAGGCGCAACACATTGATGACCATTCAAACAGCGACAATCGGTGACGTTCGCGAAGCGGAGCAGGTCATTCAGCAACACCTGAGTCCGGCACCGCTGATTCGTTCGTGTGAGCTGGAACAAGAACTTGGGATCGAGCCAAACCGCCGCATCTGGTTGAAAGACTATGGATGGACGCCCGTCGGTTCCTTCAAATTATTGGGCGCTTTGAATTGGGTCGCCAACAATGCAGTGACCATCGGCGACCGCCCGATTGCCGCGCATTCATCCGGAAACTTTGCTGCGGGGATCTCGTTCGCGGGAATGAAATACGGCAAGCGAGTCATCATCGTCATGCCGGATTCCGCTCCCAAGGTGAAGTTCGAACGAACTCGTTCCTTCGGTGCGGAGATCCGCACGTACAACATCGCCCGAGATCATCAAACCGGTGAACGCGACCTGTTGACCAAAGAAATTGCCGAAACCGAAGGCGCGGTTCAGGCGTCGCCATACGACGATCGCCACGTCATCGCCGGGAACGGTGTTGGTGGCCGAGAAATCGTGAACGAACTAAAACGGCAGGATCGCGACCTGTCTCATTTCGTCTGCCCAGTCAGTGGCGGTGGGCTGATGGCGGGACACGCGTTGTCAATCGCGGATGGTTACCCGGACGCAGCAATTATCGGAGTTGAACCGCAGGACGCTAACGACTTTCAGCAGTCACTCCAAGAGAACCGTCGCGTTCGTCTCGATCGCCCCCAAAGCATTTGCGACGGACTGCTGTCCTACGACGTGGGAACATACAATTGGCCGATTCTGAAACAGCACGTGAGGTCTTCCGTGACCGTCCCGGATCTGGACACTCAACGAGCGATGAAATGGCTGTACGAAAAACATGGACTGCGAACGGAACCTTCCGGCGCCATCGCTGTGGCGTCTTTGCTGACGGGAAAAGTATCGCTGGCAGGAACCGGAGACATCGTGGCCGTGGTCAGCGGACGCAATGTGGATGATGATCAGTTTCGCGAATGGATTTCCATCTAGGATTCATCCACGTTCGCAAAGCCCGACCCTTTCCATCAATTCGAACGCCGGGTCATCCATGTCTTTCACAAGCGAACACTCTTTTTTGCGACTCCGCAGCCCAGCGACTGCGCGTGAGAAATCACTGCCCGCCGTGCGTCGGTGTCACACTTGTGTGACACCACAGTCCCAGCTGTGACGTTCTGTCACAGCCTTCAAGCTCAGGGCGATTTCTGAGTCCGCTGTTCGGTTTTGAATGGCGGCGTGCTGTGCAATGCTTATTCTGCCGTGCTTTCGTCGGAGTCCTCATTGTCGAGATCCTCATCGTTATACTCACCTTCCCCGGCTTCAATCCAAGAGTCAAAGAACCCGGAAATCGCTGGAGGAACAGGCAGGGCGTGGGCTTCACATTCTTCAATGACTTCCAGTCGCATTCCTTCGATGAAGTCAAACGATTCGTCATCCGCCAGTCGTTCGAAGGTTTTGGCGAGCGCGGAGTATCCTTCTCGTTCGAGGTGGATATCAGCCCCCTTGAGTTGCAGGTGCAGGTGCAGTTCATCGTTGTGTTCCTGCGAATTGATACGGCCAACCACGTTGATTTGGCCGCGATCCTGAGCCGCTCGATCCACCAGACGTTGCAGTACGTCTCGGTATCCAGCAAGGTTTTCACTGTCCCATTCCGATGCCAGCAGGTCATAACCCACGGGCAATTCGTGCATCTTGTCCAAGAAATGCCCAACGAGGTCACCGGTAATAATGTGGCCATGTTGTGGAGCAATAATCTCCACTTTGGGCTTCAACCTCAGAATCTCTCGGACAGCATGCCGCAGAACCTCACGAGACGGCATATAGATTTGATGAAACTGAGCGATACCCGCCCAATCGTCCTCTGTTGCCAACATGTGAACTTTTCCGGGTCGGTTCAATCCTCCAAACAGGTCGCCACTGTACAGAATCCGATGCTCTGGATCATACAATGCCATTGCACCTCGGAAGTGACAAAAGGGAGTCGGGACAAACTGGAACGGTTGCTGTGATGAGATTGACTGAGTTCTGCCTTTCGAAAGGCGTAAGCTGCCGGGCTTGAGTTTCATGTGCTGAAGAAGTCGCCAGACTTCTTCACTGACGATCATTTCAATGTCGGGATTGCTGTTACAAAAATACGGTGCATTACCAGCAACATCCGGGTCTTGGTGATTGATCGTCATCCCGTGAACTTCACGCATTTCGCCAACCAGCTGATTGATATTGTTCTTGATGGTGTCGAAATCGAATCGTGAACCCGGATCGACGCATAGATTTCTATGTCCCCCCAACTGCCGGAATGTTCGAATATAGGTGTTGCATTGCAATGTCGAACCAGGATTTCGGCGACCCACCATCCAGCAGTCGTCGACAATTCTTTGCGGCCCTTCAGGCACGCCTTCGAATTCACTTTGCGTTGCGTTTTCGTTCGACATTCTGTGCTCCTACGGTAGGCATCAGCGTGTGTGCTGATATGCGGAAGGATTGGTGACCTATATCAACGAAAGCAGATTCAGTGCCAATAACGGCTGAATTTCTTACCTTACCAAGGCGTCAATCGGTAGTGCTGGCCGGGGTCGCAAAACGGGGACATTGTCAATCGTGTTCGGCATGGTTCGTGCTTTGTTGGTCGAGCTTGTCCATTCGGAAAAAATGCACAGGGGCCTCTTTGTTTTTCATCGCCACTTTCAGGGGTGCTTGAATACGGAATTCCCAGTCACTCGGTCGCTCCAAATAGGCGTCGCAAAATACCCATCCAACCCCCTCAGTTGAATCAAAGTCCGCAGCCTACGGCACGATCACAGGGGCGGGTGTCTTTGGACTGTCTTCCTTGATGGGCTCGGGCGATACCACTTTGACACCTCGCAACATTGGTGTCAGGTACTTGGCGGTTTCATCTGCGATGACGTTGTAACCGGCCAGATTCGGGTGACGGTCTCCTGTCCAGCCGGGCAGATGTCCCAGAATTCCATCCAGTTCATTCCCCATCACTTCGACACTGGGACCGTGCACGAATGGTTTGACCAACTCGTGATACTTCGCCGGAATCTTTTCCAGAGGGTACCGCCGATAGTTCAGCATGTTGTATCCCTTGTCCAGTTCGGCCGCGTAGCGAGGATAGATGTCGAACACTGGCAGCTGTTCTTTTTCCGCCACCTGACGCACCAGATCATTAATTTCTTGGCTGGCCTCTGCACCAGAGAACGGAATCACGGTCATCGGGATCAGCTTAGCTTCGGGATGATCCTGTCGAAGTCGCGCTAGTAATTCATGGAAGTCTTTCGGGAAGTTTTGCCCGAAGTTCTCGCGGCGAGCTCGATCGTTCAACCCATAGCGAATCAGGATGAAATCCAAGCCGGGAAGTTTCGCGGCGTCTCGATCGTAGCGTCCGAAATCAAGCAGCCGCCGAATATATTCACCGCTGAGACTGGAATTGACCACGTGACACGTCGGAACGTCCTCTTCCGCCGCCAGCAGTTGTTCCAAGACAGTTTCTAGGTGTGGCCCTTCTGGTTTGATGCGTCTGGGCACGCTGCCTTCGACCGTGCTGTCACCCAGCAGCAAAATCTGAATTTTGCCTTCGTGTTCGGCACGGGCAGGTGTTGAGGTGACCAAGATGCAGGCTGACAGAACGACGCAAGGAAGAAGTTTCATGGTGAGATTGGTTTTCGAAGTTGGTGGTCATGGAAGAACGGGGCAACTGCCAACGGTTGCAACCCGTGGTTCGGATCCTGAAAGGACGCCTTATGATAGCCCTGCTGAACCGCAGCGACACCGCCGCGAAGGAGCAACGGTCGGCGAATGAACTGAGTCCTGAAAGGACGAAACATCGTCCTGCGATGTGGCGTTGGATGCCGTCCTTCTAGGACTTAGCAACCTGATTCACCGCAAGAAGGTTTCCTGACTTGCGTCTTTCGATCTCCGAGTCTAAAAAATCAACCTCGCGCACCTCGTTCCCAAACTCCAGTTTGGTAACGTCTATCCCAGAAGGTCTAGCTTCGAGTCGGCCCGCTACGCCGCAGCTGAGATGCTTCCCACAAACGACTCATATCGCAGCCACAACCAGCGCTTGCAAAGCAGAGCTTTGCGAATAGGCGTTCCCAAGCAGGAGCTTGGGAGCGAGGGCGGGGGGAGCTTGCGTGGAAGATCCATTGGGAAGATCCATGAGACACACCACTTTGCTGATACGCTTCGGAAGTTCACACCGATTTGGGCCTGCTTGGGAGATTTAGAAAGGCAATTTCGATGGCTCGTTTAGTTCGTGCTGAAGTGATTGCTGATGCTGAAGTGGCGATTGTGCATGTGATGAATCGCACTTTGCGGCGTTGCGAAGACGGTCCTGCAGGGAATGTGGACGGCCCGCGGCTCGTGCGAGAACCCTTAAATTCCGTCCGGCCTCTTGCCCGTCGCCTGCGACAAGTTTCGTGTGTGTGTGTGTCGGAGGATTTGTCATTAGTTATTTGCCATTCGTCATTTTTCATTTGAAGGACATGACAAATGAAAGATGACAAATAACTAATGACAAATCTGTCGCTCTATTCTTTCCGATCCTGACTGACTCCAGCTTCCGGAAAACGCACGGAACTTAAGGTTCTTGGCACTAATGCCCGGCGGCTCACTGGGGCGTGGAGCAGCCGAATGCCGCAGCGACCCTTTCGCTCAATCGACGTTGCTACGACATAGCGTCGTGGGTTAGTCCGATTCTCAATCAGTATGCCAACCATGACGTCGAAACATGGGTGTTGTTGAATCGTTTTGGCGTGACGATCTGAATTTGTCCAGCATCGTCCGAGCTTGCAACGTGTAGCGGTGCTCAGTTCCGCGAGTCTCGGCCAACACGTCCGTTGTTTCTTGCAGAAAGGTTTCGGCTGCGTCATTGCGCCCCAAGCCGACCAGCGCCGAAAACACGGATTTTCGCACCTCAAATGTCAGACCGGCTCCTTCCCCAAATTTTCCATTGTGGACGTCGAGGCATTGGTGCAGCAGCGGCAGTGCGGCTTCGAAGGCACCGGTTTCGCACAGCAATCGTGTCAGGCGCCGATGTGTTGATAGGGTGTGAGGATGATCGCGGCCCACCAACGCCTGTCGTTCGGGAAGAACTGTCCGATACAGCGACTCGGATTCCTGCAGACGGCCTTGGTCGTGCAGGATTCCTGCCAGTGTGTTCTGCGCGTTCAGCAGTTCGACTTCGGCATAGCCAAAGTGACCCACCTGCTTTGACAACGCCTGAACCACATCGCGGACTGCAAGTTCTGCAGCTTCCAGATTGCCTTTCTTCCAGTCAATGGAGGCGAGATTGAAGCGAATCATGACTGTTTCGGGCACATCCAAGTCTGGCTGCTGGCGGTGCAGTAAGAGCGCCTTCGTGCAGAGTTCGGCGGCTTGGTCGAGTTCCCCCAGAGCCATGTAGACGGTCGCCAAATTATTCATCGCACTGATTGTTTGAGGATGTTTTTCACCCAGCGTTTTGGTTCGTTCTCTCAGGATAATTTCTCGCAATTCGACAGCTTCGTGTCGATCAACTGCGGGATCACCGAGGCTTCTTAACGCTCCGGCAAGACTGTCCATGGCTTGCAGCGTGCGTTCGTCGGAGTCTCCGAATTCCTGCTTGCAAGTGGCCAGCGCCAATCGAAATTGTTCAATGGAGCGGTTGGCTTCGCCCAGCGACCGGTAAGTTTCTCCCAGCGATTCTCGAATGGCAGCGGCAATTTTCGGACGATCGGCGAAGGCTTCATCGATCCGCGCAAAAGCCTCATCCATCGCATCGTGAACGCTGACGTTGCGGCCCAAGCGAGACGACTGCGGGGCTTCCAGAATGTCTCGCATAAATTGGTTGACGGCTTCCGTGGTTTCCGTTTGCTCTTCGGCACGAAGCGTTTCTTTCTGGGCTAGTGTGGCGGTCTGCTGAAATCGTAGCGCGTTGGCTTCCGCTCGACGCCACTGCGACACCACGCCCGCGATTCCCATGATGACCACCATCACGATGACGCCGGACAACGTTGCGACAGTCGGATTGCGATGACACCAGCGTCCGAATTTTTCCATTCGCCCGGGGGGCCGAGCCTGTACGGGGCGTCCTTCCAGAAACGCCTGCAACTCCGCCACCAATTGATCGGCGGTTGCGTAACGCCCCGATGGATTTTTGTGCAGGCACTTCAGGCACACGGATTCCAGATCGACGGGAACCGACGGCACCAGCGTGCGAACAGAAACGGGTTCGCGTTCGCGGACCATCGTTAGTGTGTCAGGAATATTGGCTCCTCGAAACGGAGGTCGTCCGGTCAGCGCCGCATACAGGATGGCTCCCAGACCATAGATGTCCATCGTTCCACAAGCTTCGTCGCCGGTGGTTTGTTCGGGCGACATAAACCCCGGAGTTCCCAGCAGCGTCCCCGACAACGTCTGACTGTCGGCATTCAGATTCCGAGCCAAGCCGAAGTCGGCCAGCTTGGCATTACCGTTCAGGTCCATCAGCACATTGGCGGGCTTTAAGTCGCGATGAATGATGCCCAACCGATGTGCGGCGGCGACGGCATCGGCCAACTGAACAACAATTTCCGCCGCTCGTTTGGCAGACGGCAGTTCGCGGCGCAGCAGATCATCCAAGCTGCCACCGTGCATCAATTCCAAAACCAGATAGGGGCGTTCGTTGTGCTGACCGGTTTCGAAGATCTGCACAATGTGCGGATGGTTCAGCCCGGCGATTGTGCTGGCTTCAAACTGAAACCGAGAAATCGCTTCATTCAGTGGAAACGCCAGAATTTTCAAAGCGACGGCGCGTCCGAGTTCCTCGTGAACGGCCTTGTACACAACTCCCATTCCGCCTTCGCCGAGGCGTTCTTCTAGGCGATAGACACCGATGTTTTCGCCACTGCAGATATCAGCGAACGACTTTAATCCGCCGTTGTTGACATGCGGCAGCGTGCCTTCGTGTTGTCGATCGGCCGATTCGGCTTTGCAGATCAGTTCGTCAATTGCGGCGGCGTCGTCCGGAAAGTACGGACGGTAGTCTTTGACCGCTAGGATTCGGCCCGATGCTTGACAACGTTCGTGATCGATCTGCACCAGTTCACGCAGCAGTTGCGAGCGATATTCGCCGGACAGGTGTTCCAGCAGTTCTAAAATGGCACCCGGTGAATGTCCTGACCAATCGCGGTCGAATGCGTCGCACAGAACATCAATCTGGTTGCGAATGTCGAGAGGTGCGTTCATGATCTTCTGCCCGCTATTCTTCTTCCACACGTTCCAGCCAAGTATCGCGAATGAGGTCGAGTTTACGTCGCACTGACCGTTCCGAAAGGTTTAGCTTTTCGGCGATATCGGACATCGAATGTCCTTCCATTCTCCACAGAGCCACCTGCCGCATTTCGTCGTTGCGTAGCATCTTCATGAGTTGCTCGTAATCTTCCTGCAAAATGGCCAAGGTTTCTGCGGTGGGCACTGCAGATTCCAGATCATCGAGCGTCATGTCTCCAATCGACGCGCCCGCACCTGCCAAATCGTTCTCGCCAACGACTTCACCGCCACCGCGTTTTTGAGCCACATTGCGACGAATGCGGTTGACGCATTTTCGATGCGTCATGGTGGCCAGCAAAACCCACAACTGATGACGGTCGCCAACATTCTGAAAGCGATCGCCGGTCGCTCCGGCACACAGGCTCTGCAGAACGCTCAGCGCCACGTCTTCTTCGTCTTCAACGCGAGTTTCCGCATTGCGCAGATGGTTGCTGGCCAGTCGGACCAGCTTTTGAAAATAGCGTTCCCACACACGACTGGCCACGGAATCTCCGCCGTGACGCAGATCGGCCAGCCAGCCAGTGACAGATTGTTCGGAAGGTCGAGCCATAATTTCAGACGAACTAATAAGCGTGTTGTTGTTTCACTTTTTTGTGACTCGCAGCAGGTGGTCCAATCTTCTCTGAGCGCTGCCCAAGTGTCACGCGATGCCCGAAAACTACAGGAATGACGTCGAAAGGGTGTGCTTATTCCGCTGATTTCATGGGCTTTTGTCGTTTTCGGATTTTTTTCTCCGTCGGCTGTCCGATCTTGGTGCGGCCCTGCGAGCAAGGGACAGAGAAGGCGATGGTCCTTCTGACGTCCAGACATCACTTTTCGAAAACGGACCGAACCATGAAAACTTCCACTCTGCTTTCTAACGTCTTCCGTAAATCTCCAGCCAAGGGTCGCCGCCGCCGACAACCTCACGATCGGATGGCCGCTTTGGAACGATTGGAAGCACGTCAGCTGTTGACGGCCACCATGGCGTGGGATGGTGATGTTTTGGAAATCAGTGGTTCGGAGGAAAATGATTTCATCGCCGTTCAGCAGGACGACCTAGGACTCAAAGTCTTCACAGAAGACACGATCCTGACAGAATACGAAGGCAAGTCGTTTGATACCGCAACCGCTATTAACGTGTCTGGACTGGGAGGCAACGATATTTTGTTTAGCCATCAGACGGACATTCCCGTGCGTCTGAATGGCGACGCTGGCAACGACTTTCTGTACTCGGACACGGCTTCCGACGTCCTCGACGGCGGAGACGGATGGAACTGGATTCAAACCAGCGACAGTCAGGGAATCGGGGATGATGCGTTTGGCGTTCCCGGTCTGGATCTGATTCCGAGCAATGTGAGTGTGACGCCTGAATTTGACGAAGTCGGTCGCATTGGACTGCAGGTCGATGTCGTGGGTGATGTTAACGTGGCCGGTCAGTCCATCGAAGTGACGGGCGGCGCTACTGTGTCAACGGATGGAGTTGATGTTGTTGTGACAGGCGGCGTTTCAAACTGGAACGATGCATTCGGCATCGACGGCTTGGACATGACCAGTTCCAGTCTGACGGTTCGGGCTGGTACCGAGGTACACGATGGTGACGGCTATCGTGTTGAACTGAGTTCTACGCTGCAGGTGTCCGACACACAGATCGGCGTCGATGGCACAGTGGACATTTCTGATGCCACCACCACCGCCACGTTCACTGGCACGGTTGCCAATTGGGACGACGCCTTCGGAATTGCCGGACTTGATCTGACGGATTGTGTGCTGACGGCCAGTGGTCACGTCGACGCCGACGATAACCAAGAATTTGGCTTTGCCGTGAGCGCCGACATGATTGTCGAAGACACGGCCATCAAAGTTTCCGGCAGTGTGGACATCACTCCCGATCAGATCGATGCTGTCTTCAACGGCTCAGTCGACAACTGGGATGACGCCTTTGGTATCGACGGTCTGAACCTGACAAACAGTGAAGTCAATATCGCGGCCTATTCAGACCGTGAAGACCAACACAGCCTGTACGTCGATCTTGTTGCCGCGATGGAGGTGGACGACATCGAGATTGACGTCACTGGCAGCGTCGACATCACTCCGGATCAGATCGACGCTGTCTTCAATGGCTCTGTTGATTTTTGGGACGATGCGTTCGGTATCGATGGTCTGGACCTATCGGACACAGAACTGGACATTGTTGCATTCTCCAATCGCCAAGACGACCACGATCTGCGATTCGATCTGTTGGCCGACATGGACCTCAACGGTACAAACGCGAAGGTTTCGGGTTCGATTGCCGTCGATCCGGACCGCATTGATGGAACGTTGACCGGAAGCGTTGCCGCCGAATGGGTGAATGCCTTCGGAATTGCGGGGCTGAGTCTGCGCGACACGCGGATGACAATCAATGCAGTGCGTGACAGAAACGCCAACAGCACGCTGGGCATGAGTCTCGACGCCGACATGGATCTTTTCGGACAGGGAATCGCCGTCACCGGTGACGTGGATATCGATGAAACCGGTGTCAGTGGTTCCTTCACTGGCGTCGTCGCAGGCTCATGGACCAGTGCCTTTGGAATTCCCGGACTAAACTTACGAGACACTGCGCTGACCATTGGTGCTGGAGCGGGCGTCACGGGGCTCGAAATCGATCTGGACACCGACCTGCAACTGTTTGGTAGTTACATCGATATGATTGGCGATCTGGACATCAGTCCGTCCGGGATCGACTTCACCTTCAGCCCTCCCGCATCGATCGGATTTACGGATCTGCTGGGCATCCCCGGATTCACGTTGAACGACGCCGACCTGACGGTCACGAGTGGCGCAAACGGCATTGAAGTTGCCGTGGATTCAACGATGGACTTGGGCAACATCGACGTTGATTTGGAAGGCGCGTTTTCGGTCAGTCGGAATGAGACTCAAGCCAGCTTTACGGGCCGTGTGGCCGAGTGGGACAACGCCTTCGATGTCCCTGGTTTAAATCTGAACGACATCGTGCTGACGCTGGGAGCCGAATCCGGTGATGGCGGTGCCAGCATGTTTATTGGGCTGGGTGCGGAGATGGAGATCGGCAGCAGCAACTTGGCTGTCGCCGGTCTGCTGGGTTTTGGGGCCACCGGTTGGGAAGTGGCTTTCCGAGGTGCCATTGATTCGCTGGAAAGCGACGATTTGATCGACTTCGCCAACACGATAAATGGGGCGAGTGACCCGACCGCCGCCGAAATTCCGGACGGCGCGCTGGGGGATCTTGAACTGCGCACCGCCTATGTCAATTTCGCTCCGAATGGCGGCAACGAAGCTCTGGGAATCACCGACGGGTTCGGCATCGGTGGAGCGTTCTACAACGACGGCAAACTGCTGGGAAGTGGGGAGTTCATTGTCGATCTGGCCAGCGGCGTCTTTGAGGTGGGTCTCGATATTCCCGAACTGAATCTGGGGCCTGTCGAATTGAACGATGTTCTGGTAGACATCCGCATCGCAACGACGGATTCACATTTCCATGTCGCAGGGACGGCCAACCTGTTGGGGGCGGAAGTTTCGCTTGCCGGAAAAATCAGTTCCAACAGCTTCTCTTTGCAGGGAGAAGCGGCCGTCGACATGCATGGGCTGTCGGCTTCGGTGCAGTTCATTGTCGACCAAAGCGGCATTCGCTTCGTTGCCACTTCCGGTGGGGGTGCCATCAATGCCGTCAAAGACAATTTGACGAAGAATTTGAGGGCCGTTGCCGATGCCGCACAGACAGCCATTGATCATGCTCAGTCAGGCGTCGACTTCGCAAGGCGTGGCGTGCAAAGCCTAGAAGCAGACCTCGCGGAAGCACGTGCCGAGGCTCAAGAAGACGTTGACAAGGTGAAGTCCAATATCGACAAAGCCAAAGTCGTCGTCGACCGTGCCCAATCCGGTAAGACCTATTGGTACAACCAAAGGCAAGCCGCCCACAAACGCTGGCGTAGCGCGGTTGCAGCGACAAAGAACGCCAAGTGGTACAACAAGCCGCACCACAAAGCTATTGAAGCTTCAAGGTACGCCAGTTACGCGTATCGAGCAGGTCGTTACGCGGCACAGGTTGTGGCCCATAACGCCGCCAATGTGGCGTACAAGGCGGTTCGAAGCTCTGCGGGTTGGGTCTTGGACAACGCGGGAGTGGAAGCCAACCCGGAAGTGCTGCGACTGAAGGCAATGCTGGCCGTAGCCGACCTTGGCCTAGACGCTGCAGAATTGATTCTGGACGGTGTGGAACATGCCAATGCTGGAGTTTTCGAGGCTCTGAACGCCGTGGACAGTATTCGAGTCAATCGCATTACGATTGAAGGCAACGTAGCCAACTTTGCGAGTGCCGGAGTTCGCGTCACGCTCGATGTCAACGTCGGTGGCCGCAATCAACTAATCACGCTGAATGCTTCCACGGAAGACCTAGTCCAACAACTGGGACGACAATTGTTGAGTGCCGTCCTGTAAGCAGCCACGTTCGCTTCGGCGGCCCGGCGAACACACTGCGAGGGAACAAAAACCACAGCGACATCGATCTCCAGATTTCCCCGAAACTGCGATTTGTCGCGCACCGCAGCCGGGCCGGACGTCAGTGACGTGTGAGTCGAACAGACATCAGAAGTCCCCACCCGACTTCTGATGTCTGCGAGTTACCTCTTCCTGACGAAGTGTACAAGGTTTCGTCGAAGGGCCGGAAGTTGACACAGCCGCAGCCAAATTGCGATCCATGTCTGTCCATTTGGCTTCCGGCGCGAGGAAGGCTGGCAATTGAAAAGGCCATTCTGAGTAAGTAGATTTATGAAGAAATTTCGTGACTCTACCGGATTCTTTGTGCTGTGCGTCCTGAACCAAGAATAAACACGAATGGACACGAATTTCATGCCGCGTATTCGTGTTCATTCGTGTCCATTCGTGGTCTGATACTCTTTGTCGTTCCGACAGATGGATGCACCTGTGATTCCGTGCGAGCATTCAAAGTCGCAGTAATTCCAAAGGAGAGAGTCCATTGAAGACCGCTTGTTTATCGCTCATTCGCCGACCAGCGATCGCCGCATTATTGCTGGCAGCTGTGACTTCCAGCGCGGCAGCGCAAACCATCAGTCAGGGCGAGGCAGGAAAAACGCTCGAAAAAGTCCTTGCGTTTTATCGCGGCAATGTGGGTTACGAAGGAGCCTATCTGTGGAAGTACGCGGCCGATCTTTCTGCTCAGGAGGGGGAAGAAATGGCCACGAAAACCAGCGGGTGGACTCAGCCACCAGGCGCGCCATCTGTTGGCGAAGCGTTTCTGAAGGCGTGGCGATTGTCTGGCGAAGAACAGTGCCGGACAGCGGCCATCGAAGTGGCTTTGGCACTGGTGCGCGCGCAGTTGGAATCTGGTGGCTGGAGTTCCCATTTCGATTTGGGTCCGGAAGGTCGCAAGAAGTACCGCTATCGCGTGAACGAAAAACAGACGGGCCGCAGCAACAGCACCACGTTCGACGATAACAAAACTCAGTCTGCGTTGCTGCTGTTGATGCATGTTGACGAAGAGCTAACGTTTCAGAACGCAGACATTCACGAAGCCGTTGAATACGCGCTGCAGCAGATCCTGAAAGCACAGTATCCAAACGGCGCGTGGCCTCAGCAGTTTTCAGAAACGCTCGACCACAGTCAGTTTCCGGTGAAACGGGCTTCGTATCCAGAGGAATGGCCACAGACATTTCCGAAGAAAAAATATACCGGCCACTACACGCTGAATGACGGCAATATGTCACATCTGATTGACATGCTGTTTGAAGCTCACCGAATTTACAATCGCAGCGACTGTTACGGAGCGGCCGTCAGGACGGCGGAGTTCTTTCTGCTGGCGCAGATGCCGGACCCGCAGCCCGGCTGGGCTCAACAGTACGATTCCGACATGCATCCCGTTTGGGCTCGAAAGTTTGAACCGCCTGCCATCACGGGCGGTGAAGCTCAAGGTGTGATGAACAAGCTCATCGATGTCTATCGCATCACCGGCGACAAGAAATTTCTGGCCCCTTTGCCAAGAGCAATCAGCTATTACCGCAAGTCTGTACTGAACGATGGACAGTTGGCTCGGTTTTACGAATTGCAAACCAACCGGCCGCTGTTTTTTACACGTGAATACGAACTGACCTATCACGATGCAGACGTGCCGACGCACTATGCGTTTAAGGTTGGTTCAAAGCTGGATTCCATTGAACGCACCTATGAAGCGGCGTTAAACACGCCGCTGCGGAACCTTAAACCACAGCACGTTTCGGTCACGCCGGAAAAGTTATCCTCAAAAATTGCGAAGCGCGCTGCGGAAATTGTGCAGTCGCTGGACGAGCGTGGAGCGTGGGTTGAAGACGGAAAAATGGAGCATCAGGGCGCGTCGCTCAAAGTGATCGACATGAAGACGTTCGCCAGAAATCTGGAAACTCTGGCGCGATTCGTCGGAGCCGTTCCGTAACTCAAAAGGAGGAACAACGAAGATTTTGGCGAAGGACGAGCGATGAAAACACTTGGATTTGTGTTGCACTTTCCGATTCAAACGTTCGCCGATTTGCGGCATCTGCAGTTTGAATTGGGCCACGACGATTGCTTTCTATCGCGGTTGACTACAATTTCCGGCTCGCAGCTTGCCAGTCACAGCTGCGTGGATTCCTTCTTCGTCTAAGTTCTTTCGAAGCGATTAAAACCATGACGCATGATTCCGGATTGCTGGCATTTGTCACGGCTTTGTTGTGCTGCCTTCCGTCGCATGCGGAAGAAATCAAAGTTGGTTCTTACCAATTGCGAATCCCTGACGGCTGTCAGATCGAACTGGTCACCACTCCCGATCTGGTCGAGCGACCGATGGCGATGTCGTTTGATGAACAGGGTGCTCTGTATGTGACCGACTCTGCCGGGATGTCGGATCGAGCCGACAAACAACTGGAACTGAAGCCGCACCGCATTCGCAAACTGATCGACACCAACAACGACGGCGTCTACGATCAAAGCACACTGTTTGCCGACGGCATGATGTTTCCGGAAGGCTGCCTGTGGTACGAAGGTTCTTTGTACGTTGCCGCACCACCTCATATCTGGAAGCTGACCGATACCGACGGCGACGGCCATTGTGATCAGCGCGATATCTGGTACGACGGACAAACACTGACCGGCTGCGGCAATGACCTGCATGGCCCGTATCTGGGGCCGGACGGATGGTTCTATTGGTGCAAAGGAGCGTTCGCCGAACAGACTCATCAAATCAATGGACGCGACTTCACCACGCGGTCATCGCACATCTTTCGTTCGCTTCCCGACGGCAGTCGTATGGAATCTGTCCTGACCGGTGGCATGGACAACCCGGTGAATGTCGCCTTTCTTCCCAACGGCGAACGTTTTCTGAGTTGCACATTCTTTCAGCATCCGGCCAACGGACGGCGCGATGGGTTGATTCATTCGATTTATGGCGGAGTCTACGGCAAAGACCATGCGTCCATTTACGAACACCCGATGACCGGAAGCGTGATGCCCGTGATGACGCATATGGGTGCGGCTGCTCCGTGCGGGCTGCTGGCGATCGACAGTCGCGATCCGTTTTGGGGAACGCAACAGCAGCGGTTGCTGGCATGCTATTTTAACCTGCACAAAGTGGTTGATCATCAGCTGGAACGGAGCGGTTCGACATTTATCACGCATGAACGAGATCTGGTGGCCTGCGATCATCCGGACTTTCATCCAACGGATGTCCAGTTGGCTCCGGACGGAAGTGTGCTGATTGTCGATACGGGTGGCTGGTACAAAATCTGCTGCCCAACTTCGCAGCTGGCCAAGCCCGATGTCTTCGGCGCCATCTATCGCCTGAAACACAAGGACCAGCCGCAGATCGAAGATCCGCTGGGCAGCAAGCTGGCATGGAATGACCTGACCAGTTCTCAGTTGGTCGATCTGTTAAACGATCCACGAACTTCTGTCCGCGAACGCGCCGTTAAAAGCCTGCGACGAAGGGGACAGCCCGCGTTGCAGGCGCTGCGAGAAGCATTGACTCATGAAGCGCCAATGGTTCCTACACGAGCGATCTGGATTTTGGCCGGAATGGATCTACCCGAGGCGCGAGCGATCATTCGAGGCGCCGTTCCTGCCGTCGACAAAAGCATGAACGATGCGTGTCTGTATGCGATTTCGTTGTGGCGTGATTCCGCCGCGTTTGATGTGGTTTCACCGTTCGTCACACGAGATGACATGCGGACTGCAAGGCTTTCGGCGGACGCTTTGGGGCGAATCAACGATCGCCGAGCAACTTCGGAACTGCTGACGGCGTTGTCGTTGCACAATTTTCTTCCAACCGACTACGACGAAACCGGAAGTCCGACGTCTTCGGCGGTTCGAGTCCGCGAACACGCCTTCATCCATGCGCTGATTGAACTCGGCGATGCCACGGGAACTCAGGCGGGTCTGCAGTCTGACGATCCGCATGTCATTCGCGGAGCTTTGGTTGCGCTGGATCAGATGCCGGGGGATCATCTGACCGCCGATACCATTCTGCCGTTTCTGAGTCATGAAAGCGCATCTGTCGCACGGACCGCGGCCTGGATCGCCGGACATCACACAGAATGGGGTCAGAAACTGTTTGCCTTCTACGCCGCGGAACTGAACAGTGTGGCACCGGATTCTTCAGACCTGCTGACGGAACAACTGGGCCGACTGGCGAAGTCTGTCCCGATTCAAAATCTGTTGCAGTTGACTCTGCAAAACGGATCGCCCGAACAACAAACCGTCGCTTTGCAGGCGATGACGGCTGCCGGTCTGTCGACGGTGCCGCAGAGCTGGCTGGATCAGGCGGCTCACACTCTGCCGGAACTGTCTCCAACCCTGCAGGCCGACGCGATCGCAGAAATTCAACGCTGGCCAATGCCGAAGGGCGTGCATGTTAAGTTGAACAACGCTTTGCAGGCCCTTGCAGGAAATTCCTCCATCGCGAACGGCCCGCGGCTTGACGCTTTGCAGATCTGCCGCCCGCTTGCCCAGGTGCCAGACGACCTGTTCACATGGCTAATGTCGGCACTCACCAGCGATGCGGAATTGGGCCAGAGAACTCCCGCTGCCAGCATACTGGCCAAAGCCACATTGACTGCCGAACAACAATCGCGGTTGCTGCCCGCGCTTCGCCAATTCGGCCCGTTCGAATTGGCAGCTTTGCTTCCAGCGTTCGCCAGCACCAGCGACCAATTCGGACAACAGTTTCTGACGGCAATCGAAACGTCGCCAGGTTTTCAGGGTTTGCGAGTGGATCAGTTGCAGGCTGTGTTGACGAAGTCTCCGACATCCACTCAGCTTGCAGGCAAGCGACTGCTGTCAAAACTGAACGCATCGGTCGAACAACAGACTGCTCATCTGGAATCGCTGCTGGCTAAACTGAAACCCGGTGATGCTCGTCGGGGACACGAAATCTTCAACAGCAAAGTGGCCAATTGCATTGCGTGCCATGCACGAGGCTACAACGGCGGACGACTGGGTCCAGATCTGACCAACATTGGCCAAGTTCGCAACACTCGTGATCTGCTGGAAGCCATCATCTACCCGAGTGCCAGCCTTGTTCGAGGTTACGAACCGGTCACCGTGGTCGGGACGAACGGCCTGACGGAATCCGGCATCATTCGTTCAGAGGACCGCGAAAAGATTGTGCTGGCGATTGACGCCGAGAAAGTCCGCCATATCGCTCGCAGCGACATCGAAGAGATTCAACCCGCATCGCTGTCGCTGATGCCAAAGGGAATGGACAAAATTCTGACGCCACAGGATTTGGCTGATCTCATTACATTTCTGCAGCAATAATGGGACGAAAGAACGCGGACAGGTAGGGGCAGGAAAAGTCGGATTATGGCTGGGCCGACTGAGCAGCCGCATGCTGCAGTGACTCTTTCGATCACTCGACCAACGCGGCGAAGCTCGACCCACGCGGCATAACTTCCGCCGGGACGCTGTTGGTTGACGTCGCGTTCCCCGCATCTTCTGGGCGCATAAAAAAGGCCGCCACGAAACCCGCATTTCGTGGCGACCGGACCCCGTCGCTGCCCGTTGAGGGTAGCGAGGAATATCGCGGAGTCTGTCAGGCGTAGTTCCCGTCCGGTCAGACCGCACCTGATCCGGACGGGATGTGTGTCAGACTGGACCCGCAATGCCAGACTAACGTCGCCTGTTGCTATGGGCCCGAAGTCCCAAGAATCAACTCTTCCTCTTCTTCGTGGATGATGATCCGAGGAGTCACCATCAACATCACACTCTCCGTTTCACGTCCCACACCACTGTTTTTGAACAAGCGGCTGATGTAGGGGATCTTGTTCAGGATTGGCACACCAGCCATATTTCGGCCCTCACGCAGACGTTTGATACCGCCGAGCAGAACTGTTCCGCCGTCTGGTACGCTGACTGTGGTCGACACGCTGATGTTCTCAACTACTGGCTGTTGCAGTGTCAATGTTCCACCGCCACCACCGCCACCTTGTTGGCCCTGCTGACCTTGCTGTCCTCCACCTTGGCCACCGCCACCTTGGCCACCTTGGCCTCCGCCGCCGAATCCACCGCCACCACCACCGATACCACCGGC